>NZ_JAMYRE010000033.1:0-59902 GCF_040321265.1 Mesorhizobium sp. M0491
TGTCGGGGCCTGGGTTGGGGTTAATCGACTCCCAAAACCCCGGGGCGGGGGGGGGGATTAGTGGGCCGGGGGGGGTGCATGGGGGGCACAATATTTGGGGGGCGGGGGCGTCGGCCGGCGGCCCCCGCCGCCGATGAGGAAGGTCAGTGTCTTGCGATCAGGCAAAGCTGTCGCGCAGGCTGGTCGCGGTGCCGGTGAAGCGGCCACGCACCACACCGACGACCGCGCCGAGCACCAGCCAGAACACCAGATTGGTCACGGTCACCGCCACCACGAACTGGTGATGCAGCCCTTCCGGAATCGCCGTCCCGTAACTGTCGGGCTGCGGTGCACCGACAACATGCGGTGCGACGATCAAAAGGACGGCAAGGATCGCCAGCGGCAGCGACTTGCGGAACGCGATCAGGCCGAGACCGGCAGTGGTTGCCGCCACCGTTGCCCACCACCAAATCTGCCGCTGGGTGAGATCGGCGGCCGGCATGGCCGGCAGTTCCGGCGGCAGGCCGAGGCCCGGCGCCAGCGTGAACACGGCAAAGCCGGCAAGGCCCCAGAACACGCCCTGGCGCCAGCCACCGATGCCGCCGGCGAATTCGGAGACCGCGACCAGGATCAAGGCGAAGCCGATGCCGGTGACGATATTGGCAAGCACGCTGAAGGCGAAACGCTCGAAACCCTCTGCCGGCGCCCAACCTTCGTCTGCCGGAGCGGCTTCCGCCGCAGCCGGGGCAGCAGAGCTCATCGCATCTCCCGCCGGAGCAGTTGTGCTCATGGCATTGCTATCCGTTGCGGCCGGAGCGCCATGGTCATGGTGATGCCCGCCGCCCGCCTGTTCGTAAACTTCCGCCTTCAGGATCAGCGGCACGGTGGCATAGGCCTGCAGGCAGGCGAGGACGACGCCGGCCACGAGCCCTGCGATCGCCGCGATGAACACGACGTTGCGAAACAGATTCATGATGTCAGCCCCTCGTCAGTGGCAGGGAAACGCCATCGAATGGCGATAGTCGTGAGCCGCATTATGGACGGCATCGATATGCGAGAAGCCGACAAAGCCCATCACGAAAATGCCGAGCAGCGCGGCAAGCGCGAGCTGCATGAAGCGCGACTGCGAGGAGACGGAGGCGCCGAGGGAGACGGAAGCGGTAGTCATGTCTTGTCCTTTCGCCCTCCACCCGAGGGCATCGAAGTCAGTTTCCTGTCGCCGGCAGGTCTCCTGGCTCACGGATCAGCGTCCTTCCCCACCTTCCCGAAGAAAAAATCCTCAGTGGTTTATGGAGAGGACTACCGCACACAGTTGCGGGGGCAGCCACGGCATTGGGCGAAATTCGCCCTCACCGCATTCCCTCTTGGCTCCAAAATGGAACCGGCGACACCGGTGACTATAGGCAGAATCCTCGCTTCCGGCAAACCAAATTCCGCCGGTGACCATTGCGAATGCGCCATGAAGGTCAAAGTGATTTCGGCAGATAGCGCCACGTCACAAAGCCGCAGACCGCCGCCAGCAGGCCGAGCGTGACGAACACCGAGCCCAGGCCGAAGAAGGCCAGCGCCACCGAATAGACCAGCGGCGGCGTCAACTCGGAAAAGTCGATAGGTGCGGTAGACCGCTGCCATCTGAGATCTTTCATAGGAGCGCACCGAGCGCATGAAGGCGGTCGAGCCGAGGGCGTCGAGCGCAATGGTGAAGAAGGCACCACAGAGCAGGAAGGCGCCGGTAAGCAACGGCACGGTTTCGCCGACGAAGCCCGCCGCCAGCAGCGCGGCTGACATGGCGAAATAGGCAAATGTCATGGTTCCGCGGCCACCAAAGCGCTTTCCTGCCTTGCCCCAGAAAATCGCCATGAACAACAGCGCGTTGCCGGCCGAAACCAGCAGGCCACCGGCCAGCTTGCCCTCGCCCGTGATGACCATGAACAGCGGCCCATAGACGAAGAACGTCGTCCAGAAGCAGGAGCGGCCGAAGGCAATCAGCCAGGCCAGTCTGAGCCTGGGCTGCGCGACGAAACGGCCGATATTGGCGAGCGGATTGACAGGGCGCGTCTTGCCCGGACGGATGGACTGGTTGTCGCCGAGGCGGTAGGTCCAGAACAGCGCCAGCAGGGCAAACGCGAACACCGCGACCGCACCATGCGCGGCATAGATGCCGAAGCGCGTGTAGAGGAAGATGCCGAGCGTCGGCCCACCGGTCCAGGCCAGCATCGACCACGCCATGCGCAGCGATTCGGCCTGCATGAAGTCGGTCTTGCGGATGTGGTCCATGATGTAGAGGTTGAGCGTGATCGACAGCGCGCTGGCGCCCATCACCCGGCACAGCATGCCGGCCAGTTGCCCGGCGAGCGTGTCGGTGATGAAGAACAGCGAGCCGACGGCCAGCAGGCAGGCGCCTGATGTGTAGACCCAGCGGCGGGCAAAACGGCGGATCAGCATCGGCATGAACAATGTCACCGACAGGCCGAGCATCGCCACGACTGTGTAGAGCATCGACACGATCTGCTCGTTGTGCAGTATCTCGTAGGCCTGGATCGGGATGACGCTCGACACCGTGGCGCGGGCGAAGGATTCAACCGCATAGAGCGACGCGAAGGTGCGCGCGTCCGCGGCCTTGAGAGCCGGCAGCCAGATCGGATGGCGCACATGGGTGGACATTGCTTTCCCCGAAGCAGATTCACCGGGTGAAATCTGACGTGGCGACCCCAGTGCCAATAAGAGGAAACCGACGTGCATCCGGCAAAAGCGAAGCCGGCCAAAGGCTTCCCGGCACTGGCCCAATGCCGCGGCCGATCCGGCGTTATCGGCAGGATTGCCGGTCTTCTTTTGTGCGGGGCAACCGTGATAGTCCTCCAGCGGGGCTGAATCAGAATGCGAGACCATGAGCATCCAAACGCCGACCGCACCCGTTCAGGATCGACCAAAGCGCATCGTCGCCATCGACATCGTGCGCGGCACCGCGCTGATCGCCATGGCAAGCTACCATTTCACCTGGGACCTGGAGTTCTTCGGCTATACCGATCCCGGCCTGACCGCCTTCGGCTGGTGGAAGATCTACGCGCGCGGCATCGCTTCGACCTTCCTGTTCCTGGTCGGCGTCAGCCTGTATCTCGCCCATGGCCGACAAATCCGCTGGAACGGCTTCTGGAAGCGGTTCGCCATGGTCGCCGGAGCCGCGATCGCGATATCGGTCGTCACCCGTATCGCCACGCCGGATGGATTCATCTTCTTCGGCATTTTGCACGAGATCGCGCTGGCCAGCCTGCTCGGCCTCGCCTTTCTGCGGCTGCCGGCACTGCTGACGCTTGTCGTCGCCGCGCTCGTCATTGCGGCGCCTGTCTATCTGCGCCTCGAGGCGTTCGATCACCCATGGCTGTGGTGGGTAGGCCTGTCGGCTAACAATCCACGCTCCAACGACTACGTTCCGTTGTTTCCATGGTTCGGCGCCGTGCTTGCAGGCATCGCGGTGACGAAACTCGCCGCCGGTTCAGGCGTGCTTGCCCGGCTTGCCGAATTGGCGCCCGGTCGCTGGGCCAACCCGCTGGTCTTTATCGGCCGGCACAGCCTGGCGTTCTACCTGATCCACCAGCCATTGCTGATCGGCTGCGTCTGGCTGTTCTCGCAGATCATGCCGGCGCAGGTCGAAACCCCGCAGGTGAATTTCCTCAAAACCTGCCAGCTGTCCTGCGAGCAGTCGCGCGACACCGAGTTCTGTACGAGCTACTGTGTCTGCATGCTCGATACGCTCGAGGGCGAGGCGACGCTTGATCGGCTCTACAACAACGACCAGACTGCGGAATGGAAGACGCATCTGTCCGATCTCGCCGGCATGTGTACCGCCAAGACGGACAGCAAGTTGATGGAGGAAGGGGTCAAATGACCGAGAACCAGCCGAAGCCGGGGCTCATACCGTGGCCGCCGCTGATCTACACCGCCGCGATCGCCATCAGCATCGCGCTGGGCCTGCTCTATCCCCTGCCCTGGATCGGTGACCTCCTGGGCGACATTCTTTTCGCCGCCGGCTGGGTGGTGCTGCTTGCCGTTGCAGCGCTCTGGGTCACCGCGATCCGCACCATGGTCCGCGCCAAGACCACGCTGAACCCGAACGCTGTGCCCGATCACCTGGTCACCACGGGTCCCTTCGGCATCACCCGCAATCCGATGTATCTGGCCAACACCCTGCTGTTGATCGGCGTCGCCTTTGTCTCGGGCATCGTGTGGTTCCTGCCGCTCGCCTTCATCGCCGCCTATGCCACGCAAAAAATGGCGATCGAAGGCGAGGAAAAGATGCTGGCGGCAAAATTCGGCAAGAAATACCGCGACTACGCGAAACGCGTGCGCCGCTGGATTTGAGCTGGCGCTCCGGTTTCCATCGCGGAGAGGTTTTGACAGGTGCACACTTCGGCGATTAGCCTAAGTCTTGCGAACTTCGTCATCCTAGGGCGAAGCAGGAGCGCAGCTCCGTCGCGGAGACCCTAGGATCCATGCCGTGACCTCGGTCTAGGAGTGCAGCGGAGCAAAGTTCTGCGCCGTCGCGGTGCATTGCAGAAGGAATAGACGTTTCCGCTCATTCCGAACGCTAACGCGCGATAGAATCCAGTCCGCTCAGGTATTCACGCCAAGCTCGACCAGCCGCTCCACACAAGACTCCTCGGCCTGGTCGAGTTCAGCCAGCGTCTCCTCGAGGTCGCGGCGCTTCTGCCGGAGATCCTCGCGCTTTTCCTCGATGCGCTTGATCATCAGGTTGAGCTGGCCGACTTCGCCGGGCGGCTCCCTGTACATCTGGATGATTTCGCGGATTTCGTTGATCGAGAAACCAAGCCTCTTGCCGCGCATGATCTGACGGATGAGGTGGCGGTCGGAGGGGCGAAACAGCCGCGTGCGGCCACGCCGCACCGGCTGCACCAGCCCTTCGTCCTCGTAAAAGCGCAGCGTCCGCGTCGACACATCGAACTCACGGGTCAACTCGGTGATCGAATAATATTCTCGCATTGCCACTCCCGCACGCCGAAACCAAGGGGCGATCGCCATGCCGGCGTCACCCTTATGTCCCGAACCAAAACCCATGCCATGCCGGAATCGACATGGCGCCCCGCGCAAGCCTCGCACGGCATTTACGTAAAAGTCAATTAAGCCAAAAGGCGTGCCTTCAGGGCACACCGAACCACCACGTGGCGATGCCGAGAAATGCAAAGAAACCGACGACGTCGGTAACCGTGGTGACGAAGACCGCCGAAGCGACCGCCGGATCGATCTTGAAACGATCGAGCAGCAGCGGAATCAGGATGCCGGCCAGGGCGGCCACGAACATGTTGATGATCATCGCCGCCGCGATGATGCCGCCCAGATTGGGGTCACGGAACCAGGCTGCCGCAACGATGCCGATCAGGATGGCGAAGACGATGCCGTTGATGAAGCCGACACCCATCTCGCGGCGAATGATGCGGCCGGCATTGTAGATGTCGAGATCCCTGGTCGCCAACGCCCGCACGGTGACGGTCATGGTTTGCGAGCCGGCATTGCCGCCCATGCCTGCGACGATCGGCATCAGCACCGCCAGTGCGACGATATGTTCGATCGTGCGGTCGAACAGGCTGATCACCGACGCCGCCAGGAACGCGGTCAGAAGGTTGATAAGCAACCACGGAACGCGTGATCGCGAGGTCGAAAAGATGCTGTCGGAAAGCTCTTCGTCGCCGACGCCGCCCATGCGCATCAAATCTTCCTCGGCCTCCTGCTGGATGACGTCGACGACATCGTCGATGGTCAGAACGCCAACCAGCCGTTCGTTCTCGTCGACGACTGCGGCCGACAAAAGATCGTACTGCTCGAATTCCCGCGCAGCCTCTTCCTGGTCCATGGTGGCCGGAATGGCGTGCCGCGTCTCGTGCATCACTTCCTCGACCTTGACCGAACGCTTGGTCCTCAGGATCTGGTCGAGGTCGATGGCGCCGAGCAGCTTGAAGGTCGGATCGATGACGAAGATCTGGCTGAAGCGCTCGGGAAGGTTGTTGTCCTCGCGCATGTAGTCGATGGTCTGGCCGATCGTCCAGAACGGCGGAACCGCGACGAACTCGGTCTGCATGCGGCGGCCGGCCGTCTCTTCGGGATAATCAAGCGAGCGGCGCAGCCTGATCCGCTCGGTGAACGGCAGTTGCGACAGGATCTCGTCCTGGTCTTCCTGGTCGAGATCCTCGAGAATGTAGACGGCGTCGTCGGAATCGAGCTCCTGCACCGCCTGCGCGATCTGCGCATTGGGCAGATTGTCGACGATCTCCATACGGATGGCCTCGTCGACCTCCGTCAGCGAGGAGAAGTCGAAATCGGCGCCCAGGAGTTCGACCAGCGCGCGGCGCTGTTCGGGATGCAGCGCCTCGAGCAGGTCGCCGAGTTCCGACTGGTGCAGGTCGTCGACTTCATGCTTGAGGGTCAGCGTGTCGCGGTCTGCGATCGCCGCGCCAATCCGCGCCAGGAAGGACGAAAGCACGGCGCCGTCCTCGCCATAGATATCGGCGTGGTTGTCCTCGGCGGCCCTGGCGCCGGTCGTCCGTTCGTGCTCGCCTTCCACCAGCGCCTCCCGCCACAAGAATCCCGGAAAAGGTGCAAATCAGGTCTAGAGCATCGGACCCAAAAGGGGAAACCGGTTTTGGGAGAATCCGATGCTCAGAAAGAAAGTGGCGTAAAGTGCGGGAATATCAAACGAAATGCGCCCGGCCCGCAGCGGGCGAGACCGGTACAAATCGGACTCTGGGAAGAGAATGGTGCGGTCGAGAAGACTCGAACTTCCACGGGTTGCCCCACAGCGACCTCAACGCTGCGCGTCTACCAATTCCGCCACGACCGCACGTGGTAGAGCCGGAACCGACCGGCTCGCGGCGTGTAGCAAATCGTTTCCGGCGAAACAAGTGCACGGCAAGCAATAATGTCAGGCGATTGGCATAATGCTCCACAGGGCTCGAATGCAGCCCCGGAACTGGACGTTTGCGCCTAATGTCGCCATATGGAAGGCAGGTTGATGTCACCCAAAGGTGCGGCGCGGTTTTGGGACGCGACATGCATAAGCGAAAAGACGATACGCCATGCCCGAACGCAGCCAGATCGCCACGTCGTTCCTGCCGCTCCCCGGTTCAGCACCGGTCGAATGGCTGATCGAGCCCGGCCTTACCGCCTATCCCGAAGCACTTGCCTTCATGGAGGCGCGCGCCGAGGCGATCCGCAGCGGGGCCGCCGGCGAGATGGTCTGGCTGGTCGAACACCCGCCGCTCTACACGGCCGGCACCAGCGCCCGCGGCGAGGATCTGATCGACGCCGACCGCTTCCCGGTGTTTTCGGCGGGACGCGGCGGCGAATACACCTATCATGGGCCGGGCCAGCGGGTCGCCTATGTCATGCTTGATCTGAAGCGGCGGCGCGAGGACGTCCGCGCCTTCGTCGCGGCGCTCGAACAGTGGATCATCGGCACGCTCGCCGCCTTCAATGTGCATGGCGAACGCCGCGAGGACCGGGTCGGCGTCTGGGTCGTGCGGCCGAATCGCCCTGCCCTGCCGGACGGCTCGCCGGCGGAGGACAAGATCGCGGCCATAGGCATTCGGCTGCGGCGTTGGGTGAGCTTCCACGGCATCGCCATCAATGTCGAGCCCGATCTCGACCATTTCAGCGGCATCGTGCCTTGCGGCGTGCAGGACCACGGCGTCACCAGCCTCGTCGACCTCGGCCTTCCCCTGACCATGGCCGATCTTGACCTGGCGCTGAAATCCGCCTTCGAGGATGTGTTCGGTCCCGCCACGGCTTTGCCTGTCGAAGCCGAGCGCAAGGCCGGCTGATTCTTCCTGATCCGGTACGGCTCAAGCTATGTGTGATTCACAGGCCGGCATCCATCTGAATATCAACACACCTCAGATGAGCTGGGCGGAGGCCCACAGGACGCCATAGCCATGGATGGCGAACACCGCCAGCAACGCCGCGGCCATGGCGAGGCGGTCGATGGTGCGGATCGGCTTCAGCTCGTGACGCGGCTTTATTCCGCTGCTCATCGTCAGCAGGCTGAGGATCGAAAACACCGCTCCCGTCGCGAGCAGGAAGTTGGAGGAAAAGCCGGCCTGCCAACCCACGGCCAGGAAAGCCGAGAGCAGGAAGAAGGAAGCCAGCGCCAGCGCGACCGGCCCCGGACAGATCTGGCGCAGCACCTGACCGCCGTCGAATTTCCACACCGGCACCAGATTGGCGATGTTGAACAGTGCGGCAAAGCCGGCCAGGGTCGCCAGCAGCGCCGCCGCCAGCCGATGTCCTTCAGCGCCGGCAAAGGTGCTGGCGGCGATAGCGATCGGCACCAGGAATGCGGAGAAGCCGGCGCCCATCAGCGCCACGAAGGCGACTTCGAAACGGCTGTCATAGGGCCGCCCGCCAATGGCGATGCCGCCGAGCAGCGGAATGAAGATCATCCGTGCCCGGTTGTGGCCCATAAGCCGAAACGCCGCCATATGGCCAAGCTCATGCAGGGCGACCACCGATGTGAGGATCGCGGCCAGTGCCAGGCCGCCGAAGTGAAGGCCGAAGAATGGCCACAGGATCAGCGCCGAAAGCCCGGCGAAACCGACCTGGCTCAACGGATGCTCGAACCAACCGCCCTTGCGATACTCCCCGGTCCGCGCCCAGCGCTGCAGCTTGGAGAGTTCGCGGCACAGGGCGAAATAGCGGAACACCAGGAAGGCGACGCCGCGATAGCGATCGGTCTGGCTGAGCGTCACCCGCGTGCCGTTGCCCTCGGAAACGAGTTCGGCGGTTTCGGAAAAGTCCTTCCAGAACGAAGCATCGAGCGCGGTGTCCTCAATGACACGCATCGAGAAGCTGATACCTTCGACGACGTCCTCAAACCGCGACTTGCGTTCGATCGGCTTGCCGTCGCGACCTTCCCACGACAGCGTGATGCGGGCCACGCCCTCGCCGTCCGGCGCCTCGGCGGAAAGGATCTCACCGGACCAGCCGGCATCGCTGCCGAGCGGCCACAGCGCCTGCCAGAGGCGCTGACGATCCATTGCCACCAGACGGGTCAGCCGGACCGTGCGCAGACCCAGCGGCACGGTTATCAAGAGAAAGATCAGCCCGAGATTGCTGGCCACGAGAATGGCCGTGACGATGGGCGACACTTGGACGTTGCTCCCTGTCTTTCAGGCACCCTAACGTCGCGGCGGCAAGAAAAGCTTAACGCGGGAACGACTTTCGACCGCCCAGTCCCCGCGGCGACGAATGCCGCCAAATCACATGGCTCCGATCCAGATCGCCATGGAAACGAGAAAGGTGCTCATGCAAACCAGTGAGATGACATCCTGAACCAGATCGGTCATAACTCTCTCCTGTTGTTGATATGTTCGTATTTTGTTCTAATTTTGTTTCAAAGTCAACGGGCACGATCCGCCCGCATTCGGAATTTCCGGGCGATCAAATCGGCAGGGTTAAGAAAGGGTTGATGGGCGTCGGACGGTGCCACGTGGGGAGATCGCAGCCTTTGCGATTAGCCAATACACCCATTGCTTCGTCATCCTAGGGCGGAGCAAGGGGCGGAGCGACGCGCACAGACCCTAGGATCCATGCCGTGACCTAGGGGCGATGCTACGGTGCAGAATTATCGCTCTGATAAAGGTCGCATATCCTCGACCCCTGCATTTGTCTCGAAAGTAACGGCATGGATCCTAGGGTCTACGCTCCGCTCCGCGGAGCTCCCCCTAGGATGACGACATCGGAGACTAAAGCGGCACCACTTTGCCGTCGGCCAGCGTGACGCGCCGGTCCATGCGCGATGCCAGTTCGTGATTGTGGGTGGCGATCAGCGCTGCGAGGCCCGATTGCTTGACCAGTGCCGCCAGCGCCTCGAACACATAAGACGCGGTGACCGGATCGAGATTGCCGGTCGGCTCGTCCGCCAGCAGCACCAGCGGCGCATTGGCAACCGCGCGGGCAATGGCGACGCGCTGCTGCTCGCCGCCGGAGAGTTCGGACGGCCGGTGCGACGCGCGCTTGCCGATCTGCATGTAATCGAGCAGCTGCGCCGCGCGCTCGGCCGCGTCCTTGCGGCTCAGCCCTTTGATGAGCTGCGGCATCATGATGTTTTCCAGCGCCGAGAATTCCGGCAGCAGGTGATGGAACTGGTAGACGAAGCCGACATCGTTGCGGCGGATCGCCGTGCGCTCGTCGTCGGAAAGCCGCCCGCAGGCACGGCCGGCCAGGATGACGTCACCGGCGTCGGGACGCTCCAGCAGGCCGGCGGTGTGCAGCAGCGTCGACTTGCCGGTGCCCGACGGCGCCACCAGCGCCACCATCTCACCGCGCTTCAGCGAGAAATCGGCGCCGTTCAGGATGGTGAGCTTGCGCGGCCCCTGGACATAGTGCCGCTCGACGCTCTTCAGCTCGATAATGACCTCGGCCACTACTCGTACCTCAAGGCTTCGACCGGATCGAGACGCGCGGCGCGCCATGCCGGAAACACCGTTGCCAGGAAGGACAGGCCGAGCGCCATCAGGACGACATAGGTGGTCTCGCGTGGATCCATCTTCGCCGGCAACTGGCTGAGGAAATAGAGTTCAGGATTGAACAGCACCTTGCCGGTCATCCATGAGAAGAACTGGCGGATGGATTCGATGTTGGTGCAGATCAGCACGCCGAGCAGCACACCGGCAAGCGTGCCGGTCACGCCGATCGCCGCACCCGTCATCAGGAAGATGCGCAGGATGGCGCCGCGCGAAGCCCCCATGGTGCGCAGGATGGCGATGTCGTGGCCCTTGTCCTTCACCAGCATGATCAGGCCGGAGATGATGTTCAGCGCCGCCACCAGCACGATCAGCGTCAGGATCATGAACATGACGTTGCGCTCGACCTGCAGGGCGGAGAAGAAGGTCTCGTTGCGCTGGCGCCAGTCGACCATGTCGATCGGCCGCTGCGCCGCCGCCTCCACCTTCGGTTTCAGCGCATCGACATCGTCTGGATTGTCGACATAGATCTCGATCGTCTGCGCCCGCCCATCCATGTTGAAATAGAGCTGCGCTTCGGAAAACGGCATGTAGACGATGGAGGTGTCATATTCGGACATGCCGACTTCGAAGATCGCCGCGATCTTGTAGCCCTTCATGCGCGGCGTGGTGCCGATCGGCGTCACGTCGCCGTCGGGCGAAATCAAGGTGATGGTATCGCCAAGCGTCAGGCCGAGATTCTCGGCCATGCGCTTGCCGATGGCAACCCCCTCGCCAGAGTCGAAATCGGCGATCGAACCCTGCTTGATGTTGCTGGCAACGATGGCGATCTTGCTCAGATCCTCGCCGCGTATGCCGCGCACCAGCGCTCCGGTTCCGCCGCCGACATTGCCTTGCGCAAGCACCTGGCCATCGATCAGCGGGATGGCGTATTTGACGCCTGCTACACCGTTGATGCGGCTGGCGACCTGCGCATAGTCCTCCAACGGCGAATCGAGCGGCTGCACGATCAGGTGGCCGTTGACGCCGAGGATGCGCGTCAAAAGCTCCGCCCTGAAACCGTTCATCACCGCCATGACCACGATCAGCGTGGCGACGCCCAGCATGATGCCGAGGAAGGAGATCGAGGCGATCACGGAGATCACCGTCTCCTTGCGCCGCGAACGCAGATAGCGCCAGGCAACCATGCGCTCGAAGATGGAAAAGGGTCCGGCGCCGACCGGTCTTGCCGCCACCGCCTCGCTCATGCGGCGACACCGAAGCGCTTTTTCACGTCTGCGATCGGCAGCGTCTCGCGCTCGCCGGTCTTGCGATTCTTGATCTCGATCTCGCCGGCGGCGACACCGCGCGGGCCGACGATCACTTGCCAGGGAAGGCCGATCAGATCGGCGGTGGCGAACTTGCCGCCGGGCCGCTGATCGGTGTCGTCGTAGAGCACGTCCTTGCCGGCGGCGACGAAAGCGGCATGCAGTTCGTCGCAGACGCGGTCGCACTCGGCGTCGCCCGCCTTCATGTTGATCAGCCCGATGTCGAACGGCGCCACCGCCTCCGGCCAGATGATGCCGTTGTCGTCATGGCTGGCTTCGATGATCGCCGCGACCAGCCGCGACGGACCGATGCCGTAGGAGCCTCCGGAGACGAAATGATCCTTGCCGTCGGGCCCAGTCACCTTGGCGCCCAGGGGCTTCGAATATTTGTCGCCGAAATGGAAGATGTGGCCGACCTCGATGCCGCGCGCCGAAACCTTGTCGCTCTCGCCGATCTTCTCCCACGCCGCCTCGTCATGCATCTCGTCGGTGGCCGCGTAGGGTGTCGTCCAAGTCTTCACGATATCGCCGATCTCGGCGGCATTGGCGAAGTCGGTCTTCTCTCCGGGCACATCGAGCGAAAGATAGTCGCGGTGGCAATAGACCTGGCTCTCGCCGGTGTCGGCCAGGATGATGAATTCATGGCTGAGATCGCCGCCGATCGGCCCGGTGTCGGCCCGCATCGGTATTGCCTGCAGCCCCATGCGCGTAAAAGTCCGGAGATAGGACACGAACATCCTGTTGTAGGCCGTCCTGGCGCCCTCGAAGTCGAGGTCGAAAGAATAGGCGTCCTTCATCAGGAACTCGCGCGAACGCATGACGCCGAAGCGCGGCCGCACTTCGTCGCGGAACTTCCACTGGATGTGGTAGAGATTGAGCGGTAGGTCCTTGTAGGACTTCACATAGGCGCGGACGATCTCGGTGACCACTTCCTCATTGGTCGGGCCGTAGAGCATGTCGCGGTCCTGCCGGTCCTTGATGCGCAGCATCTCCTTGCCGTAGTCGTCATAGCGGCCGCTTTCGCGCCACAGATCGGCCGACTGGATGGTCGGCATCAGGATTTCCAGCGCACCGGCGCGATTCTGCTCCTCACGGATGATGCGGCAGACCTTGTCCAGCACCCGCTTGCCGAGTGGCAGCCACGAGAAACTGCCCTGCCCCTGCTGGCGGATCATGCCGGCGCGCAGCATCAGCCGGTGCGAGACGATCTCGGCCTCGCGCGGATTTTCTTTGAGGATAGGCAGGAAATAGCGCGACAAACGCATGGACTGGTCCGTGAGTGAGGATGGCCGCGTCAGAATCGGCGCGACTTTGGCTTGCTTGACCCGGCTTCATAGCCATTTCAAGGCGGAATGGGAACCCGGACGCATCGGCCCGAAAGCGGCAATCGATTTTCAAAAAGCACGGGATAGCCGGGATCAGAAGCGTCGCACCGTCCTTCGCCCGCCTAAAAGACCCACGGCGCTGCAAGGCCTCCCGGTCACCGCGCGCGTCTTGATGATCGTTCGCCAAGCAACGCCTGCCACACTATTGTGCAGTGCAGCACGAGAATGCCCGTTTCAAGGCAAAATTCTTCGTGACATTTTCATTCGCCTTAGGCTAATGTACCTCGATAACCGAGAGGGTAGAAAAAAATCTGCTCTCCTACGCGGTCAAAGTCTTGGGAGGATGCGATCTAGGCGCGGTTACTCGCTGCCGCCGGAAACCGGAAACAGATCGGACGCGTTTAAATTGCAAGGCCTCGTGCCTTGCATTTTTTTTGTGCAATCATCTGCTTAGCGCAACGCGTTGCCAAACCACCTTACCTAGCGTCAGCGCTCGTCCGGCCGCAAAACGGCACGGCATTCCTGTCTGGAACCAAGCTGTTCCGACGGATGAAAACGTCTTTGCCGGACAAATCTTCTTGGGCCGGGACCGGCTATTTGGCTGGGGTTTGGCTGAATTCCGGCACGATGTGCGGGATGTCGTTGAGGCTGTATCCCAGCCCATGCGTCAGGCCATAGAAAATGCCCATCAGGATCGCGGTGGCGATGGTGGTGCGGATCACGGCGCGCAGCATGTGAGGTCCGCGCGGCGCGCTCGGAACCGTGCCAAGCGTCACGTCACGATCGTCGTCCTGCGTCCTCACGCTGAACGGCAGCACAGCGAACAGCACCACCCACCAGGTCGCGAAAAACAGGGCGGTGAACGAAACCCAGCTCATGATTGCTCCAGTTCGATCAGCGTTCCGAAGAAATCCTTCGGATGCAGGAACAGCACCGGCTTGCCGTGCGCGCCGATCTTCGGATTGCCGTCGCCCAGCACGCGGGCGCCGGCGGCCTTGAGCTGATCGCGCGCGGCCAGGATGTCATCGACCTCGTAGCAAAGATGATGCATGCCGCCGGAAGGGTTCTTCTCCAGGAAGGCGGCGATCGGCGACCCCTCGCCCAAGGGCTCCAGAAGTTCGATCTTGGTGTTGCCGACATTGACGAACACCACCGTCACCCCATGCTCCGGCAGCGCCTGCGGCGCCGTCACTTCCGCGCCGAGCGTGTTGCGATAGGCAGCGACGGCAGCAGCCAGATCCGGCACGGCAAGCGCGACATGGTTCAGTCGTCCGAGCATTGGCACTCCCAGGTAAGGGAGTAGGGGAATAAGGGAGTAGGGGAAGACAGATATATCAGCTGCTTGCTCTTCCTATTCCCCTATTCCCCTACTCCCTTTCGTCACCTTGTGACGAATACAGTCACCAGCGGCTTCTTGCCCCAGGCTTCGTTGGCGGCGCCGCGCACGGCGCGCCGCACTGCTTCCTGCACCAGGTCGAGGTCTTTTCGGCGCTGACGGGGGATCGAGTCCACCGCGCCGATTGCCGCATCGATCATCAGATCTTCCAGCGACTCGCCACGGCCATCGGCCTCTGCGACACCGATGGCGACCAGGTCGGGATCGCCGGCAAGCTCATATTTGTCGTCGAGCACGACATTGACCGCGACATGGCCGGCAAAGGACAGCTTGCGCCGGTCACGGATGCCCATCGCCTGATCGGTGCCGATCAGTCTGCCATCCTTGTAGATACGGCCGAACGGCACCTGATCCATGATGGTGGCTGGGCCGGGAGCAAGCCTGAGCATGTCGCCGTCGCGCACCTGCGCCACCTGGCCGATGCCCGATGTCGACATCAGCGAGCCCTGCGCCACCAGATGTGCCGCCTCGCCATGCACGGGAACGCCGATCCGCGGGCGCACCCATTCATACATCTTGCGCAATTCGCTGCGTCGCGGATGGCCGGAGACATGCACCAGTGCATCGCCGTCCTCGATGATCTTGACGCCGAGATCGATCAGACGGTTCTTGATCTCGAGGATCGCCTTCTCGTTGCCGGGAATGGTACGCGAGGAAAACACCACCGTGTCGCCTGCCGTCAGTGACACCGACTTCATCTCTTCGCGCGACAGCTTGGCCAGTGCGGCCAGCGGCTCGCCCTGGCTGCCGGTGCAGATGATGACCAGGTTTTCGCGCGGGATGAAACCAAAATCCTCCTCGGCGATGAACTCCGGCAGACCGTCCATGTAGCCAAGTTCGCCGGCCACATCGATGACCCGCTTCAGCGAACGGCCAAGCACCAGGCACTGGCGTCCGGCATCGCGCGCCGCCTTGGCAATGGAGACGATGCGTCCGACATTGGAGGAGAATGTGGTGACGGCGACACGGCCCTTGGCCGCCTGGATGACGCCCTTGAGGCCCTCGCCCACAGCCACTTCCGAAGGCGACTCACCTTCGCGCAGCGCATTGGTCGAATCGCAGATCAGCGCCAGAACGCCCTTGTCGCCATAGGCCCGGAAACGCGCCTCGTCGGTCTTCGGCCCGATCGTCGGCTCCGGATCGATCTTCCAGTCACCGGTATGGATGACGATGCCGGCCGGCGAGGTGATCGCCAGCGACATCGGCTCGGGAATCGAGTGCGCGACCGGAATGGCTTCGATCTCGAACGGGCCGACGGTGAATTTCTCGCCCGCCCGGTAGATCGTGACCGGTATTTTCGGCGCGCCCTGCTCGCCTTGCCGCTTGGCTTCCAGCAGGCCGGCGCTGAACGGCGTCATCCAGACCGGTGCCTTCAGCTTCGGCCATGTGTCGAGCAGCGCGCCGTAATGGTCTTCATGCGCGTGCGTGATGATGATGCCGCGCAGATTGGCGAGGTTCTCCTCGATGAAGCGCGTGTCGGGCAGCACCAGGTCGACGCCCGGCAGGCTGGCATCGGGGAAGGTCACCCCGACATCGATGACGATCCATTCGCGCGCATTGGGCGGCCCGTAGCCGTAAAGAGCGAAGTTCATGCCGATCTCGCCGACGCCGCCGAGCGGCACGAAGACGAGTTCGGCGGTTTCCGCTTTCGCCATGATTTTTCCCTTCCTGGCCCTCAGGCCAAGCCCAAAAAGCAATTCCGGGAAAAGTGTGTAACGGTCTTCCCACCGGAGTTGCGCAAAAACAAACAGTTAGAACCGTTCATGAACGGCCCTATGCCCTGGCCGAAGCGACCGCGCCGAAATGCACATCGCCGGCGGCGATCGTCCGAACCGAACCTTCATCGTCGCGGATCACGAAACGGCAGTCCTCGTCAATGGTCTCGAACACCCCACGCACCACATTACCGTCAATTCTGACAGCAACCTCGCCGCCAAGCCCCGCAGCACGATCAAGCCACCGTCGCCTGACGGCGGCAAGTCCGCGCCCCTCATCCCACAACCGGGCATTCTCGCTCCAGGCATCCGACAGCGCCAGGAACAGTGTTTCCGCATCGCATGCCGCACCCAGCGCGCTGAGTGATGTTGCGGGATAGGGCAAATCCTCGGGGTATGCCACCACATTGACGCCTATGCCGACCGCCACCGCGAAACGGCCGCCTTCCAGAATTGCCGATTCCAGCAGGATGCCGGCCAGCTTGGCGCCGGAGGCAAGCACGTCGTTCGGCCATTTCAGCTCGAAACGGTTTTTCCCTTCGCTGCCACCGTCGAGGCCGATGGCGATCCGGCCCTTCGGCACCACGGCATCGAGAGCATCGGCCAGCGCCAGCCCGGCGACGAAGCCCAGCGTCGCGGCAAGGCGAAGCTCTGCCTTGGTGATGACGAGCAGCGTCGCCGCGAGGTTGCCTTCTGGCGTTGCCCAGACGCGGCCGCGCCGGCCACGCCCGCTTTCCTGTTTCTTGGAAACGACCCACAATTTGCCGGGGTCGCCTGCCCTTGCGTGGTCCAGTGCCAGCGCATTGGTGGAGCCGACGCTCTCATGCGCCTCGAGCCGGAACCCATCCGACGCCGAGGTTGGAGCCAGCCGAAATGCCATGCCGACTAGAAAAACGTCTTGGCGGCGGCTTCGGCATAGGTGCCGATCGGCCCGCCGATCAGCACGTAGAACAGCACGAAGGCGCCGGAGACGCCGAGCACGACACGCAATTCGCTCGCCATCGGCACGAAGCCGCCGACCGGTTCGTCGAACCACATGATCTTGATGATGCGCAAATAGTAATAGGCGCCCACCACCGAGGCCAGCACGCCGATGATCGCCAGCGCATAGAGATTGGCGTTGATGGCGGCGAGGAAGACGTACCATTTCCCCCAGAAGCCGGCGAGCGGCGGGATGCCGGCCAGCGAGAACATCAGGATGGTCAGGATCGTCGCCATGATCGGATTGGTCGACGACAGGCCGGCCAGCTCGCTGATCTGCTCGACATTGCCTTCCTTGCGCCGCATGGCGAGGATGAAGGCGAAGGTGCCGAGCGTCATCACCAGATAGATCAGCATGTAGATGGCAACGCCGCGCACGCCAGCCTGGCTGTTGGCGGCAAGGCCGACCAGCGCATAGCCCATATGGCCGATCGAGGAATAGGCCATCAGCCGCTTGATGTTGGTCTGGCCGATGGCGGCGAAAGCACCAAGCGCCATCGAGGCGATCGAGATGAAGACGATGATCTGCTGCCAGTCGGAGGCGATCGGCTTGAACGCACCCATGGTGACGCGCACCATCAGCGCCATCGCCGCCATCTTCGGTGCTGCCGCCAAAAAGGCCGTCACCGGTGTCGGCGCGCCCTCATAGACATCTGGCGTCCACATGTGGAACGGCACCGCCGAGATCTTGAAGGCCAGGCCGGCCAGCACGAAGACGAGGCCGAAAACGAGACCGAGCTGGCGCTCGCCGCTGCCGAGCGCAGAAGCGATCTCCTGGAAGCCGGTGTTGCCGGTGTAGCCGTAGACCAGGCTGATGCCATAGAGCAGCATGCCCGACGACAGCGCGCCGAGGACGAAATATTTGAGGCCTGCTTCGGTCGAGCGCAGATTGTCGCGATTGATCGCGCACAGCACATAGATCGCCAGCGACTGCAGCTCGAGGCCGAGATAGAGGCCGATCATGCTGTTGGCCGAGATCATCAGCATCATGCCGAGCGTGCAGAGCAGGATCAGCACCGGATATTCGAACTTGTCGAAGCGTTCAGCTTTGGCAAAGCGCATCGACATCACCAGCGTCACCGCCGAGCCGACCAGCGCCAGCACCTTCATGAAGCGGGCGAAGGAATCCTGGATGAAGGCATTGCCGTAAGCGCTGCCCTGCCCGGTTCGGAAGATCAGCCAGGCGCCCGCGATCGCCAGCACGGCAACCGCAAGGCCGGTTACCGTGTTGGCCGTGTTGGCGCGCGAATAGGCTCCGACCATCAGCAGCGCCAGCGCGCCGACGGCAAGGATCAGCTCTGGCGTCGAGAGTGACAGGCTGGAGAGAAGGTCCGGCGTCATGGTTCGCAAAACCTCTGGTCAGTTCGCCGCCGCGGTCTGCGCGGCGCCGATGGATGCAGTGACATTGGTGACGAGCGACTTGACCGATTCGGCCGTCGCGTCGAAGACCGGGGCGGGATAGACGCCGAAGAAGATGACCAGCACGACCAGCGGGTAGATGATCACCTTCTCGCGCGGCGACAGATCGAGCAGGCCCTTCAGGCTCTCCTTGGTCAATGCGCCGAAGATCACCCGGCGGTAGAGCCAGAGCGCGTAGGCGGCCGACAGGATGACGCCGGTGGCGGCGAAGAACGCCACCCAGGTGTTGACCCGGAACACGCCCAGCATGGTCAGGAACTCGCCGACGAAGCCGCTGGTACCGGGCAGGCCGACATTGGCCATGGTGAAGATCAGGAACACCGTGGCGTATTTCGGCATGTTGTTGACCAGGCCGCCATAGGCGGCGATCTCACGTGTGTGCATGCGGTCGTAGATGACGCCGACGCACAGGAACAGCGCGCCGGAGACGAGGCCGTGGCTGAGCATCTGGAAAATCGCGCCCTGCACGCCTTCCTGGTTCATGGCGAAGATGCCCATGGTGACGAAGCCCATATGAGCAACCGACGAATAGGCGATCAGCTTCTTCATGTCTTCCTGCATCAGCGCCACCAGCGAGGTGTAGATGATGGCGACGACGGACAGCGCGAAGACCAGCGGCGCGAACATTTCCGACGCCAGCGGGAACATCGGCAAGGAGAATCGCAGGAAGCCATACCCGCCCATCTTCAACAGGATGCCGGCCAGGATGACGGAGCCCGCCGTCGGCGCCTCGACGTGCGCATCGGGCAGCCAGGTGTGCACCGGCCACATTGGCATCTTCACCGCGAAGGAGGCGAAGAAGGCAAGCCATAGCCAGGTCTGCATGTTGGCCGGGAAGTTGTGGGTCAGCAGCGTCGGGATGTCGGTTGTGCCGGACTGGAAGAACATCGCCATGATGGCGAGCAGCATCAGCACCGAGCCGGCGAGCGTGTAGAGGAAGAACTTGAACGAGGCGTAGACGCGCCGCTTGCCGCCCCAGACGCCGATGATGATGAACATCGGGATCAGGCCGGCTTCGAAGAAGACGTAGAACAGCACGATGTCCAGCGCGCAGAACACGCCGATCATCAGCGTTTCGAGCAGCAGGAAGGCAATCATGTAGGCCTTGACCCGCTTCTCGATCGATTCCCACGACGCCAGGATGCACAGCGGCATCAGGAACGTCGTCAGGATGACGAACAGCATCGAGATGCCGTCGACGCCCATATGGTAGGAAATGCCGGAGTCGAGCCAGGCGACCTTCTCGACGAACTGGAAGCCGGACTGCGAATTGTCGAATCCGGTCCAGATGAACAGCGAGATGATGAAGGTGAAAGTCGTCGTCAACAGCGCGATGGCGCGGATGTTGCGGCGTGCATTTTCGCTGTCGTCATTGATGAACAGGATAAGCAGCACACCAACCAGCGGCAGGAAGGTGACCAGCGAGAGGATTGGCCAGGCGGTCATCAGAGCATCATCCAGGTGACGAGTGCGGCAACGCCGATCAGCATGGCGAAGGCGTAGTGGTAGAGATAGCCGGTCTGCAGCTTGACGACGCGGTCGGTGACATCGACGACGCGCGCCGAAATGCCATCCGGGCCGAGGCCGTCGATGATGGTGCCGTCGCCGGTCTTCCACAGGAAATGGCCGAGGCGCTTGGCGGGCCGCACGAACAGGAAGTCGTAGAGCTCGTCGAAATACCACTTGTTGAGCAGGAAGGCGTACAGCCCGCGATGCTGCGCGGCGAGGTTGACCGGCATTTCCGGCGAGCGGATGTAGAATTTCCAGGCCAGCGCGAAGCCGATCAGCATGGCGATGAAGGGCGACAGTTCGACCCACAGCGGCAATTCGTGGATGTCGTGCAGGATGTGGTTGTCAGGCAGCGTGAACAGCGATGCCTTCCAGAACTCGGCATAGCCCTCGCCGATGAAGGCGCGGTGGAAGATGATGCCGGCAAACAGTGCGCCAGCGGCCAGGATGAACAGCGGCACCAGCATCACAGGCGGCGATTCATGGACGTGGTGCATCACTTCATGGCTCGCCCGCGGCTTGCCGTGGAAGGTCATGAAGATCAGCCGCCAGGAGTAGAAGGAGGTGAAGCAAGCGGCGACGACCAGAGCCACGAAGGCCATGCCGGCAACCGAATTGTGGCCGGCAAAGGCGCTCTCGATGATGGCGTCCTTGGAGAAGAAGCCGGCGGTGCCGATGACCGTCACCGGAATGCCGACGCCGGTTAGCGCCAGCGTGCCGATCACCATCATCCAGTAGGTGGTCGGGATCAGTTTCCTGAGGCCGCCCATCTTGCGCATGTCCTGCTCGTCGGACACGGCATGGATGACCGAGCCCGAGCCGAGGAACAGCAGCGCCTTGAAGAAGGCATGCGTGAACAGGTGGAAGATCGCCGCGCCATAGGCGCCGACGCCGAGCGCCACGAACATGTAGCCGAGCTGCGAGCAGGTCGAGTAGGCGATGACGCGCTTGATGTCGTTCTGGACGAGACCGACGGTGGCCGCGAAGAAGGCCGTGAAGGCACCGATGAAGGTCACGACAGTCAGCGCCGAATGCGAGAGTTCGAACAGCGGCGACAGCCGTGCCAGCATGAACACGCCGGCCGTCACCATGGTGGCGGCATGGATCAGCGCGGAAACCGGTGTCGGGCCTTCCATGGCATCCGGCAGCCAGGTGTGCAGCGGCACTTGCGCCGACTTGCCCATGGCGCCCATGAACAGCAGCAGGCAGACGATCGTCATGGCCGCCTGCTTGTCCAGCGCATAGCCGAGGAAGGTCAGCACGGCGGCGCCGTGCGGGGCGCCTTCGGCCGGAATGAACGTTGCCGCATTGGCGAAGATCGTGCCCAGATTGACCGAGCCGAACAGCACGAACACGCCGAAGATGCCGAGTGCGAAGCCGAAATCGCCGACGCGGTTGACGACAAAGGCCTTGATTGCCGCGGCATTGGCCGACGGCTTCTTGTACCAGAAGCCGATCAGCAGGTAGGACGCCAGCCCCACGCCTTCCCAGCCAAAGAACATCTGCACGAGGTTGTCCGCCGTCACCAGCATCAGCATGGCGAAGGTGAACAGCGACAGATAGGCGAAGAAGCGCGGCCGGTTCGGATCGTGGTGCATGTAGCCGATCGAATAGATGTGGACCAGCGCCGAGACGGTGTTGACCACCAGCAGCATGACCACCGTCAGCGTGTCGATCCGCAGTGCCCAGGACGCTTCCAGTCCGCCCGACTGTATCCAGCGCAGCACCGGCACGGTGAACACCTCGCCATGGCCGAAACCGACGGTGAAGAAAGCGACCCACGACAGCACGGCCGCGATCACCAGGAAACCGGAGGTGATGTATTCGGACGCCTTGGCGCCGAGCGACGTGCCGAACAGGCCGACGATCAGGAAGCCGAGCAGGGGAAGGAAGACGATGGCCTGATACATGGTGGTTCCGTCAACCCTTCATCATGTTCACGTCTTCGACCGCGATCGAGCCGCGGTTGCGGAAGAAGACGACGAGAATGGCAAGTCCGATGGCGGCCTCGGCCGCAGCTACCGTCAGCACGAACAGCGCGAACACCTGGCCGACCAGATCGCCCAGTGCCGCCGAAAAGGCGACGAAATTGATGTTGACCGCCAGCAGGATCAGTTCAACCGACATCAGGATGACGATGACGTTCTTGCGGTTCAGGAAGATGCCGAACACGCCGAGCGTGAACAGAACAGCCGATACGGTCAGATAATGTGCGATGCCGACAACCATCTCAGAGTCCCTCGCCTGTCTTGACCTTGCGGATTTCCATGCCGGTCGCCGGCGTGCGGCCGACCTGGGCCGCGATCGACTGCCGCTTGACGCCTGGCTTATGGCGCAGCGTCAGCACGATGGCGCCAATCATGGCGACCAGCAGGATGAGGCCCGAAATCTGGAAGTAGTAGAGGTAGTCGGTATACAGGATGTCGCCGAGCGCGGCGGTGTTGGTCCGCGTGGCGAGATCCGGAATGGGCTTGGAGACCGTCGAAGCGAGCTGCGGCGCGAAAGTGTAGCCGCCGAGAACGACGATCAGCTCCGCCGCCAGGATCAGCCCGACCAGCGCGCCGATCGGCGCATATTGCAGGGCGCCTTCCTTCATCTCGGCGAAATCGACGTCGAGCATCATGACGACGAACAGAAACAGCACCATCACCGCGCCGACATAGACGACGAGCAGGATCATCGCCAGGAACTCGGCCCCGGTCAGCATGAACAGGCCGGCGGCGTTGAAAAAGGTCAGGATCAGGAACAGCACCGAATGCACGGGGTTGCGCGACGAAATGACCATGAACGCCGACGCCACCGCGACAAAGGCGAAGAGGTAGAAAAAGGCCGCCTCTAGTCCACTCAACATTGGGGATCCCCCGGGTTCCTGTACGAACAGGACGCTCGTCCTGTTTGTTGTCTCTGGCCTGGTTCCGCCTCCGGTTCCAAAGCCGCGTTGTCCTAGCCCATGTTCCGATCGGGTTGAAAGGCCCGATCGAAAGAAACATGGGCCACTCTGTATTCCGGAGCATGATCTGGTCCGAAAAAGTCCGCAACTTTTCGGGATCATCCTCTGGACGAGGCCCCTGCCCCGTCCATGCGTCAAATATCAGCGGTAGGGCGAGTCCAGCGAGATGTTGCGCGCCAGTTCGCGCTCCCACCGGTCGCCATTCGCCAACAGCTTGTCCTTGTCGTAGTAGAGTTCCTCGCGCGTCTCCGTCGCGAATTCGAAATTCGGCCCCTCGACGATGGCGTCTACCGGGCAGGCTTCCTGGCAGAAGCCGCAATAAATGCACTTCACCATGTCGATGTCGTAGCGAACCGTGCGGCGCGTGCCGTCATTGCGGCGCGGGCCGGCCTCGATGGTGATGGCCTGCGCCGGGCAGATCGCCTCGCACAATTTGCAGGCGATGCAGCGTTCCTCGCCATTGGGATAGCGGCGCAGCGCATGCTCGCCGCGGAAGCGCGGACTGGTCGGCCCCTTCTCGTGCGGATAATTGATCGTCTCTTTCGGCGCGAAGAACTGGCGCATCGACAGGAAGAAAGCGCTGACGAAATCCTGCAGCAGCAGCGATTTGGCGGCTTGGGAAAGAGCGGACATCACGCAAACCCCGTGATCTTGAGGAAGGCCGCGGTGGCGACCACCATGAACAGCGAGATCGGCAGGAACACTTTCCAGCCAAGCCGCATCAATTGGTCGTAGCGGTAGCGCGGCACGAAGGCTTTCACCATGGAGATGCCGAAGAACACGAAGCAGACTTTCAGCACGAACCAGATGACGCCCGGCACCCAGGTGAACGGCGCGAAGTCGAACGGAGGCAGCCAGCCGCCGAGGAACAGGATGGTGGCCAGCGCGCACATCAGCACGATGGCTACATACTCGCCGAGGAAGAACAGCAGGAACGGCGTCGACGAATATTCGACCATGTGGCCGGCGACCAGTTCCGATTCGGCTTCCACCAGATCGAAGGGCGGGCGGTTCGTCTCGGCCAGCGCCGAGATGAAGAAGATGATGAACATCGGGAACAGCGCCAGCCAGTTCCAGTCGAGGAACGTATTGGGCAGGCCAAGCCGCGTACCAATTCCATCATGCTGCGACAGCACGATGTCGGACAGGTTGAGCGAGCCGGCGGTGAGCAGAACAGTGACGATGACGAAGCCGATCGAGACTTCGTAGGACACCATTTGTGCCGCCGAACGCAGCGCGCCGAGGAACGGATATTTCGAGTTGGAGGCCCAGCCGCCCATGATCACGCCGTAGACCTCGAGCGAGGAGATGGCGAAGACATAGAGGATGCCGACATTGACGTTGGCGATCGCCCAGCCCTGATTGACCGGGATGACCGCCCAGGCCGAGATCGCCAGCACGGCCGAGACCAGCGGCGCCAGCAGGAACACGCCCTTGTTGGCGCCGGACGGGATGACCGGCTCCTTGAAGACGAATTTCAGCAGATCGGCGAAGGCTTGCAGCGTGCCCCAGGGGCCGACGACGTTCGGGCCACGGCGCAGTTGCACCGCCGCCCAGATCTTGCGGTCGGCATAGAGGATATAGGCGACGAAAATCAGCAGGATAACGATCAGCACGACCGATTTCAGCAGAATGATCAGCGCCGGCAGCACGTAGAAGGAGAAGAAAGTGTCCATGCTTATTCCGCCGCCTGCTTGAAGCCGCTCTTGGCCAGTGCCGAGCATTCCGCCATCACGGCCGATGCCCGCGCGATCGGGTTGGTCAGGTAGAAATCCGTCACCGGCGACGTAAAGGTGCCCTTGTTCAGCCGCCCGCCGAGCTTCGCCACCCCAGCGATGTCCTCGGCATTGCCGGCCGCGACCTGGTCGATACGGGCCAGATGCGGGTATTCGCCATAGAGCTTGGCGCGCAGTTGCGGCAGCGAATCGAACGGCAGTTTCTTGCCCAGCACATCCGACAGTGCCCGCAGGATCGCCCAGTCCTCGCGAGCCTCGCCCGGCGCGAAGCCGGCGCGGTTGGTCTGCTGCACACGCCCTTCGGTGTTGACATAGGTGGCCGACTTTTCCGTGTAGGCGGCCGCCGGCAGGATGACATTGGCGCGGTGCGCGCCCTGATCGCCATGCGTGCCGATATAGACGACGAAGGCGCCGCCGGTCTTGGCCATGTCGATCTCGTCGGCGCCGAGCAGGAACAGGAGCTCCATTTCGCCCAGCATGCCGGCAACGTTTCTGCCGCCCTCGCCCGGCACGAAGCCGAGATCGAGACCGCCGACGCGCCCGGCCGCATTGTGCAGCACGGCAAAGCCGTTCCAATCCGCGCGGGCAGCGTTGACGGCGGCGGCGAGCTTGGCCGCCTGACCGAGCACGGCCGCGCCATCGGCGCGCGCCAGCGCGCCCTGGCCGACGATGATCAGCGGATGCGTCGCCTTCTTCAGCACCTGGAAGAACTTGCCATTGCCGTCAGCCAAATCCTTCAGCGAATCCGGTCCGGCGCCCAGCTGTTCGTAGTCGTAGCGTGTGTCGCCGACATCGCCGATGACGCCAACCGGCAGATTGCCGGTCCGCCAGCGCTTGCGGATACGGGCGTTGAGCACCGAGGCTTCATAGCGCGGGTTGGCGCCGATGATCAGCACCGCATCGGCCTGCTCGATGCCTTCGATGGTCGGGTTGAAGATGTAGCTCGCACGGCCGAGCGCCGGGTCGAGTGCGGCGCCATCCTGGCGGCAATCCGTATTCTTCGAGCCGAGCGAAGCCATCAGCAGCTTGAGCGCATAGGTTTCCTCGACGGCGGCGAGATCGCCCGCGATAGCGCCGATCTTTTCGGGCGCCGTCTTCGACACCGCGTCCTTGATCGCGGCGAAGGCCTCGGCCCAGCTGGTGGCAACCAGCCTGCCGTCCTTGCGCACATAGGGGCGGTCGAGACGCTGCGTGCGCAGGCCGTCCCAGATGAAGCGGGTCTTGTCGGAGATCCACTCCTCGTTCACCGCCTCGTTGACGCGCGGCAGGATGCGCATCACTTCGCGGCCCCGGCTATCGACGCGGATCGCCGAGCCGACCGCATCCATCACGTCGATGGATTCGGTCTTGGTCAGCTCCCACGGTCGCGCCTGGAAGGCGAATGGCTTCGAGGTCAGCGCGCCGACCGGGCAAAGGTCGATGACATTGCCCTGCAGCTCCGAGGTCATCGCCTGTTCGAGATAGGTGGTGATCTCTGCATCCTCGCCACGGCCGATCAGGCCCAGTTCGGAAATGCCGGCGACTTCGGTGGTGAAGCGGACGCAGCGCGTGCAGTGGATGCAGCGATTCATCACCGTCTTCACCAACGGTCCGATGTATTTGTCTTCGACCGCGCGCTTGTTCTCGTGATAGCGCGAGGAATCGACGCCGAAGGCCATCGCCTGGTCCTGCAGGTCGCATTCGCCGCCCTGGTCGCAGATCGGGCAATCCAGCGGATGGTTGATCAGCAGGAACTCCATCACGCCTTCCCGGGCCTTCTTGACCATCGGCGTGTTGGTGAAGATTTCCGGCGCCTCGCCATTCGGGCCGGGACGCAGGTCGCGCACATTCATGGCGCAGGAGGCCTGCGGCTTGGGCGGCCCGCCCTTCACCTCGATCAGGCACATGCGGCAATTGCCGGCGATCGACAGCCGCTCATGGAAGCAGAAGCGCGGCACTTCCGCGCCAGCGTCTTCAGCCGCCTGCAACAGCGTGTAGTGGTCGGGTACAGTGATCTCTTTCCCGTCGACCTTGAGCTTTGCCATTCGCCTCAAACCCCTGCGGAGTTCCCGCAATCTCTTTTTCCGGACGCGGTCGAGACCACGTCGGGCACTTCATTCACTTCTTGACGGCGAGCGCCGCCGCTTGGGCTGTCCAATCGTCGCGGCCGATGCGGCCGCCGAGCGACAGATAGTCCTCGACCCAGGCAACCTCTTGCGGCGTCCATGCCGCGATCTGGGCATACGTCCAGATGCCGAGGCCGTTGAGAACCTTTTCCAGCTTCGGCCCGATGCCCGAGATGGCCTTGAGATCTGCCGGAATGGCCGGCTTCTCCATGGCGTTGGGCTGCCTGAAATCCTCGGGCATCAGCGCATCGCCGGCGCCGCCCGTAGCCGGAGCCGCATTTGCGGCCGGCAC
Organism: Mesorhizobium sp. M0491; assembly: GCF_040321265.1. Taxonomy (NCBI): domain Bacteria; kingdom Pseudomonadati; phylum Pseudomonadota; class Alphaproteobacteria; order Hyphomicrobiales; family Phyllobacteriaceae; genus Mesorhizobium; species Mesorhizobium sp. M0491. The sequence goes on from NZ_JAMYRE010000033.1 coordinate 27,184, forward strand.
GGCAGTGGCGGCTTCCTTGGCGGCAATATCGGTGACCTCCCGGGCGAAGGACTGCGCCTCGGCAATCATGGTTTTCGCCGTCGCCCGTGCTTTGGTGGAGGAAGGACTTGGATCTTCGAACTGCGCGACGCGCGCCTCGAAATCATCGACGATCGGCTGCAGCAGCCGCTGCGAGGCTTCTGCGGCACCTGAAAGCGCGCCCAGCCAGACGCCGAAAGCGTGGTTGGCGAGCCCGAGGCCAAGCGCCGACATCGCCGCCGCACCCGCCACAGGATGCACGAAAAGGTTGACGGCGCTGGCCATCTCCTTCGGCATCATCCTGGTCAAGTCTTGGTTCATCTTCTCGATCTGGTCCAAATTGGGCATCAGCGGGTTCGAATACGGCGCCATAGAGTTCTCCTGGTCGTTTCTTCGTTCGCCCCGCCCTTCGCTGCGGACTTTCGTCCGCGTAAACATTCTTCTATTCCGCCGCCACCATCACAGGCTCGGCCCGGTGCGCATTGCGCGAAAACTCGTCGATGCGCCGCTCCACTTCGCCGCGGAAATGCCGCATCAGGCCCTGGATCGGCCATGCCGCCGCGTCACCAAGCGCGCAGATCGTGTGGCCCTCGATCTGCTTGGTGACGTCGAGCAGCATATCGATCTCGCGCTTCTGCGCCTCGCCGCGCACCAGCCGTTCCATCACCCGCCACATCCAGCCGGTGCCTTCGCGGCATGGCGTGCACTGGCCGCAGCTCTCGTGCTTGTAGAAGTAGGAAAGCCGCGCAATCGCCTTCACGACATCGGTCGACTTGTCCATGACGATGACAGCCGCGGTTCCAAGGCCGGATTTGAGGTCGCGCAAGGCGTCGAAATCCATCGGCGCGTCGATGATCTGCTCGGCCGGCACCAGCGGCACCGAGGCGCCGCCCGGTATGACCGCCAAAAGATTGTCCCAGCCGCCGCGAATGCCGCCGCAATGCGTCTCGATGAGCTCCCGGAACGGGATCGACATCGCCTCCTCGACCGTGCACGGATTGTTGACGTGGCCGGAGATGCAAAACAGCTTGGTGCCGACATTGTTGGGCCGGCCGAAGGACGAGAACCAGGCCGCACCGCGGCGCAGGATGGTCGGCGCAACCGCGATCGATTCGACATTGTTGACCGTGGTCGGGCAGCCATAGAGGCCGACATTGGCAGGGAATGGCGGCTTCAGCCTGGGCTGGCCCTTCTTGCCTTCAAGGCTTTCGAGGAGCGCTGTCTCCTCGCCGCAGATATAGGCGCCGGCGCCGTGGTGCATGTAGATGTCGAAATCATAGCCGGACGTGTTGTTCTTGCCGATCAGCTTGGCCTCGTAGGCCTCCTCGATCGCGCGCTGCAGCGCCTCGCGCTCGCGGATGAACTCGCCGCGCACATAGATGTAGGCGGCAATCGCGCCCATGGCGAAACCGGCAAGCAGCGCGCCCTCGACCAGCGTGTGCGGGTCGTTGCGCAGGATGTCGCGGTCCTTGCAGGTGCCGGGCTCGGATTCGTCGGCATTGATGACCAGATAGCTCGGCCGGCCGTCGCTCTGCTTGGGCATGAACGACCATTTGAGCCCGGTCGGGAAGCCTGCGCCGCCGCGACCGCGCAGGCCCGACGCCTTCATCTCGTTGACGATCCACTCGCGCCCCTTGGCAACGATGCCGGGCGTGTTGTCCCAGGCGCCGCGCGCCATCGCGCCGGCCAGCGACTTGTCGAACAGGCCGTAGATATTGGTGAAGATGCGGTCTTTATCCCCGAGCATTTTTCGTCCCTCAGACCGGCTTCTTGCCGAAGACGCGGATGTATTCGGCCACGCCACCCTTGGCGAGCGCCTTGGCCTGCTTGACCCAGTCGTCGCGATCGATGCGGCCCTGGAAAGAGAGATAGCCATCCACCCACTCGCGTTCGGCCTTCTTCCACGACGCGACCTGCGCAAAGGTAAAAATGCCCAGCGTATGCAGGATGCCCTCGATCTTGGGGCCGACGCCGGAGATCAGCTTCAGGTCATCGACCTGTACCGGTTTATCGATGCCGGCCGGACGGTTCTTGTCCTCGAGCGACGGTTTGGCCGGCTTGGCTGCCGGTACCTTGACCTCCGGCGCCTTGAAGGCGGATGCCGGCTCGGCCTTGGTTATTGGACCGTTGCGCTGCTTGGAAACCTGCTCGACCTTGGAGTCTGCCTTGTTGGCATTGGCGGCCGAATGCAGTGGGGCGGCAACGCTCGCCGCCTTTTCAACCGTCGGCGCGACCTTGGTTTTTGAAGGCGTCTTCAATGCCGGGCTGGTTTCAGGTGCGTCGGTCTTCGGCTTGCTGGTGTTGGACGGCGCGACAGGGGCCGCAGCCGGTGCCGGCACGGGCCCTGCGATGATCGCGTCGGGCGCCGCCCTGGCGGCCCTGGCCGCTTCCCTGGCTTCCCTTTCACGGGTCGACTTGAGGATCGCCTTTTCGCTCTTCAGCGTGGTGAGGCCGGAGGCCGGCTCCGAGCCGGTACGGCCGTTCTGCGGCCCCGGTTCCACCGAAGCACCCTTGCCGGCGTCATAGAGATCGATGATTTCAGCCAGGCGTTCCGGCGTCAGATCCTCGAACGTGTCCTTGAAGATCATGACCATCGGCGCGTTGACGCAGGCGCCAAGGCATTCGACCTCTTCCCAGGACAAGGTGCCTTTGTCGTTGGCGTGGAACTGGTCGTGATGGATCCTGGAGCGGCAGACATCCATCAGCGCTTCCGAACCGCGCAGCATGCAGGGCGTGGTGCCGCAGACCTGGATGTGCGCACGCGTGCCAACCGGATTCAACTGGTACTGCGTGTAGAAGGTCGCGACCTCGAGCCCGCGGATACGCGGCATGCCGAGCATGTCGGAGATCGTCTCGATCGCCGCCTTCGTCACCCAGCCTTCCTGCTCCTGCGCTATCATCAGCAAGGGAATGATGGCCGACTGTTCGCGACCCTTCGGATATTTCTTGATCCATTGCTTCGCAGCCGCGGCATTCGCCCGGTTGAAGGCGAAGGAGGCTGGCTGGACGCTGGCTTCTGCGAGACGGCGGACTGACATTTAGCGATCGACCTCACCAAACACGATGTCGAGGGAGCCGAGAACGGCGGTGACGTCGGCCAGCATGTGGCCGCGGCAGAGGAAATCCATCGCCTGCAGATGCGCGAAACCCGGCGCGCGCAGCTTGCAACGGTAGGGCTTGTTGGAGCCGTCGGAGACCAGATAGACGCCGAATTCGCCCTTCGGCGCTTCGACGGCGGCATAGACCTCGCCGGCGGGTACGCGATAACCCTCGGTGTAGAGCTTGAAGTGATGGATCAGCGCTTCCATCGAGCGCTTCATCGCCTGGCGCTTGGGCGGCACCACCTTGCCGTCGAGGTTCGACACCGGGCCGGTGCTTTCCTTGCCGAGCAGAAGGTCGACGCACTGGCGCATGATCTTCGCCGACTGGCGCATTTCTTCCATGCGCACGAGGTAACGGTCAAAACAGTCGCCGTTCTTGCCGATCGGAATGTCGAAATCCATTTCCGAATAGCATTCATAGGGCTGCGACTTGCGCAGGTCCCAGGCTGCACCCGAGCCACGCACCATCACGCCCGAAAAACCCCAGGCCCAGGCATCCGCCAGCGAGACGATGCCGATATCGACATTGCGCTGCTTGAAGATGCGGTTGCCGGTCAGCAGCTGATCGAGGTCGTCGATCGACTTCAGGAACGGGTCGATCCACTTGCCGATGTCCTCGACCAGTTGACGCGGCAGGTCCTGGTGGACACCGCCGGGGCGGAAATAGGCGGCATGCATGCGCGAACCGGAGGCGCGCTCATAGAACACCATCAGCTTTTCGCGCTCGACGAAGCCCCACAGCGGCGGCGTCAGCGCGCCGACGTCCATAGCCTGCGTCGTCACATTGAGGATGTGCGACATGATGCGGCCGATTTCGCAGTAAAGCACCCGGATCAGCTGGCCGCGCTTCGGCACTTCGATGCCGAGCAGGCGCTCGGCGGCGAGCGCGAAGGCGTGCTCCTGGTTCATCGGCGCGCAATAGTCGAGCCGATCGAGATAAGGGATCGCCTGCAAATAGGTTTTGGCTTCGATCAGCTTTTCGGTACCGCGATGCAAGAGCCCGATATGCGGATCGACGCGATCGACGACTTCGCCGTCCAGCTCCAGCACAAGGCGCAAAACGCCGTGCGCCGCAGGGTGTTGCGGGCCGAAATTGATGTTGAAGTTGCGGACCGAGGTTTCAGCCATTTACTGCTTTGCCTTCTCGTCACCCGGCAGCACGTAATCGGTGCCTTCCCAAGGGGACAAAAAATCGAAATTGCGGAATTCCTGCTTGAGCTCGACCGGCTCGTAGATGACGCGCTTGGCCTCGTCGTCGTAACGCACCTCGACGAATCCGGTCAGCGGGAAATCCTTGCGCAGCGGATGGCCTTCGAAACCGTAGTCGGTCAACAGGCGGCGCAGATCCGGGTGGCCAGAGAACAGCACGCCGTAGAGATCGTAGGTCTCGCGCTCGAACCAGTCGGCACCGGGGAACACGCCGGTGATCGACGGCACCATGGTTTCCTCGTCGGCCTGCACCTTGACGCGGATGCGCACATTCTGCTTCGGCGACAACAGGTGGTAGACGACGTCGAAGCGCTTGGCCCGCGACGGATAGTCGGCGCCGCAGACGTCGACGATCGAGATGAACTGGCAGCGCGCATCGTCGCGCAGGAAGGTCATCACCTCGACCAGATCGCGTGGCTCGACTTGAACGGTGAGTTCGCCATAGGCAATCGCCGCGTCGTTCACGCGGCCGATCAGCTTCTCGCCGAGATATGTCGACAGTTCGCTCAGGGATGCGGTCATGGATTTACCGTTCGATCGTGCCGGTGCGGCGGATCTTCTTCTGCAGCAGAAGAATGCCGTAAAGCAACGCTTCGGCGCTCGGCGGGCAGCCGGGCACATAGATGTCGACCGGCACGATGCGGTCGCAGCCGCGCACCACCGAATAGGAATAATGGTAGTAGCCGCCGCCATTGGCGCAGGAGCCCATCGAGATGACGTAGCGCGGTTCCGGCATCTGGTCGTAGACCTTGCGCAGCGCCGGCGCCATCTTGTTGGTCAGCGTGCCGGCGACGATCATGATGTCGGACTGGCGCGGGGACGCACGCGGCGCGACGCCGAACCGCTCCGAATCATAGCGTGGCATCGAGGTGTGGATCATCTCGACCGCGCAGCAAGCGAGGCCGAACGTCATGAACATCAGCGACCCGCTGCGCGCCCAGGTGATGAGCGCCTCGGTCGAAGTGACCAAAAAGCCCTTGTCGGCCAACTCATTGTTGATCTCGAGGAAGAAGGGATCGTCCTCCCCCACCGGCCTGCCGGTGTTGGGATCGATAATACCCTTGGGCTTCGGCGCGACGAGGGTGCCTGAACTGTCGTTCAATCCCATTCCAGCGCTCCTTTTTTCCATTCATAGGCAAAGCCGATGGTCAGCACCGCCAAAAACACCATCATCGACCAGAAACCGAGCATGCCGATCTTCGAAAACGACACCGCCCACGGAAACAGGAAGGCCACTTCCAGGTCGAAGATGATGAACAGGATCGACACCAGGTAGAAACGGATGTCGAACTTCATGCGGGCGTCGTCGAACGAGTTGAAACCGCACTCGTAGGCGGAAAGCTTTTCGGGATCGGGATTGCGATAGGCCACCAGGAAGGGCGCGGCCAGCAGCGCCAGGCCGACAACCAGCGCCACGCCTATGAACAGGACGATGGGCAGGTATGAGCTCAAGAGTGCGTTCATGCTCGGCTTTCCGTTGGTGCCAATCCACTTTGATTACAGCACCGGACCCTAATGCGGAAGCGTGACAGTTTAACCGCTGAACCGTTTTAAGGGCCTATGCTGCAACGCGGCGAGGGTTAGCGCAGCACTTCCAGCGAAGCAAGTCAAACCTTGTTCAAAACACCGACCTGGACGGCATATCGCGGCAAACTGGTCCGATCCGCTCCTGTTTGATTTCCTGCGCCTATTACTCCACTTTTCTCTCCTGACATGGATGCCGCCAAAACCCTGCTAGCATGGGTTGGAATCAGCCTTTCGACCCTCGGTCAAAACACTTCAAAGTGATGCCTGCATGAAGGAAAAGATCTCGCTCCCCACGGCCCGTCGCATCGCGCTTGCCGCCCAGGGGTTCCTCGATCCCCGCCCGACCGGTACGCCCGACCGCCGGCATTTTGCCCGCACCCTCTCCCGCACCGGCCTGCTGCAGATCGATTCCGTCAGCGCCGTGGTGCGCGCTCATTATATGCCGCTCTATTCGCGCCTTGGCCCCTACCCGTTCTCGCTGCTCGACAACGCGGCCGTGACGCGCAAGCGCACGGTTTTCGAATACTGGGCGCACGAGGCCTCCTTCCTGCCGGTCGAGACATACCCGCTGATGCGCTGGCGCATGCAGCGCGCCGAGCGCGGCGAGGAAATGTATCTGGGGCTCGCCAAATGGGGCCGCGAACACGCTGCCTATATCGAAGAGATCTACCGCCAGGTCGCCGAGCGCGGCCCGATCGCCGCTTCCGCGCTGGAGGGCCAGAAAGGCTCGGGCGGCTGGTGGGGCTGGAGCCATGCCAAGCACGCCTTCGAATGGCTGTTCTGGGCCGGGCGCATCACCACGGCGCACCGCCGCGGTTTCGAGCGCTTCTATGACCTGCCCGAACGCGTGCTGCCGCAGGCGGTCCTCGACCTGCCGGTGCCCACGCCCGAGGACGCGCACCGCGAATTGCTGCGCATTTCCGCCCGCGCCCACGGCGTGGGCACTTCAGGCGATTTGCGCGATTATTTCCGCCTGTCGCCGGCCGATATGAAAGGCCGATTGGAGGAACTGGTTGAAACGGGCGAGTTGCTGCCGGTGCGTGTCGAAGGCTGGGACAAGCCCGCCTATCTTCACAAAGACGCCCGTCTGCCCCGAAAGATCAAGGCCCGCGCCCTGCTGGCGCCGTTCGATCCGGTCGTCTTCGAGCGCTCGCGCACGGAGCGGCTGTTCGATTTCCATTACCGCATCGAGATCTACACGCCGGCCGACAAGCGGCAATACGGCTATTATGTCCTGCCGTTCCTGCTCGGCGACAGGATCGTGGCACGCGTCGACCTCAAGGCCGATCGCCCGGCCAGCATACTGCGCGTCCATGCGGCCTATGCGGAGCCCGGTGCACCGCCTGAAACCGCTGCAGAGCTGTTCGAGGAATTGAAGCAGATGCAGGGCTGGCTCGGTCTCGAACGCATCGAAGTGACGCCTGCCGGGGATTTGGGGCCGGCGCTGCTGAGCGTGATCAGCGACGGGCGCTCTTGACATCAGCCGTCGGCTGCAGCCGTTTGAGGGAGTTTTGTCGGCCTAGGTTCAATGATGGCATCGCAAGAGGTTCTCGACCTGATTCACGAAGCGTTGATTGCGCATGGGATCAGCGCCATCCGTGGACAGAACGATGTCAGGATTGAACTGGAAGACCTGCGCTTTGAAGCCCAAGTTTTCGACAAGGAGCCGTCAGGCTCGGGTCGCAGGCTTGTTCTCGAAATCTACGTCTTCTCACCGTTGCTAGGCACTCAGCCGGTCATCGAATCTTTTGTTGGACTGGGCGACACGCGTGAACAGGCGATTTTCCAAGCATTCGGAAAATTCCTGATCGGTGTATTTCATGTGCTGATCGAGGGCCTTGCGGAGCATGTTTGCGAGAACATGCAAGCCGAGATTGCATTCTGGCAACGGAATGATGCTGGCTGGAAGATCTACGGTGGACCTGTGATCACACAGGCTGCAGTGGAATGCACTCTCAACCGGACATATCCAGCGTTTTATGCCCGCTTGGAAAAACTGTTCACGGCTAAGGTTCGCCCTGGCAGTCATTTCATCCGGATATTCCTGGCGAGCTATGGCGGAGCACTGGTCGGCAACGAAATTCTCCTGGACAACGAAACTTGGCCGGAAGGTCAAGAGCTCCTCGTTGATCAGGACTGGCACCACGGCGACGGGTACCAGGCGCTGCGTCAGGTCATCCTTGCGTTGCCGGGAGATAACAATTGAGCCAACGTACACAGGCTAGCGGATAAACAATGGATATCAAAGCCAGGCTGACCCAAGAGGTGCAGGAGTGCCTCGATAGGATTTCGTCCTTTTCATGGGACGTACATGCGCAGGCAATCCGAAAACGCTACCCTGACCTGCTGGAGACACATTCGGCTTCAAAGTTGATGGCATTTACTTCGATGTGGGTGACGGCGCCGGATGGCTGGACCGGCAAGATGGAGATATCCTTCTGACGGCTTTCGTTACAGCTTTTCCTGATCCCAACAACGAAGATGGCATTCGCGAAGAGCGGTCAGTGGTAGTGAAGCGTCCCCGCCCCTGATTTCAGATTGCCCCTGCGTTGCGTTGACACCGCTGCCCGCAAAAGCCTAAATCCGGTTCAGATGGTCTCTTGCCCGCAACGGCAAGAGCTAAGAGGGAATGCGGTGCGGGGCAAAATCCCAAATCCGCGGCTGTCCCCGCAACTGTAAGCGAAGAGCCAAGGCCGAAAGCCACTGGGGAGTTCCCGGGAAGGCGGCTACCAAGGCGATGACCCGCGAGCCAGGAGACCTGCCGTCTGCGACTTTAGAATCCGATCGCCCGGCGGGTTTCCGGGCAAGGAGCCCGATCTTGGACCACGACAGCAGTTTTTCGGCTGGCACAGCGGATATTTCGTCCGGCCATGATGATGCCTTGGCCGGCGTCACCATCATCGTCTGCGCCTCCTGCCGCGATGAGACCGGCGCCGACGCTCATCCCCGCGCCGGCGAATTGCTGGCGGACGACACGCGCCGCGCCGCATCCGGCGACGACATCCGCATCCGCAGCGTCGAATGCCTCGGCAATTGCAAGCGCCGCCTCAGCGCCGCCATCCTGCGCGACGGGTGCTGGAGCTATGTCTTCGGCGACCTGACCACGACCAGCGGCGCCGACCTCGTGACAGGCGCCAAGCTCTTCGCCACCTCGAAGGACGGCCTGATTCCATGGCGCGGCCGCCCCGATAGCCTGAAGCGTGGCCTCGTTGCCCGCATCCCTCCCTTAGACCTGCTGAAGGATTGACCATGACTGCCCCAGATTCGCCTGCGAACCTCTCCCGCGTTCCCTGCACCGTCGTCACCGGCTTCCTCGGCGCCGGCAAGACGACGCTGGTCCGCCATCTCCTGGAAAACGCCGGCGGCAAGCGCATTGCCATCATTGTCAACGAATTCGGCGACATCGGCATCGATGGCGAGATCCTCAAGGGCTGCGGCATAGACACCTGCCCGGAGGAAAACATCGTCGAACTGGCCAATGGCTGCATCTGCTGCACCGTCGCCGACGATTTCGTGCCGGCGCTCGACAAGATCCTCGCGCTGACGCCGAGGGTCGACCACATCCTGATCGAAACCTCGGGCCTGGCGCTGCCCAAGCCGCTGGTCCAGGCCTTCCAGTGGCCGAGCGTGAAGAGCCGCGTCACAGTCGATGGCGTCATCGCCGTGGTCGACGGCCCGGCGCTGGCCGAAGGCCGCGTCGCCAACGACATGGACGCCTTGCAGGCGCAGCGCGCCGGGGACGAGACGCTCGACCATGACGATCCGGTGGAAGAAGTGTTCGAGGATCAGATCGCCTGCGCCGACCTGATCATCCTGTCGAAGAGCGACCTGATGGACGCCGCCGGCACCGCCCGCGCCAACGCCATCATCAACGAACATTCCGCCCGCGCGGTGAAGATCGTGCCGACGTCGCATGGCAAGGTCGATCCCTCCGTGCTACTCGGGCTCGGTCTCGCCGTCGAGGACGACATCGAAAACCGCAAGTCCCACCATGACGGCGCATTCGACCATGAGCATGACGACTTCGACACCTTCATCGTCGACATTGCCTCGATCGCCAATCCGGACGAGTTGGCAAAGCGCGTCGCCACCGTCGCCGAAGAAGAGAACGTGCTGCGCGTAAAAGGCTTCGTCGAGGTCGGCGGCAAGCCCATGCGGCTCTTGCTGCAGGCCGTCGGGCCGCGCGTCAATCATTACTATGACCGCGCCTGGACCGCGCAGGACGACCGCCGCTCGCGTCTCGTCGTCATCGGCCTGAAGGGGCTGAACCGCCCGGCGATCGAGCGTATACTCGCCGGCTGATCTCGGACACGGGTTGCGATGCACATCCTCACCACGACATCCGCCTCGCTCGACGACCTCGCCGAGCCGGTCGATCTGCGGCAGACGCCGGCGGATATCGTGGCCCTGTCCTTCACCGACAGCGACCTCGCCGGACTGGCGGCAGCCTGGAAGGCCGATGCCGGCCGCCTGCCCTCGATGCGGCTGGCTGCCCTGCGTGACCTGCGCCATCCCATGTCCGTCGACCTCTGGGTCGACAGCGTCACCCGCCACGCCAAGGTCATCCTCGTGCGCCTCCTCGGCGGCTACGACTGGTGGCGCTACGGCTGCGACCAGCTTGCCTCGACCGCTCGCGCACACGGCATAAAGCTGGCGCTGCTGCCCGGCGAATGCCGCGACGAGGATCTGCGCCTGATCGAAGCCTCGACGCTGCCGCGCCAGGAGCTCGATGGCCTGCTCGACTATTTCCGCGAGGGCGGCCCGGCGAATATGAGCGCGCTGGTGCGGAGGCTGGCGCGACTGGCTGGATCGGATGCGGACGTAGCAGAGCCGGTTCCAGTGCCGAAAGCCGGGTTTTATGAGCCAGGACTTGGGGTCGTTGGTGATCCTTCACACCCCCCTCTGTCCTGCCGGACATCTCCCCCGCAAGGGGGGAGATCGGACTTCATCAAAGCCGGCTCTTTTCCCGTTTCATTAGAAGCTGACGCGTCCGCAACCTCGACAATTGGCGAAATCTCCAATGACAGCGCAATCTCCCCCCTTGCGGGGGAGATGTCCGGCAGGACAGAGGGGGGTGTGAAGGAACTCGACGCTGACAACGTCAACGCTCCTATCATCCCCATCCTGTTCTATCGCTCGATGCTATTGGCCGCCGATGTCGCGCCCATCGATGCGCTTTTCGAAGCGCTCCGCCAGCGCGGCATCAAGCCGGTTCCCATCTTCGTCTCCAGCCTCAAGGACCCCGCATCCCTGGCCTTCGTGGAAACAGCACTCGCCTCGCTGAAACCCGCCGCCATCATCACCGCGACCGCTTTCGCGTCCGGCGCCGAACCCGGCAATGAGACCCTGTTCGACCGCGCCGGCATGCCGGTCTTCCAGGTCATCGTCGCCACCACCCGCCACGATGTCTGGGAGACCAACCAGCGCGGCCTGGCGCCCGCCGACCTTGCCATGCATGTCGTGCTGCCCGAACTCGACGGCCGCATCCTGGCCGGCGCCATTTCCTTTAAGGGTGAGAGCGAGACCGATCCAGCACTTGGCCACCGCGCCTTTGCCAACCGGCCGGAACCGGATCGTGTGGCGCAAGTGGCTGACCGCGTCGCGGCCTTTATCAAGTTGCAAGAGACGCCCCGCGCCGAGCGCAAGCTAGCCATCCTGATCCCGGATTATCCGAGCGCGCCCGGCCGCACCGGCTACGCCGTGGGTTTGGATGTCCCGTCCAGCGTGCTGGCCATGCTGCAGGACCTCAGCGAACAGGGCTATGTCGTTGAGGGGATTCCGCAAACGCCGCGTGAGTTGCTGGCGCGACTGGGCCAGGGCGGGCATGGCTTGGCCTTGAGGGATTATGTGGAGTTCTCGAAGGCACTGCCGTCTGCAGCAATTGCTGCCGTAGATGCAGCTTGGAAGGCTGAATATGAGATAGGTTTGTGCGAGGCACCCCCCTCTGTCCTGCCGGACATCTCCCCCGCAAGGAGGGAGATCGGCAGTTCCGCCATCGGCGCTCATTCTGCGACGTTCGTAGCTGGCGAAAGCGGCAATGAGAGCTCAATCTCCCCCCTTGCGGGGGAGATGTCCGGCAGGACAGAGGGGGGTGCTCAAGCGCCAACCGCCGCCCACTTCCCCTTCCGCGCCGCCACCTTCGGCAACATCACCGTAGCCCTCGCCCCAGACCGCGGCCGCTCCGTCGACCGCCGCGCCGACTACCACGACCCGACGCTGCCGCCGCGCCATGCGCTGATCGCCTTCGGCCTGTGGCTGCGCAAGTCGCTCGGCGTCCACGCGCTTGTCCATGTCGGCGCGCATGGCACCCTGGAGTGGCTGCCGGGCAAGACCGTTGCGCTTTCGGAGAACTGCTTTCCCGAGATCGTCACCGGCGCCTTGCCCGTCATCTATCCCTTCATCGTCTCCAACCCAGGCGAAGCGGCGCAGGCCAAGCGCCGCATCGCCGCCGTCACCCTTGGCCATCTGCCGCCGCCGCTGACCGGCGCCGGGCTCGACGAAAACCAACACAAGCTCGAGCGGCTGGTCGATGAATATGCCCAGGCCGACGGACTCGACCGTCGCCGCCGCGACCGGTTGGCAGAGCTGATCGTCGACACCGCGCAAAAGACCGGTCTCGCCTCCGAAGCCGGCGTCGCCACGACCGACGCACCCGACGAAGCGTTGCGCCGCATCGACGCCTGGCTCTGTGACCTCAAGGATTTTGCCATCAAGGACGGGCTGCATATCTACGGCCGCGCTCCGGAGGATGAGCCCGACGCCATGCGGCGACAAAGTGCTGAAGCCGAGAAAGCGGCGCTGCTCGCGGCGCTCGATGGCCGCCACGTCAAGGCCGGCCCGGCCGGCGCGCCCGCGCGGGGTCGCTCGGACGTTCTGCCCACCGGCCGCAATTTGTTCACCTCGGACCCGCGCACCATACCGACGCCGACCGCCTACGATCTGGGCAAGGCAGCGGCGGAGGAAGTCGTGCGCGGCTACATGCAGTCGCATGGCGACTGGCCGCGCTCGCTGGTCATCGATCTCTGGGGCTCGGCATCGCTGCGCACCGGCGGCGAGGAGATCGCGCAAGGCCTGGCGCTGATGGGCTGCCGACCGCAATGGGATTCGGCGACCGGCCGCATCACCGGCATCGAGGTGCTACCGCCGGCCGCGCTCGGCCGCCCGCGCGTCGATGTCACCTGGCGCATATCCGGCCTTTTTCGCGACATGTTCCCGACCCAGATCGCGCTGATCGATGCCGCCGCCAACGCGGTAGCCGCCCGCGACGAGGACGATACGGAAAACCCGCTCGCGGCCAAAACCCGTGCCGATGGCAAGCTCAGCCCGCGCATCTTCGGCACCTCGCCCGGCACCTATGGCGCCGGCGTCGAGGATATCTTGTCCTCCGGCAACTGGGCCGCGCGCGAAGAAATCGGCCGCGCCTATCTCGACGCCACCTCGCACGCCTATGGCGGCGCAGAAGGAGAAGGCATCTCGGCGCCCGGCGCCTTCGAAGGCCGCATCGCCGAAGCCGATCTTCTCGTCCACACCGGCGACGACCCCGGCCGCGACATCCTCGAGGGCTCCGCCGACGTCGCCTTCATCGGCGGCTTTTCCGCAGCCCTTGCGGCGCTCGGCAGGAATGCCGACGTCATCGTGCTCGACACCACGGACCCGCAAAAGCCGAAGCCGCGCTCGGTCAGCGAAGCCGTATCGCGGGTGGTGCGCGCCCGCGCCGTCAATCCTCGCTTCATAACGGGACAAATGCGCCACGGCCCGCGTGGCGCCTCCGAATTTGCCGAAACCGTCGACCGGCTGGTCGGCTTCGCCGAAACCACGCGTGCCATATCGGGCACGCTGATCGAGGCGGTTCATGACGCCTATCTCGGCGATCCACTGGTCCGCGCCTTCATCCTGCGCGAGAACCCCGCCGCCGCGAAAGTCATCGCCGAGCGCTTCCTGTCGGCGCGACGGCGTGGCCTCTGGCATCCCCTGCGCAATTCCATCGACGACGACTTGACGGCCATGATTGCCGAGGCCGAGGCGCTTGAGGTGGCTGCATGAACGCCTTCTCGCGCCGCGGCGCCTGCCCGGCTTTGTCGGCGCCAATGCAAACCGGCGACGGGCTTTTGGTGCGGCTCAATCCGGTTGTTGGAGGCCCGTCTTCTGGAGGCCCATCTTATGGAGGATTGTCGCCGAAGCTTTTGATCGGGTTAGCCGAATCGGCTTTGCGGCATGGCAACGGCATCATGGAAGTGACCGCGCGCGGCAGCCTGCAGATACGCGGGCTGACGGCGGACAGCGCGGCGTTGCTGGCGGCGGAGGTCGATGCGCTTGATATCGCGGTGCGCACCGGCGTGCCGGTCGAGACCGGGCCGCTGGCCGGCATCGATCCGCAAGAGATTGCCGATCCCCGGCCACTGGCCGAGCGGATCAGGGCGGCGATTGGCGAGGCTGGGCTGACGCAACGGCTCGGGCCGAAGGTTTCCGTGATTGTCGATGGCGGTGGGCAGTTGACCATGGATGCGGTGACGGCCGATGTGCGGCTGAAGGCGGTGCGGGCCAGCGCTGGCGTGCTGTGGGCTGTGTCTGTTTCAGGTGACGGCCAAAGCGCGAGGCCGCTTGCGACGGTCGATGACGATGTAGCGCGCGATATTGCCGTTGCGGTGCTCAGGATGATTGCCGAGAAGAGTCGGGAGGCGCATGCGAGGGATTTGACGGACCGCCAATTGGCCTCTCTCGCAGGTTGGCACTCCGTCACACCCCCCTCTGTCCTGCCGGACATCTCCCCCGCAAGGGGGGAGATCGGCGGTTCCGACGCCGGCTCTCGTCCTGCAACATCGGCGGTGGACGTGACGTCGGCAATTGGCGAAAGCGCCGATGACGGCTCAATCTCCCCCCTTGCGGGGGAGATGTCCGGCAGGACAGAGGGGGGTGTGCAGGATCGCCGACCTATCGGTCTTTTCTCTTTATCGACCGACCACGCCCTCGGCATTGCCCTCCCCTACGGCAGCATGCCGGCCGACAAGCTCATCGCCCTCGCTCAACACGCCCTCACCCTCGGCACAACGGAAATCCGCCTCGCCCCGGGCCGCTCCCTGCTCTTCCTCGATCAACCCACAATCGCCAACCAACCGCTCCAGCAAGCAGCCGCCACCCTCGGCTTCGTCATCTCCTCCACCGACCCGCGCACGCGCATCGCCGCCTGCCCCGGCACACCAGCCTGCGCCTCCGGCCGCATCGCCACGCGCGACATTGCCGAGACAATCGCCACTGAAAATGCCGACATCCTCGACTTCACCCTGCACGTTTCCGGCTGCGCCAAGGGTTGCGCCCACCCCGGCTCGGCGGCGCTGACAATTGTCGGCGGCGAAAACGGAGCCGGACTTGTCGTGAACGCGACGGCAAAGGCTCTTCCTGCCGGCTACAGGCCGGGCTATGACGCCGCGCGCGGCATCAGCCGCGTCGCGGCAATGATCCGCAGCGCACGATATCAAGGCGAAACCGCCGCCGCTTGCCTGACAAGGCTCGGGCCGGTGGCAATCGCCGAGGCTTACCGACAGGCCCAAACTGAAAAACGGAAATGAGCATGGCCGCCTACGACTATATCCATGACGGCACGGCGATCTACGAGCGCTCCTTCGCCATCATCCGCGCCGAGGCCGATCTGTCGCGCTTCTCCGAAGCCGAGGCCGATGTCGCCATCCGCATGATCCATGCCTGCGGCCAGGTCGAAGCATCAAGTCATTTCGTCTTCTCCACCGATTTCGTTGCCGCCGCGCGCACCGCTTTGGCGGCTGGCGCGCCAATTTTCTGCGACGCGGAAATGGTCTCGCATGGCGTCACCCGCGCCAGGCTGCCGGCCGGCAACGAGGTGATCTGCACCTTGCGCGACCCGCGCACGCACGACATCGCCAGGGAGATCGGCAACACCCGTTCGGCCGCCGCGATCGACCTGTGGGGCGAGCGCATGGCCGGCTCGCTGGTCGCCATCGGCAATGCGCCGACCGCGCTCTTCTATCTCCTGGAAAAACTGCGCGACGGCGCGCCGAAGCCAGCGGCCATCATCGGCATGCCGGTCGGCTTCGTCGGCGCGGCCGAATCCAAGGATGCTTTGGCCGAGAATTCCTATGGCGTTCCCTACGCCATCGTGCGCGGCCGGCTCGGTGGCAGCGCCATGACCGCCGCCGCGCTCAATTCATTGGCGAGGCCGGGCCTGTGAACGCCTTTCTCAAAGGCCGTCTCATCGGCGTCGGCACCGGTCCCGGCGACCCCGAACTGCTGACGCTAAAAGCCGCGCGCGTCTTGGCGGAAGCCGATGTCGTGGCCTATTTCGCCAAGCGCGGCAACAACAGCAACGCGCGTGCCATTGTCGAAGCGCAGTTCCGGCCCGAAATGACGGAATTGCCGCTGCTCTATCCCGTCACCACCGAAATCGCTAGGGATCACGACGACTACCGCTCGCAGATCACGGCTTTCTACGAAGAGTCGGCCGAAAAGGTCGCCGAACACCTTCAGGCAGGCCGAATGGTTGCCGTGCTGTCGGAAGGCGACCCGCTTTTCTACGGCTCCTACATGCATCTGCATGTCCGGCTCGCCCATCGCTTCCCGACCGAGGTCATTCCCGGCGTCACCGCCATGTCCGGCTGCTGGTCGCAGACCGGTGTGCCGATCGTTCAGGGCGACGACGTGCTGACGGTGCTGCCCGGCACGATGAGCGAATTCGAGTTGACGCGCAGGCTGGCCGACACCGATGCCGCCGTCATCATGAAGGTCGGCCGCAACCTGCCCAAGATCAGACGAGCGCTGGAAGCTACGGCCAAACTGTCGCGCGCCGTCTATGTCGAGCGCGGCACCATGGCCGGCAGCGTCTCCATGAAGCTTGCCGACAAGCAGGATGACAAGGCGCCCTATTTCGCCATCGTGCTGGTCGCCGGCTGGTCCGGCCGGCCTGGCGTCTTGGGAGCGCAGGCATGAGCGGTCGTCTCACCGTCATCGGCCTTGGCCCCGGCAATGCCCATCAGGTCACCCCGGAAGCCAGCCGCGCCGTCGCCGAGGCCAAATTCTTTTACGGCTACAAACCCTATCTCGACCGGCTGGAGCTGCGCCCGGATCAGACCCGCGTCGCTTCCGACAATCGCGAGGAACTCGCCCGCTCCAAGGACGCCTTGATCAAAGCCGCCGAGGGCCACGACGTCGCGGTGGTTTCCGGTGGGGATCCCGGCGTGTTCGCCATGGCGGCGGCCGTCTGCGAGGCGATCGAGGCCGGCCCGGCCGAATGGCGCACGGTCGATATCGCCGTCGTGCCCGGCATCACCGCCATGCTGGCGGTTGCCGCCCGCATCGGCGCGCCCCTCGGCCATGATTTCTGCGCCATCTCGCTGTCCGACAATCTGAAGCCATGGGAGCTGATCGAACTGCGCCTGCTGGCGGCAGCCGGCGCCGGCTTCGTCATCGCGCTCTACAACCCGATCAGCAAGGCACGCCCCTGGCAGCTCGGTCGCGCCTTCGAATGCCTCACCGCGATCCTGCCAGGCACTACGCCAGTGATTTTCGGCCGCGCCGCCGGCCGCCCGGACGAGCGTATTGAGGTCTACCTGCTGGCAGACGTCGACGCGCAAAAGGCCGACATGGCGACCTGCATCATCATCGGCTCGCCGGAAACCCGCATCATCAAGCGCGCTGAGAAGCCGGCGCTGGTTTACACGCCGCGCTCGTCCACGGGGCGGACAAAATGATCGACCATCACGGTCAGCGCTTCAACGCTTTCAGCCGCGGGAACATCCGGCAAGGTTGGCCGTTGGATCATGACCACCTCGAGATCAAGCGCCCGCGCCGCGGCGATCTTGCCATAAGTCGCTTCGCCGCCGCTGTTCTTGGACACGACGACATCGATGCGTTGCTTTTCGAGCAGCGCGCGTTCCTCCGCCTCACGAAACGGGCCACGGGCCAGAAGATAGCTCGCATCCGGCACGGCAAGCTTGGGCTCGATCGCGTCGACGCTGCGGACGAGATAATGATGCTGGGGCGCAGCTTCGAAAGCGGCGACCTCTTGCCGGCCCAGCGCCAGGAAAACACGGCGCGGCGCCAGTCCAAGTGCTCGCGCGGCATCGCCGGATGTATTGACCTCAGTCCAGCGGTCGCCTTCGACAGGCTCCCAGCCGGGGCGTCGCAGCGCAAGGATCGGCACACCGGCCACGCGGGCGGCTTGCGCCGCATTGGCGGAGATCCGCGCTGCATAGGGATGCGTGGCGTCAATCAGCAAGTCGGTGCCCGTCTCTCGGAGATAGGTAGCAAGCCCGTCGGCGCCACCATAACCTCCGCTTCGCACCGGCACGCCCTGTTCGACAGGGCTTTCGGTGCGGCCGGCCAGCGACAGGGTGATCGAGGCACGCGCCGCCAGTTTTCCGGCCAGTTGCCGCGCTTCGGTGGTGCCGCCGAGGATCAGAATACGGTGGGTCATCATGCCTGCTGAGCGTCAATCGCGAGCCGCCTGGCTGACGGTCGTCGGTATCGGCGAGGACGGTTTAGCGGGTCTCGGCGACGAGGCCAAGCAGCGGATTGCCCAGGCTGAGATCATCTTCGGCGGCAAGCGGCACCTGGCGCTGGTCGCGTCCTTCGCCAAGGGTGATGCCCGCCCCTGGCCGGTTCCTTTCGACGCCGAGATGACTGATGTGCTGACGCTGGCCGGCAGGCGCGTCTGCGTGCTCGCCTCGGGCGATCCGTTCTTCCACGGCGTCGGCGCCACCCTCGCCCGCAAGGTCAAGCCACAGGAGATGCATGTCATCCCCGCCCCGTCAGCCGTTTCGCTTGCGGCCGCCCGGCTTGGTTGGGCGCTGCAGGACATCGAGACCGTCTCGCTGCACGGCTGGCCGCTCGACTTGATCCGGCCGCTGCTGCAGCCAGGCGCGCGCATTTTGGCACTGACCTCAGATGCAGAAGCCCCTGCGGCGATCGCCCGCCTGCTCACCGAACTCGACTTCGGCGCCTCGCGACTGACGATCCTGGAGGCGTTGGGTGGGCCAAGCGAGAACCACCGCTCGGTCCGCGCCGATGCCTTCGATCTCGAAAACATCAATCCGCTCAACGTGCTGGCGATCGAAGTTGAATCCGGTCCGGATGCGCGCGTCCTGCCGCTCACATCAGGGCTTGCCGATCATCTGTTCGAGCATGACGGCCAGATCACAAAGCGCGAAATCCGCGCCATCACCCTGTCGGCGCTGGCGCCGCGGCGCGGCGAATTGCTGTGGGACATCGGCGCCGGCTCCGGTTCTATCGGCATCGAATGGATGCTGGCCCACCCCTCGATGCGCACCATAGCCATCGAGACCGATCCGATCCGCGCCGCCCGCATTGGCCGCAACGCGGCCGCCTGCGGCGTTCCCGGCCTTGTCGTGGTGGAAGGCAGCGCCCCCAAGGCACTGGCCAGGCTGGACACGCCGGACGCGATCTTCATCGGCGGCGGCGGCAGCGATGCCGGTGTCTTGAACGCAGCCATCAAGGCGCTGCGCACTGGCGGCCGTCTTGTGGCCAATGCGGTGACGCTGGAGATGGAAGCCTTGCTTCTCGCCCGCCATGTCTCGCTTGGCGGCGATCTCACCCGCATCGCCATCTCTCGCGCGTCGCCGGTCGGCGCGATGCAGGCATGGCGGCCAGCCATGCCGGTCACGCAATGGAGCTGGGTGAAGCCATGATGGTCGCGGGCATAGGCTGCCGAAAGGGCGTGAGCGTCGAAGACGTGCTTGCCGCGATCGAAACCGCCCTCGAAGCCTACGGGCTGGCGATGACGGCCCTTTCGGCACTGGCGACTGCCGAGTTCAAGAAGAATGAAGAAGCGATCGCCGCCGCTAGCCGCGCGCTGAACCTTCCGGTCATCATCGTCGACGACGCGACACTTCAGGCCGCCTCGTCGGACACGCTCAGCCATTCCGAGCTCTCGCAAGAACTCGCCGGCACACCATCGGTTTCCGAAGCGTCCGCCCTTGCCGTCGCCGGCAAAGGCGCCAGACTGCTCGGGCCCCGCACGGTGCTCGGCCCGGTCACCTGCGCCATCGCCATCAGCGGAGATGCGCCATGACCGTCCACTTCATCGGCGCCGGTCCCGGTGCCGCCGATCTCATCACGCTGCGCGGCGCTCGGTTGCTGGCGAGCTGCCCGGTCTGCCTGCATGCTGGCTCGATCGTCGCGCCCGAATTGCTGCAGCACTGCGCGCCGGGGACAAAACTGATCGACACCGCGCCGATGTCGCTCGACGAGATCGAGGCCGAGTATGTCGCGGCCCATAAGGCCGGCCATGATGTCGCCCGTCTCCATTCCGGCGACCTGTCGGTGTGGAGCGCTGTTGCCGAGCAGATCCGCCGGCTGGAAAAGCACGGCATCCCTTATACGCTGACGCCCGGCGTCCCCTCTTTCGCCGCTGCCGCCGCCGCATTGCGCCGCGAGCTGACCATTCCCGAGGTCGCGCAAAGCCTGGTGCTGACCCGCATTTCCGGACGCGCCTCGAAAATGCCGCCCGGCGAAACGCTGGCCGGCTTCGGCCGCACCGGCGCCACGCTTGCCATTCATCTGGCCATCCACGCCATCGACCGCGTCGTCGCCGAACTGACCCCGCATTATGGCGGCGATTGCCCGGTGGCGGTCGTCTTCCGCGCCTCCTGGCCGGACGAGCGCGTGCTGACCGGCACGCTGGCGACCATCGAAGCGCAGCTCGCTGCCGACCCGATGGAGCGCACGGCGATCATCTTCGTCGGCCGCTCGCTGGCGGCGCAAGGTTTTGGCGAGAGTTCATTATACGACGCCCACTATCAGCGGCGTTTTCGCGGACGGGACGGATTGTGAGCGGCAGCACCAAAAACAACGGCGAAAACGCCACGCTCGAAAAAGCCTTGTCCCGGCTGAATTTCAAGCCGCGCCGGCTGGAATCGGGTCACGTCTGGCTGGCCGGCGCCGGCCCCGGCGACCCCGGCTGCCTGACGCTCGAAGTGTTGGCGGCACTGGCCGACGCGGATGCGTTGGTCTACGACGCGCTGGTCTCATCAGATGTCGTCGCCGTCGCCGAAAATGCCGAGCTTTTCTTTGCCGGCAAGCGCGGCGGCAAACCGTCGATGAAACAGGACGACATCACCGCCCTTTTGGTCCGGCTGGCGCGCGACGGCCGCCGCGTCGTCAGGTTGAAGGGCGGCGATCCCTATATTTTTGGCCGTGGCGGCGAAGAAGCCTTGGCGCTGGCGCGCGAAAATATCCCGTTCCGCGTCCTGCCCGGCCTGACCTCGGGCCTCAGCGCGCTGGCCGCGACCGGCATTCCCGCCACCATGCGCGGCATCAACAAGGCGGTGATCCTGGCCACCGGCCACGCCGCCGGCACCGATGACGATCTCGATTGGGCGGCGATCGCCCGCACCGGCCAGCCTGTCGTCGTCTATATGGGCATGGCCAACCTGCCTTTGATCGCGGCGGCACTGCTCGACGGCGGGCTGGCGCCTTCGACACCGGCGGCAGTGATCGTCGCCGCGACGACGCCGCAGGAACGAACCGTCGTCGCAACGCTCGCCACCATTGCCGAGAAAGCCGCAGCCGCCGGTCTCGCCTCGCCGGCGCTGATCGTCGTTGGCGGCATCGTCGCCATGCGCGCGGCCCTTGCGGGGCAAGCATGACGGCCCGCGCCATCATCATCGGCGCGCCGCGCTCCGGCTCCGGCAAGACCAGTGTCACCATCGGCATTTTACGCGCGCTCACCCGGCGCGGGTTGAAAGTGCGCGGCGCCAAATCCGGCCCCGACTATATCGACCCTGGCTTCCACACCGCCGCCACGGGACTGTCCGGCGTCAATCTCGACAGCTGGGCGATGCCGCCATCGCTGCTCAATGCGCTCGCCGCGCAAGCGGCCGACGATACCGACTTCGTCATCCTCGAAAGCGCCATGGGCCTGTTCGACGGCATTCCGGCAGCTCAAGGCCGCACTGGTTCGGCCGCCGATCTTGCGCGGCTCTACGGCTTGCCGGTGCTGCTGGTGCTCGATGTGTCCGGCCAGTCGACCACGGCGGCCGCCGTCGCCAAGGGTTTCGCCACCTACGATCCGGATGTCCGCATGGCCGGCGTCGTGCTCAACCGGCTGGGCAGCGAGCGTCACCGCCGGCTGTCGGGCGACGCCATCGAGGCGATCGGCCTGCCGGTCGTCGGCGCCATCCTGCGCGACCCCACGCTCAACTTGCCCGAGCGCCATCTCGGCCTCGTCCAGGCCGGCGAATATGACGACCTGATGGCGCATCTCGACCGGCTGGCCGACATGGCGGAAAAGTCGCTCGATCTCGACGCGATCATGGCCCTGGCGACACCTTTCACCCCGGCGCTTGGCGGCTTCGACGACGCGCTCGCACCACCCGGTCAGCGGATCGCGCTGGCCGGGGATGCCGCCTTCACCTTCCTCTATCCACATGTCGCCGCCTACTGGCGCAAGGCGGGTGCCGAAATCGTCCCGTTCTCGCCGCTCGCCAACGAAGCGCCCGACGAGACCTGCGATGTTTGCTGGCTGCCCGGCGGCTATCCCGAGCTTCACGCCGGCCGCCTCGCCGCCGCCGCGACTTTCCGCGCCGGGATGACCCGTTTCGCCGCGACAAAGCCCATCCATGGCGAGTGCGGTGGCTTCATGGTGCTGGGCGGAGCGCTGGAGGACGCGTCAGGCGAAACGCATGCGATGCTCGGCCTGCTCGGCCATTCCACCAGCTTCGCCAAACGCAAGATGAATCTCGGTTATCGCGAGGCTCGGTTGCGCGCCGATTGCCCGCTGGGCTCACAAGGCGCGCTGATCCGAGGCCACGAATTCCACTATGCGCAGATGACGGCCACCGGCAATGACGAGCCGCTGGCCGACCTCGCCGACGGGCAGGGCAACCCGATCGGCGCCTCGGGCTACCGGCGCGGCCATGTCAGCGGCACCTTCTTCCATGCCATTGCGAGGGGCTAGAGCATGAAGTTCAGGAATCTGGCCCTTTCACCGCGGCAGGTCGTCGACGACATCGCGCTTTGCCTGGTCTTCTTCACAAGGCTGCCGCTGCCCGTTTTCGATTTTCGCGGCCGCAGCCTTGCCGCCGCGATCTGGGCAGCCCCCATTGCCGGACTTGTCGTCGGCCTGATCGGCGCCATCGTCTTCGCCACGGCGGAACGGTTTGGCCTGGCCATGGGGCCGGCGGCCGCACTTGCGCTTGTGGCAACCGTGCTCACCACCGGCTGCCTGCATGAGGACGGGCTATCCGACGTCGCCGACGGCTTTGGCGGCGGCAAATCACGCGGCAAAAAACTCGAGATCATGCGCGACAGCCGCATCGGCGCCTACGGTGCCATGGCACTGGGCCTGTCGCTGCTGATCCGCTGGAGCGCGCTTTCGGAATTCATCGATCCCACACAGGCGCTGTTCGCCCTCCTGGCCGCACACGCGGCCTCGCGCGGCCTGCTCGGGGCCTTCATGCATCTCTTGCCCCCAGCGCGGATCGACGGCCTGTCGGCCGATGCTGGCACCGTTTCGCTGGAAGTCGCCATCGCCGGCGCCGTGCTCGGTGCGATCCCGCTGCTCCTGCTTGGGCTCGGCGGCGCTGTCTTCGCGCTCATCCTGCTTGGCCTGCTGTTTGCCGCGTTCCGCGCGCTTTGCCTCAACCAGATCGATGGCCAGACGGGCGACACGATCGGCGCCTTGCAGCAGGCGAGCGAAATCGCGGTGCTGCTGGTCGCTTCCGTAGCCCTTTCCTGATCCCTTGGCCTGATCCCTTGGCCTGATTCCTTTTCGGAGACTTTGCCCCCATGCCCTTCAAATCGCTTAGTGAATTGCGCGCCGCCTGCCTCGACCTGCCGGCCGGCAGCGACACTGCCGCCAATGCGGTTGCGCGCCGCCAGGACACGCTGACCAAGCCGCAAGGCAGCCTTGGCCGGCTGGAGACCATCGCGGCATGGCTGGCGCGCTGGCAGGGCCGCGACATGCCAAAACTCGACCGCGTCAAGGTTTTCGTCTTCGCCGGCAACCATGGCGTCACCGCGCAAGGCGTTTCGGCCTATCCTTCGGAGGTCACCGTGCAGATGGTGGCGAATTTCGCCGGCGGCGGTGCCGCCATCAACCAGCTTGCCCGCATGGCCGGCGCCGAACTCGACGTCATTCCGCTCGATCTCGACCATCCCACCGGCGATTTCACCCAAGTGCCGGCGATGGACGAGAAGTCGTTCCTCGCCGCCGTGTCGGCCGGCTACGACGCGGTGACAAAAGACCTCGACCTCGTCTGCTTCGGCGAAATGGGCATCGGCAACACCACGCCTGCAGCCGCCATTTCAGCCGCCTTGTTCGGCGGCGGTGCTGAAAAATGGACCGGGCGCGGCACCGGTGTCGACGACGCCGGCCTCAAGCGCAAGGTGGTCGCCATCGAAGCCGGCCTGAAGCGCCACGCCGCCACCCTCGGCGACCCGCTTGCTATCGCTGCCGCGCTCGGCGGCCGCGAACTCGCCGCCATCTTCGGCGCGACGCTGGCGGCCCGCCATCTGGGCATCCCCGTACTGCTCGACGGTTTCGTCTGCACCGCAGCGGCAGCCCCGCTGGCCAAACTGCACCCGACCGGCCTCGCCCACACCATCGCCGCGCACGTTTCGGCCGAATCGGGCCATCGCGGCCTGCTCGAAGCCCTCGGCCTGCCGCCCCTGCTCGATCTCGGCATGCGGCTTGGCGAAGGCTCCGGCGCCTGCCTCGCCGTCAACATCGTCCGCTCGGCGCTGGAGTGCCATGCCCGCATGGCGAGTTTTGCCGAGGCTGGCGTTTCGGAGAAATAAATCCGTCAAACTTTCAACGTGATTGAGCCAAAACAATAACGCCGTTTTGATTGTTCCATGAGACGAGAAAAAGTTCATGGAGTATTTGAGACGACAATTGTCGCCGCGCTGCTTTGCAGCACTGCTGCGCCGGCATTTTCTCAGGTCCTTGACGAGACAGGCCGGCCGCGGCGACCTGGCGACGACGGCCTTGTCAAGGTGCAGTCCAGCATCACTATGAGCATTCCGGTCAAGGACGGTGAAGACATCGCGGTGCAGCAAGAGGCCGGGCTTCGTTCCTTCTACACGCTCGCGGCCGGCAGTTGCGCCATGGTGCTCGAAACCATCGGCGACAGCTGCGAGGTGACCAACGTCACCACCAATGTCAACGCCAGGGATCGCAGCATGGGCGCCGCCGCCGGATCGCAGATCACCGTGACCGGCCAGATCGCCATGAAGGTTAAGTTCAAGGCCAGTCTCGGCAAGCCCGCGCCGTGATCAGCGCCAGGCCCGAGACGCGCCAAACGCGTCTCGCTTTCAGGGTCTTTCCACCAACTCTTCTAGGAATTTGGTGGGTGCGCACAGGATTGAACTGTGGACCCGCTGATTAAGAGTCAGCTGCTCTACCAACTGAGCTACGCACCCACTCGGCCGGCAAAAACCGGCGTTGGCGGGCATATAGCCGCCACCACCGGTCCTGTCCAGCCCTGCCGGAATCATTTCCCGACAAATCGACCGAGCATGCGTTCGATCAGACGAACAGTCTGCCCTCCGCAACCTTCACCGCATTGCCGCCAATGCGCGCCGAGGCCAGTTTTCCGCCTTGCACGGTCAGTTCGAGGCGGATGCGCGATGGCCGGCCCATCTCCAGCCCCTGCTCGATCCACAGCTGCGAAATGCCATCGGTCGGCGCGTCGAAATGCATGATGGCGCCGGCAAAAGCCGCTGCCGCCGAGCCGGTCGCCGGATCCTCGTAGGAAGGCGTGCCGGGCACGATCATGCGCACATGGAAGGCGCTTTCGTGGTTCACCGTCTCGCGGCAATAGACATAGGGGCTGGCGAAGGCCCACTCGCTCTTGCGCGGCGCCAGTTCCGACCAGGCCTGGTTGTCCAGCCGGATACGGCCCGCCGCCTCGAGATTGGCAACTGGAATGGTGACATAGGGCACGCCCGCCGACCAGAACGAGACGCGGTGATTCTCGAAGCCGATTTCGTGCGGCGTGAGCCCAAGCGCCGCACCGATCGCCTCCGGATTGGCATCGAGCTCCAGCGGCTCCGGCAGCTTTGCCAGGTCGAACTCGGCGAAAGTGTTGCCGTCGTGCTTGCTGACGGCGCAACGCACCGGGCCGATGTTTTCCTCCAGCACGAAGATGCCGGCGCCGCCCTCTTCCGCCAGTTCGGCCAGCGCGATCGCGGCGCCCACGGTCGGGTGGCCGGCGAATGGCATTTCATAGTCGGGGGTGAAGATGCGAATGCGGTTTCTGTGCTTGGGATTGTCCGGCGGCAGCACGAAAACCGACTCGGACAGGTTGAATTCGCGCGCGATGGCCTGCATCGCCGCCGTGTCCAATCCCTCGCTGTCCAGCACGACGGCCAAAGGATTGCCGGCCAGTCGCTCGGTCGTAAACACATCGTAAAGCAAGTAATTCCGAGTTTTCATTCCTGCCTCAATCCCAACATGGGCGAAATTTAATTTGATATTCGAACCAGTAAGCCTGATCTGTGCACAGATAGGGACATTGCGCGTTATAGGGGTCCAGCGTGGACCAGATTGTCAATCTGCCAAAGACGGAATCGGATTCCGCCATCGAGACGGCGCTCGGGCTCGACATGACGGGTCGGCGCAAGTCGCGCCGGCGCGGCTGGCTCTATGCGCTGCTGGCGCTGATCGTGCTCGCCGCCGCGCTCGGCGTCTATCAGTGGTATGCCGGCTCGCCGGCCAGAATCGATTACACCACCGTGCCTGCCGCCAAGGCTGATCTCACCGTCGCGGTATCGGCGACCGGCACGCTGCAGCCGCTCACCCAGGTCGACATTTCAAGCGAACTGTCCGGCATCATCCGCTCGGTCTCGGCCGAGGAGAACCAGCAGGTCAAGAAGGGTGACGTGCTGGCGACACTCGACACGGTGAAACTCGAGGTCCAGATCGAGCGCGCCGAAGCTTCGGCCAAGGCCGCCGCCGCCAATGTCGAGGACGCCACGGTTACGCTGGCCGAAAACGAGAAGGCGCTGGTGCGCGCAGCAGCGCTGACCAAGCGCGGCATGGCGACCGACCAGTCGCTTGAAGCAGCAACCGCCACGCGCGACCGTTCCAAGGCAGCGCTGGACAGTGCGCAGGCCAACCTCGCCATCGCCCAGGCCGACCTCAAGGCGCAGCAGACCGACCTTGCCAAGAGCACCATCTATGCGCCGATCGACGGCATCGTGCTGACGCGATCGGTCGATCCCGGCCAGACGGTTGCCTCCTCGCTCCAGGCGCCGGTGCTGTTCATCATCGCCGCCGATCTCAGGAACATGGAACTGGTGGCGGCGGTCGACGAAGCCGACATCGGCGCGGTCAAATCCGGCCAGCATGCCCGCTTCACAGTCGATGCCTTCCCCGAGCGGCCGTTCGATGCCGAGATCCGCGACATCTCCTATGCCTCCGTCACCACCGACGGCGTCGTCACCTACAATGCGCGGCTCGAGGTCGACAACAACGAGCTGTTGCTGCGGCCCGGCATGACCGCCACCGTTTCGGTCGTCACCAAACAGGCCAAGGGCGTGCTCACCGTGCCGGCCACCGCCTTCCGCTATCGTCCGGCGCAGCAGGCCGCCCGCGGCTGGAGCCTGAGCGACCTGTTCACCGGCCGCATGGGGCGCCCCGGCGGCAACCGCCAGCGCCAGGCCGCCACAGTGCCCACCGACGGCTCGCGCACGCTCTACGTGCTGGAGAATGGGCGTCCGCACCCGGTCAACGTCAAGATCGGCTCCACCGACGGCGAACTGACCGAGATCATTTCGGGCCTGGACGAAGGCGCTCAAATCATCACCGCGTCGCAGCAGCGGAGCTGATGCCGTGGCTGCGGGCGCGACCCTCATCACCTTCGACAAGGTCTGGAAGAGCTACGGCCAGGGCGAGGCCAAGGTGCATGCGCTGGCCGGCGTCGATCTTGCCATCCGGCGTGGCGAATTCGTCGCCATCATGGGTCCGTCCGGCTCCGGCAAGTCGACGGCGATGAACGTCATCGGCTGCCTCGACACGCCGACGGCCGGAACCTATTCCTTCATGGGCATCGACGCCGGCCGCCTCGACCGTAACCGCCGCGCCATGCTGCGCAACCTTTATGTCGGCTTCGTCTTCCAGGGCTACAATCTGCTGGCCCGCACCACGGCGGCCGAAAATGTCGAACTGCCGCTGATCTATCGCGGTGTTGCCGCGCGAGAGCGCCGAGACCTTGCCATGCAGGCCCTGGCGGAGGTCGGCCTTGTCGGCCGCGAGCACCACACGCCGGCCGAACTGTCCGGCGGCCAGCAGCAGCGCGTGGCGATCGCGCGCGCCATCGTCACCCGCCCGACACTCCTCGTCGCCGACGAGCCGACCGGCAATCTCGACACCGCCCGCACGCACGAGATCATGGAACTGCTCACCCGGCTCAACACCGAGCTCGGCCTGACCATCGCCATGGTCACGCATGAGGCCGACGTCGCCGACTATGCCGAACGCACCATCCGCTTCCTCGACGGCCACGTCGCTTCGGATTCCAGGAAGCTGGAGATCGCACAGCCATGATCTGGGAAACCGTCCGCCTCTCGCTGCGCTCGATCCGCCGCAACGTGCTGCGCTCGTTCCTGACCTTGCTCGGCATCGTCATCGGCGTTGCCGCCGTTATCGCCATGCTCACCATCGGCTCCGGCACCACGCAAAAGGTCAAGGCCGACATCTCCAAGCTCGGCAGCAATCTGCTGGTGGTCCGCTCCGGCCGCCCGGCCGGCCCCGGCGGACCGGGCGGGCTGGACCAGGTGGTGCGTCCGCTGGCCGAAAAGGATCTGACGGCGCTGGTGGCGCATCTAACTGGCGCCCGCGCGATTTCACCGGCCTCGCAAAAGCAGGTTCGGGTCATCTTCGGCACCGAGAGCCTGACCTCGGGCGTCACCGGCACCGACAGCGCCTATCTCGATGCGCGCGACTGGAAGCTGGTGTCGGGCCGCCCGTTCAGCGATTCCGAAACCCGCTCGGGCACCGGCGTGTGCCTGATCGGCGAAACGGTGCGCCAGCAGTTCTTCGGCGCCGGCGATCCGGAGGGCGAGATCATCCGCGTCAACCGCACCTCCTGCAAGATCATCGGCCTGCTCGAGCCCAAGGGCTATACCGGCTTCGGCCAGGACCAGGACAATGTCGTGCTGATGCCGCTGCACGCCTACCAGCGCCGCATCGCCGGCAACCGCGACATCGACAACATATACATCGCCGCCGACGACCGTACGCCGACCAGCGAGTTGCAGCCGCGCGTCGAGGACATTTTGCGCGATGCACGCCGCCTCACACCTGACCGCGAGAGCGATTTCGCTATCCGCGACATGACCCAGATCGCCGACGCCATGGCCAGCGCCACCACCACCATGACCGGCATGCTGGGCGCCGTCGCCGGCGTCAGCCTGCTGGTCGGCGGCATCGGCATCATGAACATCATGCTGGTGTCGGTCACCGAACGCACACGCGAGATCGGCATCAGGCTCGCCATCGGCGCGCATGAAAAGCACATCCTCATCCAGTTCCTGGTCGAGGCGACGGTGCTGTCGCTGCTCGGCGGCATCATCGGCATCCTGCTCGGCCTGGCACTGGCCGGCCTCGCCGCGGTGACGCTGACCATCCCGTTCGCGCCAAGCCCGGCGGTCATCCTGCTCGCCGTCGGTTTCTCGGCGCTGATCGGCATGGTGTTCGGCTTCTTCCCGGCATTGCGCGGCGCCAGGCTCGACCCGATCGACGCGCTTAGGCACGAGTAGGCAACCCGGTCGGAAGCGCGCCATTGCTCCGACCGGTTTTGCACGGTCTTCGGCGTTCCAGCCTGCCCCGCCACTGTCCCCGCTCCGTTCGCGATGGTAGGGCAATTCACCTTGGGCGGAGGAATGGCGGATGAGCAAGAAGGCGCGATTGATCCTGGCGATGGTCATCATCGAGGCGGCTCTTGCAGGCATCTGGTGGTATCTCGCCCGCTACGGCATGGCCAATCCCGACCGCGTCACATCGGATTTCCAGGCAGTCGTCGGCCAGACGATGGGAATGGCGATGGGCGGCTTGCTGGGCATCGGCTTCATCCTGTTCCTCGTCGCTGCCCACAACGATCGCAAGGCGGCACAGGACAAAACGCGCCCTTAATCCCTGTTTGCGAAATGCCACTCGATCAGCGGCTTCATGTGCGGCGAGAGCCCATCCGGCAGGTCGGCCGCATGGCGGATGATCACCGGCCCCTGGATCTCCGGCTCGGTCTCGGTGGCGACGAAGGCTGAGATGCGCCTGGCGATCTCGTCTGCGGGCGCCGTCTCGTGATAGCGGCGGAAGATCACCGTGCCGCTGCTGGTCGACATGGCGTGGTATCGCTTGCCGCGTTCAGCACCTGACAGGTCGAGCCCAGTTTCCTCGCGCACCTCACGCATCATGTTGAAATCGACATCGACCAGCCCATCGCGAAAATCGACCGGCTCGAACGAGCCGGCAGCGAAATAGACGCGGCCGGCATTGACTGTGTGAGGACCCATGCGGATCGCCACCAGCGCATTGTCGCCGGCCACCAGCATGGCATGGGCATAGGCATGCTCGGCGCCCGAATTCTCGCGCCGCTTCCGCCACAGCATGAACGTCGAGTAATTGACCGCATGGCAGCGGCCGACGAGACGGCTGTCGCGGTAGGCAAGTTGCGACAGCAGCACCACCATGCCGTCGAACAGCGCCGGATTGGCGGCGATTTCGTGCTGCCAGTTCTCGGCGATCGCCTCTGCATTGTCCCTTGCGAAAGGGTGCGGACCGGGATCGAGCCGGACGTCGATGTCGTCGACCGGCAGGATGACGTTGCGCGGCAGGTCGAAACTCATACCGTATCAGGCCCCAATACTGCTTACCGGACAATGTCCAGCGTGATCGCCACCGGGCAATGATCCGATGCCTTCGGCCGGTCCCAGCCGGCGCGCGGAAACCGCTCGACCTCCTGGCCGGGCGGAAAAATGGTGCGCCAGGGCTGGCCGTTGCGGATAATGTCGGGAACGGCCGTTGCGTTGCTGGCGGCGAGCCCCTTCGACAACAGAATGTAGTCGAGTTGGCACAGATGCCGCTCTTCGGGTCCTCGCGTGTGGTAGAAACTCCAGCGGTTCATCTCCGGCCGCCGCTCGACGACATTTTCGCAAAAGCCGCCTGCCGTCAGCACGTTGATGCAGGACAGGGCTTCGTCGACCACCTCGAAGCGATAACCGTCGATCGCATCGCCTGCTACCTTCACGCGCTGGCGATAGTCATTCATGTCGCCGCAGATCGCCCAATTCTTGTCGGCGGCATAGTCCTTGCCGAAGCGCTCCTCGATGATGCGGCGCACGGCCTGCGCCTCCGCGATGCGCACCGGCATCGTCGCCTCGCGCCCGTCGAGCCCGTTGCGCGGCGAGCCCATCGACTTGAAATGCACGAGATAGAGCGTCAGCGGCACGCCGCCCACGGTGACGTCGATCTCCAGGCAGTCGCGCCGGAAAATGCGCTCATTGGCCTGATTGCCCAGTGCCTCGAGTTCCGGCGTGTGCAGCCCGAACTGCTCGTAGGTGACATAGGCGTGGCTGGTCATGCGCACGAATTCGATCGGCTGGCCCTGCGCGGTCTCGTTGCGCATCATTACGGCAACGTCGATACCGCGCGAATCATTGCCCGCTGTGGTGTATTTCTGCCGGTAGCCCTGCCCCACCATCTTGAACAAATAGCCGTATTCGAAGGCCTTCAGCGCTTCGATGTTGTCGACCTCCTGCATGCAGATGATGTCGGCCCGGGTGGCAGCGATCGCCAGCGCCGTCAGCTGGCGCGTGTCGTCGGACTGGGCGATGGCGCGGGCCTGCTCCAGGATCCTGTATTCCGCTTCGCTCTGGATATCGAACAGCGCCAGCGTTCGATCCTCGTTGAGCTGGTTGCGATAGCCGGAAAAATCGAACCTGTTCATCAGGTTCTCGACATTGAAGGTGGCAAGGCGCAGCGACATGCCATGACCTTTGCCCGCAAGTGCTTGGGAAAACAAGCTCGCAAAACCACCATCTGAGATCGATTGGTCCTGGGCGCGTTCGCGTCATGGTTGACGGAACCTTTCCGTTCATCCGCCGTTCAGATGCAAACATCCATTGTTGCCCATTCCTCGGGTGGGCGTGGGGCCTGTAACTCTTGGAGAGTGCAATGAGTTCGCTCTTTTCTTCCACGGTCAAATCGGGGCTGATAGCCCTCGGTATCCTGTCCGGCGTCACGGCACCGTCCGCCGCCGGACCGATCATGCAGCCGGATCTGTCGATACCAACCAGCACGGCGGCGCCGAATGTCACGCCGGTTCGCGACAGTTGGGCCGGCGGCAACAACCGTCAGTTCAACAACGACGATTGGAGATGGCGCCGGTCGGGCAATTGGGACGGCGGCCGTCGACACTGGCAGGGCGGCGGCGGTAACTGGAATGGTGGAGACAACTGGCGTTGGCGCCATGGTCGCCATCACTATCGCGGCGGCCGTTACTACGATGATGGCGCGAGTGCCGCGATCCTGGGCCTTGGCCTGGGGCTTGGCCTCGGCAGCATGTACAACAATTACGACTACTATGACCGGCCGGCGCCGCGCCGCTACTACCGCGCGGGACGGCTTTCGAGCGCCCATGTCCAATGGTGCTACAACCGCTACCGGTCGTACCGGGCCTACGACAACACCTTCCAGCCCTACAACGGCCCGCGCCAGCAGTGCTACTCACCCTATTGAGCTGACCTGTAGCTGAGCCGACCGACAGAATGAAAAAACGGCGCCACTTGGCGCTAATGCAGTTCACTTAAGTTGGGCTGGATGAGGATCTGGTAAGACCTATCGAACAGGATGGAGATTCGTTTCCATCCTGTTCGTG
>NZ_JAMYRE010000034.1:0-57733 GCF_040321265.1 Mesorhizobium sp. M0491
CCTCCAATCCAGCCAGCATCTTGAATCACAAACATCCGGCTTTGGGAATCCTACGATTCTCTCAAAATAGGAATCGCTCTAGGCGTGGAAGAGACGCCTTGGAAGACCCGCGAGATATCGGTCGCCGATCCGTTCGGCAACAGGCTGCATTTCTACGAGGATGCCGCCGGCTGACTGAGCCTGTTGACGAAGGCTTCGCGGATAGCATCCTGCATGCCGTCGATCGCCTCGCCTGACGCATTCGGGTTGCGGTGCATCACCACGTTCGAGGAATCGATGGCGCCGAATCCGTCTGCCGTGGTCAGTTCACGACAGCCGTCCGGAATGTTGCTTCGCGAAATCGGCGCGATCGCCAGTCCGGAGGTGACGGCGAGCTTGAGGCCGCCGGTGGTGTCGCTGGTATAGGCGACACGATAGGCAAGATCGCGCTGCTCCAGTGATTTGATGGCAAAGTCCTTGCACCAGCCGGCCCGGTTGTAGAGCGCGATCGGCACCGGCTGTTCCTCATGCATGTGATGCAGGGTCGACGTCACCCACACGGTCGGGTCGTGCATCAGCACTTCGCCGCCGGCAGGATCCTGCCATTCGAACACCACGCACAGATCGAGCTCGCCGGCGGCGAGCGCCGCCATCTGTGCCCCGGAATGGGCATAGCGCACAGTGACTTCGACCTGCGTATGACGCTTCGAGAAGGCGCCAAGAGCGCGCGACAGGATGGCGTGGCCATATTCCTCCGGAATGCCGATGCGAACCGGACCGCCAAGCGGCGCTGCCGCCATCGATGCCGACGTCTCGTCGAGCAGCGAGACAATGCGGCGGGCGTTGACGATGAGTTCGCCGCCGCGCCGCGTCAACGCGACGCCGCGCGAACCGCGCTCGAACAGGCTGGCGCCGATCAGCTCTTCGAGCTTCTTCATCTGCATCGACACCGCGGATTGGGTGCGGCCGGCCTGCTCCGCCGCCTTGGTGAAATTGCCGGTCTCGGCAATCGCCACGAAGGTGCGCAGGAGGTCGCTGTCGAGGGTCGGCCGCATGAAACCCGCCATAAGAGAATTTGATTGCTGGCATCATTCCAATTCGTTTGCAACATGTCAAACGGCGGACGATAGTGGCCTCACCCATTGGATATGCGGCTGCGAAATCAGCCGCGGACCAATCAAGAGTCCTCACTCGTGCCCGCTGCCCGAAACGGTGGCGGGTTCTTTTTACCCGCAAGCGGCAGCTTCGGATCGTACGCGCAGGAGCCTGGATGCAGATGCAGAATCGGATGGTGGGCGGCATCCTGAGCCTGTGCCTCGGCGTGCTGGTCTTTTCGCTGCAGGATCCGCTCGTCAAAGCCGTGTCGAGCGGCTATCCAGTGACCGAGGTGATGGCGATCCGCTCGATCGTCGCCCTGCCGATCCTGATCGTTCTGGTCCATGCCGATGTCGGCTTGCGGGCGATCCTGTCGAAGCGATTCGGCATGCTGACGGTGCGCGCCTTCATTCAGTTCACCTCCTATACGATGTACTACCTAGCCATCGCTGCCTTGCCGCTTGCCGATGCGGTGGCGCTTTATTTCATGGCGCCGCTGTTCATCATGGTGCTGGCCGGGCCGTATCTTGGCGAGCGCGTCTCCTGGCAGACACTGGCAACCGTGCTGATCGGCTTGTTCGGCGTCCTCGTGATGCTGCGTCCCGGCGCAGGACTGTTCGACTGGGCAGCGCTGCTGTCGCTGGGCTCGGCGGCGCTCTATGGTTTTTCGCAGCTGATGGCCCGCAAGATCGGCGATACTGAATCGTCCACCGTCATGGCCTTCTATCAGAACGGCGCCTATCTGGTCGGCGCCGCCGTGGTTGCCGGGGCGTTTCATCTAGCCGGCATCACCCACGCCGTCCACCCGAGCCTGGAATTCCTGGTAAGGCCATGGCTTTGGCCGACGCTGCCGGATTTTCTCAAGATGGCCGCCTGCGGCTTCGTCGCCTCCGCCGGCATGATCCTGCTGTCGCAGGCCTACCGGATGGCGCAGGCCAACCGCGTTGCCACCTTCGAATACACCGGCATCCTGTGGTCGCCGCTGTGGGGTTTCCTGTTCTTCGCCGAAGTACCGCGGTCGACGACCGTCATCGGGGCCGCCTTGATCATCGGCGCCGGCCTGTTGGCGCTCAACACCGAACGACGCAAGAGCGCAGCCCCCGTGCTCGCTACTGCCGATCCAGCCTGATCAGGCGAAGCAGATCAGCGCCCGTTCGACGCGCGAGCGGATTTCGGCCAGCGTGAAGGGCTTCTGCACGACATCGAGGATGATGCCGTTCAATTCCTCGGCGCGCTCGCGCTGGTCGGCATAGCCGGTCATCAGCACGATCTTGATCGCCGGAAACAGTGCCGCAGCCGCGATCGCCATCTCGATGCCGTCCATCTCCGGCATGCGGATGTCGGAGACGACGAGATCATAGCCGCCACGCGCGGCCTGGATCAGCGAAAGCCCCTGCGCGCCGTCCGCCGCGATATCGATTGTGTGCCCGGCGCGTTCAAGCGCGCGGGCGGCCAGGGTGCGGACGGACTCATCGTCCTCGACGATCAGAAGCTTTGCCATGGCCGGCATATTTGGCCGCCAAAAGTTGACTTTTCCTGAAAGCCCAGAGCAATTCAGGAAAAGTGTGAGACGGTTTTCCCGGGAAAAGTGCAAAGCGCTTTCCCTTGGGAATTGCGTCAAAACAAAAAACTAGAGCGGTTCGGCGTTTTCGTGAAGCGACGACCCGCTCTAAGCGTCAGCAAACCTTTTTGATGCCGCTCAGACATCCCCTTTGACGACACCGACAAACGGCAATTCGCGAAAAGCATGGGCGACATCCATGCCGTAGCCGACGACGAAATAGTCGGGGCAGTCGAAGCCGACATAATCGGCATTGAGCTCGGTCTGGCGGCGCATGCGCTTGTCGAGCAGCACGGCGATCGAACAGCTCTTGGCGCCCCGCGACAACATCAGCTCGCGGGTAAAGCTCAGCGTCTTCCCCGATTCGAGAATGTCGTCGATCAGCAGCACGTCGCGGCCGGCGACCTCATTGTCGATGTCGCGCAGCACCCTCACCTCGCCGCTGCTGGTGCCGGCGCCGTAGCTGGAGATGAAGATGAATTCGACCTCCGGCGACAGGCCGACATCGTGCATGGCCCGGATGAGATCCGCGGCGAAGATGAACGAGCCCTTCAGCACCGAGATCACCAGCAGATCGTGATAATCGTGTCCGGCAATCTCCTTGGCGAGCTCGAGATTGCGCCGCGCGATCGCCGATGCCGAAAACAGAACCTCGATGTCCTTGCCGCGTACGATGGGCATTGATGGTCTTCCCCGGTGATCGCCTATTCGGCGAAAGTGACCGACACGGTCTTCACACCGTTTCTAGGCACGTCGAGCCTGCTGGCAAAGCCGAATCTTTCGCCCGACGCCAGCGAACGGCCGGATGTCCCCAACGTATAGCGGGTGGTCTGCCCGTCATTGCCGGTCACCCGGATTTCAAGCAGCGGCAGCTGCGTCGGTTTCGCACCATCATTGACGGCCTCGCCATCGACGAACAGTGCGGCGTTCGGCCCGGTAGCGTCGACGCGTGACGTGACGCCCGAAATGCTGAGCGCCGACGCCTGCGCGCTGGACAGGAACGGCGCCTGGCGCACCAGCGCGTGCCCACCGGAGACCCAGAACGCGGCCAAGGCAGCGCCGATACCAGCGACCCAGAAGATCGGCCCGCCGCGCGAGGCCGGTAGCCGCTCCGGTGAGGCTTCGGGCTTGCGCAGCATGTCCATGCCTTCGATGGGCGGCGTGACGATCGCGCGCGGCAGCGGCGAAACGCTTTCCACCGCAGGCGCAAGGCGCGGCATCACCACGTAGTGGGCATCGACGATGTCGCCGGCCGAACCACGCATGAACCTGTCCGCTGCGGCAATTGCCGCCGAATCGGTCATGATTTCGCCGGAAACCGGGCGCGCGGTTCGATCGTCAGCCATCATGGCCCCAGCATTGCAGCACGTGTTCGCTTTTCGTTTCTTTTGCGTAAACACAAATGGTTAACGCTTCCCCACCGGAGCCCTCGTGACGAGCCGAAAGAGCCCAGAAATTAACCGCCGGTTAACCATGCCGGCCGATGGTCTTTACCCAGAACAGGCCGGCTCGCCGCCGTGCCGAAATTCAGGTCGTCGAAATTGATTCGTTTCGAAAATGTCGGCCTCCGCTATGGCATGGGTCCGGAAATCCTCCGCGACATCTCCCTGCACATCCCGGAGCGCTCCTTCCAGTTCCTCAGCGGGCCTTCGGGCGCCGGCAAGACGACCTTGCTGCGCTTGCTGTTCATGTCGCTGAAGCCGACGCGCGGGCTGATCACCATCTTCGGCAAGGATCGCTCGCGTATCTCGCGCACCGAGCTGCCGCATCTCAGACGCCGGATCGGCGTGGTGTTCCAGGATTTTCGCCTGCTCGACCACATGACCACTTACGAGAACGTCGCGCTGCCGCTGCGCGTGCGCGGGCGCGAGGAGGCGAGCTACCGCACCGATGTCACCGAGCTGTTGAAGTGGGTCGGGCTGGGCGAGCGCATGCATGTGCTGCCGCCGGTTCTGTCCGGCGGCGAGAAGCAGCGCGCCGCGATCGCGCGGGCGCTGATCGAGCAGCCGGAAATCCTGCTCGCCGACGAACCGACCGGCAATGTCGATCCGCCTCTGGCGCGACGGCTGCTGCGGCTGTTTATCGAGCTCAACCGCCTCGGCACCGCGGTGGTGATCGCCACCCACGACCTTGGCCTGATGGAACAGGTCGACGCGCGCCGCATGATCCTGGCCGGCGGAAGGCTGGACATCTATGACTGAACTGTCCGCCGAACATTTTGTGGAACGGGAGCAGGACGCCGAGGCGACCGAGGCAAAGCCCCGCGCCCAGCGCAGGATGGCGCCGATCGTGCCGGCGCAGAACATCGCCGGCCGGGCACTGGTACTGGTTATCGCCATCATGACCTTCCTGTCCTGCCTGACTTTCGGCGCGGTGACGCTGGTGCGCGACACGGCGTCCGTCTGGGAGAACCAGATTTCACGCGAGGCAACGATCCAGATCAAGCCGGTCGACGGCCTCGACATGGAGGCGGCCCTGACCCAGGCCTCGCAGATCGCCGGCGAATTTCCCGGCGTGAAGGGGACCCGGATCATCGACCGCGAGGCGACCGCGAGGCTCCTGGAGCCCTGGCTGGGCTCGGGCCTCAACATCGACGAATTGCCGGTGCCGCGACTGATCATCGTCACCATCGACGAGAACAGCCCGCCCGATTTCGCCGCCATGCGCGCCGCGATCACGCCGAAACTGCCGAGCGCATCGCTAGACGATCACCGCACCTGGGTTGACCGGCTGGTGGCGATGGCCCGCACGACGGTGACCATCGGCATTGCCGTGCTGGCGCTGATGCTGTCGGCGACCGTGCTGACCGTGGTGTTCGCGACGCGCGGCGCCATGGCCGGCAACGGTCACATCATCGAGGTGCTGCATTTCGTCGGCGCCGAGGCACGCTTCATCGCGCGCGAATTCCGCCGGCATTTCCTGGTCACCGGCATGAAGGGAGCAGCGGCTGGCGGTGCCGCCGCAGTGCTCGTGTTCATCGTCTTTTCCTGGTGGTCGTCGCGCAATATGGCGACGCCGCAGGCCGACCAGGCGGCCGCCCTGTTCGGCAATTTCGCCATCGGTTCGGCAGGCTATCTCGGTGTCGTGTTGATGGTGCTGGTGATCGGCGGACTGACGGCTGCCACGTCCCACGCCACCGTGGTTGCCTATCTCAGCGACATCGATGTCCGCCAACCGGATGCAGGCTAATTCATGTCGCCCAAAAGTGGGAACCGGTTTTGGGACAACGCCATGGATAAAACAGGGTGATCACGGATGGAGAATTCACGTAACGCAAAGTGCGTCTTTTACCTACCCAAAGCCGCATTTCAGGATTAACCATATGGCGATGGACGCGCGGGATTCGACCGGTACGGCTGGGCAGATGCCAGTGGTGGTTGCCCGTTCGCATGACCGCCGCGCTGTGAGCCGTCTAAGAGCCGCGTTGCGCCTCTCGGCTCTGTCTCTGCTCATCCTCGCTACGTTGTTTGCCGGCGGTTTCGGCTGGTTCGCCAACAAGGTAAGCCATCTGACGACGCCCGCCAATCCGGCCAGGGCGGACGCGATCATTGTCTTGACCGGCGGCCAGTCCCGCCTCGATGCGGCGATGGATCTGCTGGCGTCCGGCAAGGGCGAACGGCTGCTGATCAGCGGCGTGCACCCTTCGGCCAGCCGTCGCCAGCTGCAGGCAGCGACCGGCGGCGACAAGAAGCTGTTTTCCTGTTGCGTCGACATCGACCGCGCCGCGCTCGATACGATCGGCAATGCGGAGGAAAGCGCCAAATGGGTCGAGAGCCACGCCTATGGCACGGTGATCCTCGTCACCAACAATTATCACATGCCCCGCAGCCTGCTGGAAATGGGCAGGCTGCTGCATGGCGCCAAGCTCGAGCCCTATCCGGTGGTCAATTCTAACCTCGACAATGGCGGCTGGCTGACCAAGCCGCGGGCATTGCGCGTGCTGTTCACCGAATACAACAAATATCTGCTGGCGCTGGCGCGCGGCATCGTGCCGGTCAAGCCGACGCCTAACGGCATCGCACTGGCCGAAACCGCGGCCGGCGGCTGATTATTCCCCTGCGGCCGCGCCCGAATTTCCCCTGAGCCGTGCGATCTCCTGCTCAAGGCGTTCGATACGCTTGTCCCGCTCTTCGAGTGCCGCCGCCACGTCGGCCGCCTCGAACCGTTGCGGGATATGCTGCGGGCAATTGGCATCCCAGGCCGAGACCGTGAACAGGATGACCTGCTCGGGGCGCGCCTTGTAGTCTTGCGGCATCAGTTTCGCCATCAACTCGGCGTCACTCTCGACGACCCGCGCCGTGCCCCAGATCTTGATGCGCTGGCGGTGCATATAGTCGATCAGGAACAGGAACGCCCTTGGATTGTCGGCCAGATTGCCCTGCGTGATGAACTGCCGGTTGCCGGCAAAATCCGCGAAGCCGATCGTGTGTTCATCCAGCACCTTGAGGAAGCCGGCGGGTCCGCCGCGATGCTGGATGTAGGGCTGGCCATCGCCATTGGCCGTCGACAGGAAAACGCTGGTCTGCATCTCGATGAAGGCGGCAAGGTCAGGGGTGATGACAGCTTGCCAGCCGCCACGCTCCTCGACGCGGGCATAGGACTGACGCGAGCCCTTGCGTGCCTGGATCGCCTTGACGGTCGGCGTGAAGGCGACGTCGCTGGTGAAAGCATGCGCGTTCATCGAAAGCCTCCTGGAATTGCTCTAAAGCCCGAGTTCCGACAGTGTTGGGTGATCGTCCGGCCGCCGGCCGAGCGGCCAGTGATATTTGCGGTCAGCCTCGCCGATCGGCAGGTCGTTGATGCTGGCGATGCGCAGGCGCATCAGTCCATGTTCGTCGAATTCCCAGTTCTCGTTGCCGTAGCTGCGGAACCATGAACCGCTGTCGTCGTGCCATTCATAGGCGAAGCGCACGGCGATGCGGTTGCCGTGGAAGGCCCAGACCTCCTTGATCAGACGATAGTCAAGCTCGCGGCTCCATTTGCGTGTCAGGAACGCCTGGATGGCATCGCGCCCTTGCAGGAATTCGGCCCGGTTGCGCCAGCGACTGTCCATTGTGTAGGCAAGCGCGACCCGTGCCGGATCACGGGAGTTCCAGGCGTCCTCGGCCATGCGCGCCTTTTGCGCTGATGTCTCTGCGGTGAAGGGCGGCAGTGGCGGCCGGGCTTCGGACATGGCAACTCCTTTGCGAGGCCATGCTGCAGGCAGGCCGATACCCAATATAAAGCCTTCCATCCTTCCAATGCAGATGGCATATTTGCAACTCATCCTTCCATTTTCCGGAAGAAGTTATGGATCGTCTCGAAGCCATGTCGCTCTTTGTCGCCGCGGTGGAGGCCGGCAGCCTTTCCGCGGCCAGCCGCCGTTTCGGCATTCCGCTGGCGACGGTCAGCCGCAAGATTTCCGATCTCGAGCGCCATCTGAACACACGTCTCCTGAATCGCTCGACGCGACGGCTGACACCGACCGATGCCGGCCAGACCTATCTTGCCGCCTGCCGCCGCATCCTCGACGACGTCGGCGAGGCCGAACGCACGGCAGCCGGCGAATACAGTGCTCCGACCGGCGAACTGGCCATCACCGCGCCGGTCGTCTTTGGCCGCCTGCACGTGCTGCCGGTCGTCACCGGCTTTCTCGCAGCCTATCCCGACGTGGACATCCGCCTGATATTGGCAGACCGCATAACCCAGCTGGTCGAGGACCATTTCGACCTCGCCATCCGCATCGGCCGGTTGCCCGATTCGAGCCTGGTCGCCATGGGCGTCGGCGCGATCCGCCGCGTCGTTTGCGCCAGCCCCGCCTATCTGGCTGAACACGGCACGCCGATCACCCCGGAAGATCTGGAAACACACGATTGCATCACCTTTGAGGGACTTGCTTCCGCCGCCACCTGGAGCTTCATCAAGGGCAAGGCAGAAATCCCGGTTCAGGTCCATTCACGGCTTCAGGTCAACACCGCCGAAGCGGCCATCGATGCGGCGATTGCCGGCGTCGGGCTCACAAAAGTGCTCTCCTACCAGATCGAGGCCGCGCTGCGGTCCGGCATGCTGCGCGTCCTGCTGGAGGAGTTCGAGCCAAATCCATGGCCGGTAAGCCTGGTGCATGCGGGCCATGGCCTGCTGCCGGTGAAGCTGCGTGCCTTCCTCGATTTTGCCGGCCCGCGCCTGAAGGAGCGGCTGGCGCGGCTGAAGTAGCGGAACCGGGTCTCCCCAATCGGCGACCGCTTTCTTCGTCGGTCAAGGCGCCCTGCGGCCATTTCCTTTTTCCCCGCGCTTGGTGTAACCAACGCTCACCTCCTCACCGGGCCTCCCCCATGCTCTATGCCAGATCGCTGACGTTCAATTTCGTCTTCTACGTCAACCTGATCGTCCAGATGATCCTCTGGACCCCCTATTATTTCCTGTCGCCCCGTCACCGCGCCTGGTTCGTGCCGAAATTCTGGTCGCGCACCTCGATGTGGCTCTTCGACAAGATCGCTGGAACGAAGAGCGACATCACTGGCCAGGAAAACCTGCCAGCAGGCTCGTTCATCCTGGCGCCCAAGCACCAGTCGTTCTGGGACGCGATCGCCTTCTTCCCCTTCCTCCAGGACCCGCTCTACATCTTGAAACGAGAGCTGACCTGGATCCCGTTCTTCGGCTGGTACATCATGAAGATGCGGATGATCCCGGTTCACCGCGGCAGCCGCTCGAAGGCGCTGAAGGCCGTGGTCGCCGCGACCAAGGAGGAGATGGCGCGCAACCCTCGCCAGCTGATCATCTATCCCGAGGGCACACGCCGGGCACCGGGCGACGAACCGGCCTACAAATACGGCATCGTCGAAATCTATGCGCAGCTTGGCGTTCCGGTGGTGCCGGTTGCCCATGTCGCCGGCCTGTACTGGCCGCGCCGGAAATTCCTGCGCTACCCCGGCACCATCAAGGCACGCTTCCTGCCGCCGATCCCGCCCGGCTTGAGCAAGGACGAATTCATGGCCCGGCTGATCGGCGAGACCGAGGCTGCCTGCGACCAATTCCTGATTGATGTGGCGCGCGGTCCGAGCCCGCCTGCCTTGCCTCCGACAGCGGTGAAAAGGCTGCAAGAGCTGGACGCGGCTGAAAGAACCAAAGCCTGAATCGGAAGTCTCCGGCCGACAGTTCTCAACCGAACACGGCCGGCGTGGTGGTCAACACCAGCGTCGCGGCAAAGACCAGATTGATGATCCGCGAGGCCGCCGGCCGGCGCAGGAAGCGCGCGAACGATGCTCCCACGACAAGCCACAGAGCATGGATGGCAACGATCATCAGGGCGAGAGCCGTCAGCTTCAGCCATGGACCAAGCTCAGTGGCGCCCTGTTTGGACGAAGCACCGGCGAACACGGCGGCGATCGCCACATAGGCCTTTGGATTGGCGACCGCGAGAAGGAATCCAGCCAGCCATGTTGGACACGAAGCCTCGGCGCCGCGTGCTGCCATGGGCGGCGCCGTGGCGATCTTGAAGGCGAGATAGAGGATGTAGGCCGCGGAAGCGAAAGCCAGCAACGGCGCCAGCCTCGGCATCGCGGTGAGCACCGCCACGACCCCGGTCGCGACAACCAGAAGCACGGCGATCGTGCCCAGTATGATTCCCCAGGCATAACCCAGCGAGCGGCGCAAACCGAAGGCAGCGCCATCGGCGGTAACGCTTATCGTCGCCGGTCCCGGGCTGCCCATGATCACCAGGGCGGCAAGCATCAGCGCGAGAAGTTGTCCCCAAAAATCCGGCTGCGAAAGAAGCGGCTCAGCCATTTTATCCTCTGTCCTGCCTTGCGCGAGGAGACGGTATGGCAGGACCAGAGGGGCGTCTTGGACGTTCGTGCGAGGCGTGGCGCCTGAAGCTTCAGCCGCTCGCTCTGTCGAGTTCGGCCATGTCGTCGGCGGTCAGTTTCAGCGACGCTGCCCTGATCAGGCTGTCCATCTGTTCAGGCTTGGTGGCGCTGGCGATCGGCGCGGTGACGCCCGGCCGAGCGATAACCCAGGCAAGCGCCACTTCCGCCTGCTTGGCCGAATGCCTTGATGAAACCGCGTCGAGTGCCGCAAGGATGCGCATGCCGCGCGCATTGAGATAGTCCTTCACCCCGCCGCCACGCGGGCTTTGACCGAGATCGGCTTCGCTGCGGTATTTGCCGCTGAGGAAACCCTTGGCCAGGCTGAAATAGGTGATGACGCCGATGTCCTCGGCCACGGATAGATCGCGCAACGGCCCATCGAAGGACGAGCGATCGTAAAGATTGTATTCCGGCTGCAGCACCTCGTAGCGCGGCAGGCTGCGCAAGCTCGCCACATCGAGTGCGGCACGCAACTGGCCGGCGTCGAGATTCGAACAGCCGGCATAGCGGATTTTGCCCTTGGCGAGCAGCTTCTCGTAGGCGCCAAGCGTTTCTTCATAGGGCGTTGCAGGGTCCGGCCAATGCGACAGATAGAGATCGATAAACTCGGTCTGCAGCCGCTTCAGCGATGCATCGACGGCCTTTTCGATGTATGCGGCGGACAGGTCCTTGTGCCCCTGCCCCATATCCGAACCGACCTTGGTGATCACCACGACCT
Organism: Mesorhizobium sp. M0491; assembly: GCF_040321265.1. NCBI lineage: Bacteria > Pseudomonadati > Pseudomonadota > Alphaproteobacteria > Hyphomicrobiales > Phyllobacteriaceae > Mesorhizobium > Mesorhizobium sp. M0491. The sequence goes on from NZ_JAMYRE010000034.1 coordinate 11,198, forward strand.
TGTCGCGATTGCCACGGTCTTTCATCCATTTGCCGATGATGTTTTCCGATTCACCGCCTTTGTGGCCGGGAACCCAGCGCGAATAGGCATCCGCCGTATCGATGGCGTTGAGGCCGGCGCCGACGAAGCGGTCGAGCAGGTCGAACGAGGTTTTCTCGTCGGCGGTCCAGCCGAAGACGTTGCCGCCCAGAACCAGCGGCGCGATGGACAGGTCGGTGCGACCGAGACGACGTTTCTGCAAGGCGTATCTCCGGGATGATTGGGGCGGGCAAATGGCGCCCGCGGGCTGAGAGTCGGAGCCTAACCTAGGTCTTGCCTGAACGAGGTCAAAGGCCTGGCCGCCTTTTTCCGCAGAGCCAGCTTCACAAAGGCGCGACCTGCCTGGCGACATCCTCCAGCCAGTGGTCGCGGATGCCCAACGCCTCGAGATGCTCAAGCGTGCTCAGCACATAGTCCTCGTTGTTGCCGGACTGGCCGACCGCGCCGCGCACCACGGCCGCCGCATCCGCCGCGTCGAGCGCTCCGACATATTGCTCGTGGTGGCGGTCGACAATGTAGACCACCGCGTCGACCGTACCGCCCCCGTCGAGGCGAATCTTGAGCATGCGCTCCAGATAGACATTGGTGACCAGTTCGCGCTCGCGAAGATAGGCCATGACCTCGTCGTGCAAGTCGCCGGGAACGCGGAATGCGAGGCCGACGCAGGACCCGCCACGGTCGAGGCCGAGCACCAGCCCCGGCCGCTCGCGCGTTCCGCGATGCACGAAGGAATAGACGCAGAGCGAGCGCCGGTAGCCATGCAGGCGGGCACGCTGTGTTTCGACATGCGCGAATCCCGGCCGCCAGATCAGCGAGCCATAGCCAAACACCCAAAAATCGCCCATATCGCCGCGCCTGATTGCAAAAGATGCCAACACCGAACCGGACCGGTGTTTTTTCCGCCCGTCCCGTCTAACTATTCGTCTGTCTACCTGGCGGAATCGCCTACCCGTCCGCAACACCCATGCGTTAACGAGAGCCAAAGCATGACGTCAAGTGACGAACGCCAGCCGAACAAACGTCGCCGTGTGGTCTGGCTTGCAGCATTCATCGTCGTGCTGTTCGCCCTCTACAGCGGCGGCTGGTTCTATCTGGCTGACCGCGTCAGGAGCGAAGCCGACAAGGCGGTTGCCACGCTCAACAAGAATGGCGTCGAGGCCGGCTGCGGCAATCTCCAGGTCAGCGGCTATCCCTTGAGCTTTACCGTCTCCTGCGACAACCTCGCCTATGAGGACGATGCCAAGAACATTGCGGCTTCAGCCGGCAGTTTCAACGCAGCCGCCCAGATCATCCAGCCTCTGTCGCCGGTTGCCAATCTGCGCGGCCCGCTCAGGACCTCCGTTCCGGACATGGTGCCGCTGTGGATAGACTGGGACAATCTGCAGGCCAATTTCAAATTGTGGTGGCCGCTGCCGCAGCGGATTTCGCTGGAGGCAGAGGGCCTTTCCGGCCAGACCGACCCGGCCGACGACACCGATCCGGTGCAACTGTTCAGCGCCGGCAAGGCATCGGGTCAGTTGCAGCCCAACGGTGAGGATATCGACTATCTCGGCAGTTTCGGCGATCTCGAGATCGACCCCGACGCAATTGGCGGGCGCGTGCTTCCGGCGCTCGATGCCAGTGGCGACGTCACGCTGAAGAACGGTGTCGCGTTGATCGGCACGCAGGTGAAGAGCCTTCGTGGCCAGGCGATCGAAATCCGCAACCTCGACCTGTCGTCGGGGACGGCGCGCGTCACCGTTTCGGGACCGCTCTCGGTCGATGCCGAGGGCCTGATCAACGCCGATCTGATGATCAGGCTGAAGGACCCGAAGGCGGTGGCGGCCATTCTCGGCGCCGCCATACCCGAGCAGAAAAGCCAGATCGAGCAGGGCTTTGCTGCCCTGGCGGTGCTCGGCAACGAACCGTCGATGCCGCTGAAGGTGGTCAGGGGCAAGGCCTCGCTCGGCTTCATTCCGCTGGGCAAGATCAAGCCGGTGGAATAGCGCTGCGATGGCAAGACCCGTGAAGCTGCTGAGCGTTGGCGCTTTGACGCTGGACACCATCCTGCGCGTCGAGACGCTGCCCGTGCATCAAGGCAAGTTCATTGCCTCCGACGGCGTCCAGATCGCCTCGGGCATGGCCACGAGTGCTGCCTGCGCCGCGCATCGCCTGGGGGCCGAGGTATCGCTGTGGGCGAGCGCGGGTGACGATGCCGTCGCCGACCAGCTCATCGCCGGCATCGAGGCCGAAGGCGTCGATTGCACCTTTGTGCGCCGCGTCAGAGGCGCCCGCTCGGCGCTGGCCTCGATCCTGGTCGACGCGTATGGCGAGCGCATCATCGTGCCGTTCTATGACGGGCTTGCCCAGGCCGATCCCGAAGCCTTGCCGGTCGCCGACCTCACGGCATTCGACGCCGTACTGGTCGATGTCCGCTGGCCAGGTGCGGCAGCCCTTGCCCTGAGAGCGGCGCGCGCCCTCGGCCGGCCGGCAATCCTCGATGCCGATACCGCACCGTTGCAGATCCTGGAACAGCTGTTGCCGCTCGCCACGCACATCGTCGCTTCGGAAACGGCGGCGCGCATTGTCTGCGGCCAGGCGCTCGATCCAGAAACGGCTTGCGCCGATCTCGCCAGCCGCACCGACGCTTTTGTCGCAGTGACAGGCGGCGCGGCGGGCAGTTGGTGGCACGACCGTCGCGCAGGCTGCGTGCGCCATGTCGCGGCACCGAAGATCAAGGCGATCGACACATTGGCCGCCGGCGATGTCTTTCACGGCGCCTTCGCCGTCGGGCTGGCGGAAGCCATGCCGGTCGAGCAGGCTTTGCGCTTTGCCAGTGCGGCCGCCGCGCTCAAATGCCTGCGCTTCGGCGGCAGGCTTGGTGCGCCGAACCGGGCCGAGACGCTGGCCATGGTTGCGCAGACCTGGCCAGCCTGAAACTGACTTAGCCCTTCGCGGGATGCTCGACGGCCTGGCGACCGAAATCGGGCACGTCGATGTCCTGGCCGGCCTCGATGATCGAGCGGCGCACAGCGCGGGTGCGGGTGAACAGGTCGAAGAGTTTTTCGCCGTCCCCCCAGCGGATCGCGCGTTGCAGGGACGCCAGATCTTCCGAGAACCGCGCCAGCATTTCGAGGATGGCGTCCTTGTTGTGCAGGCACACATCCCGCCACATGGTCGGATCGGAAGCGGCAAGACGCGTGAAGTCGCGGAAGCCGGAAGCCGAATATTTGATCACTTCGGACTTGGTCACCGACTGCAGATCGTCGGCGGTGCCGACGATGTTGTAGGCGATGATGTGCGGCAGGTGCGAGACGATGGCCAGCGTCATGTCGTGATGCTGCGGGTCCATGGTATCGATGTTGGCGCCGCAGCGGCGCCAGAACTCCGACAGCCGCTCCAGCGCGTCCGCGTCGGTATCGGGCAGCGGCGTGAAGATGCACCAGCGATTGTCGAACAGGTCGGCGAAGCCGGCGTCGGGGCCGGATTTTTCCGTGCCCGCCAGCGGGTGGCCGGGAATGAAATGGACGCCTTCAGGGACATAAGGCTGCATCTGCGCGATGACAGACGCCTTGGTCGAGCCGACATCGGTGAGGATCGCGCCCTTCTTCAGCGCCGGCGCGATTTCCTCGGCCACCGCGCCGGATGAGCCGACCGGCACCGAAATGACGACTAGGTCGGCATCGCGGACCGCCTCTTTCGCATCGGTGGTATAGCTATCGCCGAGCCCGAGTTCCTCGGCTCGCGCCAGCGTCGCCGCACTGCGCGTTGATATGGCCACGTGACGGGCCAGCCCCTCGCGGCGGATGACGCGGGCCAGCGACGAGCCGATCAGGCCGATGCCGACCAGCGCGATCTTTTCAAACATCGGTGATGTCATGGCGTTCTAGCTTTTCAGAAATGTCGTGAGAGCGGCGACAACGCCGCGATTGGCTTCTTCGGTGCCGACGGTCATGCGCAACGCGTTGGGAAAGCCATAGCCCGAAACGCGCCGCAATATATAGCCGCGCGCCGTCAGATAGTCGTCCGCCGCCGCCGCCGAATGCTTCTGATCGTCAGGAAAATGAACGAGGACGAAATTGCCGACGCTCGGCGTTACCCGCAGCCCGAGCTTTGTGAATTCCTCGCTCAGCCAGGCCAGCCAGGTCTCGTTGTGCGCCACGCTGCGCTCGACATGGGCGCGGTCGCGGATGGCTGCGATACCGGCCTCGATCGCCGTCGCATTGACGTTGAAGGGACCCCGCACGCGGTTGATGGCGTCGACGATATGCATCGGCGCATACATCCAGCCGATCCGCGCTCCGCCGAGGCCGATCTTGGAGAAGGTACGGGTCATCACCACGTTCTGGGCAGCACCGACCAGCTCGATGCCGGCCTCATAGTCGTTGCGGCGGACATATTCGGCATAGGCCGCGTCTAGCACCAGAAGCACGTGCCTGGGCAGGCCGGCATGCAGGCGGCGCACCTCCTGGAAAGGCACATAGGTGCCGGTCGGATTGTTGGGATTGGCCAGGAACACGATCTTGGTGCGCGGCGTGACGGCTGCGAGGATGGCGTCGATATCGGCGCGCTCGTCTCTTTCCTTGATCGTCACCGGAACGGCACCTGCCGACTGGATGTAGATCTTGTAGACCATGAAGGCGTGTTCGGTGATGACAGCCTCGTCGCCGGGCGCCAGATAAGTCTGCGCCAGCAGGCCGAGGATCTCGTCGGAGCCGTTGGAGCAAATGATGTTCTGCGGGTTGAGACCATGCACCTCGGCGATCGCTTCGCGCAGCCGCCTGGCGGTGCCATCTGGATAGACGTCGAGCTTTCCGGCAATCTCGCGCGCGGCTTCGATCGCTTTCGGCGAGGGCCCTAGCGGATTCTCGTTCGAGGACAGCTTGTGAACCTTGGCGACGCCCGCGGGCGCCGTGCTCTTGCCCGGCACATAGGCGTCTATGTCCATGATGCCCGCGCGCGGGGTTGGACGTGCCTGGTCCGGTGTCTGGCTCATGTCGCAAAATCCGTCGAGAACGCTTCCTGAGGGAAGCCGCAGCGGAAATACAAGCCGTGGCCTGCAATGTCGAGAGGCGACAGCCACCGCCCAAGGCTGGCCGTTGACGCCGGCGCGCCACAGCCCTAGAAGGGGAGCGGACTTCCGTGGTGATTTGGCCGGTCGGCTTGCAGCCACGTTAAACAACTTGCTAAAGGGCCGTTTGCATCCTGTAACCGGCTTTGCAACCGCAATGCCGGTTTTTTGTTGTCCGCGCCGGCCGGACACCCGGGTCGGCATCGACTTTCGACAAGCGCGATGCGTGGGCTCAAAGTGTGAGATGGATGTCATGGCCGTTCTGCGTGCCCGCAAAACCAACAACGAGGTCGACCAACCGTCGAGCCCGGTTTTGCGTTTTGGATCCGACAAGCCGCTCAAGCTGGACGCCGGCACGCTGCTGTCACCGTTCCAGATCGCCTACCAGACCTACGGCACGCTGAACGATGCCCGCTCCAACGCCATCCTCGTCTGCCATGCACTGACCGGAGACCAGCACGTCGCCAGCACCAATCCGGTGACCGGCAAGCCTGGCTGGTGGGAAGTGTTGATCGGCCCCGGCAAGATCATCGACACCAATCGCTTCTTCGTCATCTGCTCCAACGTCATCGGTGGTTGCCTTGGGTCCACCGGTCCGGCCTCGACCAATCCCGCCACCGACAAGCCCTATGGGCTTGACCTGCCCATTATCACCATCCGCGACATGGTGCGGGCGCAGCAGATGCTGATTGACCATTTCGGCATCGAAAAGCTGTTCTGCGTGCTCGGCGGCTCTATGGGCGGCATGCAGGTGCTGGAATGGGCATCGAGCTATCCGGAGCGCGTCTTCTCGGCGCTGCCGATCGCCACCGGCGCGCGCCATTCCTCGCAGAACATCGCCTTTCATGAGGTTGGCCGCCAGGCTGTCATGGCCGATCCGGACTGGCATGGCGGCAAATATTTCGAGCACGGCAAACGCCCGGAAAAAGGCCTGGCGGTGGCGCGCATGGCCGCCCACATCACTTACCTGTCGGAAGCCGCCCTGCACCGCAAGTTCGGCCGCAATCTGCAGGATCGCGAGGCGCTGACCTTCGGCTTCGACGCCGACTTCCAGATCGAAAGCTATCTGCGCCACCAGGGCATGACCTTCGTCGATCGCTTCGACGCCAATTCCTACCTCTACATGACGCGGTCGATGGACTATTTCGACCTTGCCGCCGACCATGGCGGCCGGTTGGCCGATGCCTTCGCCGGAACGAAAACCCGCTTCTGCCTGGTGTCTTTCACCTCGGACTGGCTGTTTCCGACCGAGGAGAGCCGCTCGATCGTGCATGCGCTCAACGCCGCCGGCGCATCGGTATCCTTCGTCGAGATCGAAACCGACCGCGGCCACGACGCATTCCTGCTCGACGAGCCGGAACTGTTTGCCGCCATAAACGGCTTCATCGGCTCGGCGGCCCGGGCGAGAGGGCTCAGCGCATGACCTCGAAAAATTGCAGGCTTTTCGGATCGGGATCGTGCGCCAGGCAGGGGGCGAAGCCATGAGCGTCAACCGCGACCAGCGCGTCGACCTCGAGGTCGTCGCCAACCTCATCCCGCCACAGTCGCGCGTGCTCGATGTCGGCTCGGGCGACGGCTCGCTGCTCGAATTGCTGCAGGACACCAAGCAGGTCGACGGCCGTGGGCTCGAGCTGTCGCAGCGCGGCGTCAACGAATGCGTGGCGCGCGGCCTCTCGGTCATCCAGGGCGATGCCGACAAGGATCTCGAATTCTATCCCGACAAGGGCTTTGACTTCGTCGTCCTGTCACAGACGCTGCAGGCCACCCGCAACCCGAAGCTGGTGCTCGACGAACTGCTCAGGATCGGCAACCGCGCCATCGTCTCCTTCCCCAATTTCGGCCATTGGCGGGTGCGCCTGTCGCTGTTCGTCAACGGCCGCATGCCGGTGACCAAGGACCTGCCCTATTCCTGGTACGACACGCCCAACATCCACTTCTGCACCATCCGCGATTTCGTCAATCTGTGCGACGAACTCGGCGCGACAGTCGAGAAGGCAACCGCCCTCGACGCTGCCGGGCAGAAGATCGGCCTGTCGATGCCGTGGTGGTTCTGGAACTTCTTCGGCCAGCAGGCAGTGTTCTTGCTGAAACGGTAATATTGATCGCCATGTATCTCTTTCGTAGGCGCCCTCTGCCAGTTGAAATCCCACCGGACATGCGGGCTGGGTTGAAAGCCGGAATTCTCATCTGCACCTCACCGCGCAGCGGCAGCAACCACCTAGCCGGATTGATGGCAGCCACCGGGCTTGGCAACCCACTCGAGTGGTTCGGGGGCCGCCGTGTTCTAGAAATGCCGAACTATCCCCGCGACCCCCGTGCCCAGGTTTTGCGTGCACTGAAGGACGGGCGGTCTCCCTCCGGGATTTACGCGGTCAAACTGTTTGCCAGCCAGTTTTCACAGGTTGCCAAAACCGTGGATCTCCCCGCAAGCCTTCCAAAGCTGCGCTATATGCGGTTGACGCGTGGGGACCTCGTTGGTCAAGCAGTTTCGTGGACCCGCGCTCGTCAGAGTGGTCGGTTCCGCTCTACCGAGGCCGATCAGAAGAGACCATGCTACGACGGCAAAGCAATCGCGGACTCGCTTGAAAAAATCATCCTGGAAAATCTGGCCTGGGATGTCTGGTTTGCAAAAAACGGATTGTCCTTCCTATCACTGACATACGAAGAACTCCTTGAACATCCACGGACCTGCCTTGAAAGGGCTGCATCTCTGGTCGACGCCAAGCTTGTCTTGAAACCCGGGTCTGATCTCGATTCGGGCCTCGATATTCAACGAGACACCATCAATGAGGAGTGGAGAGAGCGGTTCTTGGCGGAATATTCTGACACGTCGAACTTCCATGCCAACAATTGCCGTCGCGGTTTTCTTAAAAAGAGGAGCTCAAGGTTCTCGATCTGATCGAACGGCATTGTACGAGAACACGAAGCATCCAGGGGCGCCAGAGATGCGATGTTATTGATCAAAGCGCATCGCCGTCCATGGCGATCACGAGCACAAATTCTTATTGCACGCTGGTTTGACAGCCCGCCGAGAGCGTTATAGCCACATCGGCACTAATAACTTGATCGGTTCAGATATGGCTCAAGAGCGTCCAACGTATTCACTCGTCGTCGAAATGGAGAATGCAAAATCGATCGACTGGGACGAGATCGGCGTTGGGATGAAGGCCTTGGCTCGGGAAATCACATCGGTTTCAGCAACCGGTTTAGTGCGACCAAGGATCGTTATTTCTCACGGGGGAGCAGAGTCGGACGAGGATGCGTTGCGTCGTGAGATTTCGAATGAGGCCCCGCAGCTCGGTCAGGTTGCCGAACTCGTCTTCACGGCTTTCCCTGGCGGCCGATATTACGACCTGAAGAACAACGGCATGCTGGCATCGGACGGAGATATCGTCATCTTTATGGATTCCGACGTGGTCGCGGAACCAGGATGGCTACCAGGACTGCTTGAGCCCTTTGAAAACTCTGAAGTTATCTGCGCAAACGGATATACATACCTCTCATACGACGATTTCTTTTCAAGAACGTTTGCGTTGATCTGGTTTTTCCCGATGGCCCGTGGAGACGGGCGATTTGCCTCGAAGCGAGCGATCAACGCTAACAATGTAGCGTTTCGACGCGAGTGGATCGTCAGCCATCCTTTTCCAAAACATAACGGCTTCAAGGTTTCCTGCACTTTGCTGATGCGCGAACTGCTGCGGGAGGGCCACAAAATTCATAATGTCGACGCACGCGTTTATCACTATTCGCCGCGGGGCTGGCGGTTCTTTTACTGGCGCGCCCTGGTTACAGGTCGCGACGCCGACCGGAAGTTCGTTGCGCTCAATTCGCCGAGCCGCGCGCGACGGATAGTCAAGTCTTTCAGCCGGTGGCTCACCATGTCATGGCGCACGACACGACGGATCGTAGGCCATGCCCGGGAAACGGGGATGCCGCTTTGGCAGGTTCCCTTTTCTCTGATTGTCGGTCAGGCATTTTATGGTTTGGCGTTTTGGGGCCAGTTCAGTTTTGCGACTGGCATGGTTCGTGACAAAATTGAAACTGTGCCCGACTATGTTGGGCACAGCTAGACGCTTTACCGCCATTCCTTGAACCGCGGTTCAGCGTCCAATTGATCCTTGACCCGTCGATTGTTCCAGAACATCCGTGGCCTTGTGCGGATGTTCGACGCCGTCGACGAACACGACATCGGCCTCCGAATTGTCCGTGCGCAGCGCCAGTATCGCCCGGTAGGCGGGCGAATTGTACCAGCCACGCACATGCTGCCTGTCGGGAAATTCTATGATGATCAGATGGCCAGGCCAGTCGTTCTCGATCACCTCCACATCGCCGCCATGAACCAGAAAACGGCCGCCGAAAGGTTCCAGCGTGGCATCGATCTTGTGCAGATATTCGACGATCTGCGGACCCATTGCGGCTTGGCGCATATGGGCGACGGCGTAAGCGGCCATGACTGGACTCCCTTGTCATCGAAGCCGAGTTGCCGGCCTCGCATGGGCAATCTGACCAAACGCCGAGCGCTAAGCGATTACGTCTGAGGTAATGAGATGTATGCTACCTGTCATGATGGGTTGCTTCCATGGTGATTCGCAATGCTATGTGCGGCGGTGCTGTTGCAATTGGAACGCTAGCAGCGGGGATTCGTTGTCTCGCGCGGATTGAGTACCGGCACGGTGGGTGACAGGGGCAGTCGTTTTTTGTAGCGTCGCGCCGACTGTGATGCGGTGTAGAGGAAGGGAAGTCCAATCCATTCGACCGTTCTGAAAATCGAAAAGTCCTGGACAGACGCGCAACCCTGCGCAGGAAACAGCTGACAGACATGGCCGGGATCCAACCGACACCTCTCATCACGGTCATTACGCCGACCCACAACCGACGCGAAACGGTGTTGCGCGCCGTGGAAAGCGTACTCTCCCAGAGCATGTCGAGGCTTGAGCACATTGTCGTCGACGATGGTTCGACCGATGGAACCGAAGCGGCGCTGGCCCGTATCCAGGACCCGCGGCTGATCTATGTCGGGGCGAAATGGCGAGGCGCCAACGCTGCCAGGAATGCCGGCATCGAGCGCGCGCGGGCACCGTTGGTGACGTTCCTCGATTCCGACGACATCTACATGCCGCACCGGCTTGAACGAACCCTGACCTGGTTCGATGAGAATCCTGCACTGCAAGTGCTGATCAGTTCGTTCGTGTCCCTGAAAGGCAATCGCATCACAAACTGCGTCAACCCCGAGGCGTTCGTGAGCCCCGCAATGCTGGAGCGGACGCTGGTTGGGCAGACCATCTTCATTGCCGGCTCCGCGATCACCGCTCGCCGCGAAGCCTTGCTGGCCATCGGCGGCTACGACAGCGACATCACCCGCATGCAGGATCGCGAATTGCTGCTGCGCCTTGCCCGGCGCTTCGGTGCGCAGTTGTCCAGGGATCTGGACTGGACGAAATACAATTCGGAGAACTCGATTTCCGGCCGCCGTGACGGCTATGTCGAGGCCTATGCGAACCTGATGGGCAAACATCCGCATATTGCCCATGCCTACCCGCACATTCCGCCTTACATGATCTCGCGGCAGCTCATCGCCGACATCCTGCGAGGCAGGATACCGGAGGCATTTCAGGGCTACATGGCCAACCGTTCATCCAAAACGCTTGGCTATTCGCTGCCGGAATTGATGCAAGGCTATGTCCACGGCCGGCGCTGGCGCCGCGATCTGTCCAACGAGTTTCGCAATCAATTTGGTGCCCGGCCCGCTTAAACCGAGAGGGATTCCGGGAAATTGTGGAACGGTTTTTCCTCCGGATCGCGTTAACCCCTCTGTCGAGAGCTCAACGGTCAAGTTCGGGAAAATACGGATCCGATAGAAACCGCCTGTCCCGTTCGCCTTGCAGGCAGTCTATCGGCGTCGCCGCGTCGACGGGGATGCTTCCCACCTCGTCCTGAATGCCGCTCACTTCCAGGAGCAGCTTGCGCCGGATGGCTGTCGAAAACTCCGCGGCGGCATAGATAGGCAGCACGAAGGAACCGGGTCCGCCGATCACGCACTGCGCATAATACTGGTCGAGATGGCTGAAGGTGGGCGACGGGCTGATCAGGATCGGCAGGCCGTTGACGACGATGCCTTTGGCAGTCGCCGCATCACGCGTTGCGGTGACCGGCGGCCCGATATTGTTCGGTCCGTCGCCCGAAATGTCGATGACGCTGCGTTCGCCCTGGAAAGACGTGCGGTCGAAAAGCTCGGTGCCGAAGGCCAGCGCGCCGGAAATCGAAGTGCCGCGAAAGCTGCGGAACGGACGAGCCGCGACCTTGTCGGCAAAGCTGTTCGCGCTCTCGGCACTATCGATAATCTGCCAGCTGATGACCGCGTCGTCGCGCACCGTGCCGGCCCATTCGAAATAGGTCAGCGCTATGCGGCCCTTGGCGCCGGCGCGGACAGCCTTGATGAAGTCGGGATGCCGCAGCGCCTCGACATAACCGGCCCGCTGCAGGGCGAACTCCTTCTCGTCCATCGACAGCGAGATGTCGACCGCCAGCACCAGCTCGACGTCGACGGCGAGCGCATCCGGCGGCGAGGCGGCCGGGGCAGCCTGGGCGCAGGCAAGACAGGCAAGCAGGCGCAGAGCATCAAGCATGGCCGTCGCCAAGATGTTTCTCCCAAGGAGCTTCCCTCGCGATCACGGCAAAATAAAGCTTTGCTTCCCCCGCCCGGAAATCAGCTCATTTCTTGCGACGAGCGGCGGCTGGCGGCGGTTCGATCGCGCCGGCTCTGACGCGGGCGGGCTTCAGGGCTGGCGCACCAGAATCCTTGATGATCGTCAACGCGCGCGGGAAGAAGTGGTTGTTGTGCTGGCCGCGCCCGATGTTGAGGATCGCTGTCCCCGGCAAACGCTTATCGAGCATCGACAGCACGCGTCTTAGCGATGGGCCGTCGAACGCATCCAGCGCCTCATCGATGATCACCCATTTCGGCTGCCGCAACGCGAGCCTGGCGAAGGCCAGCGAGCGTTGTTCGTCATCGCCCAACTCATGGTCCCAACGCCCGGCGCGGTCGAGCGACGAGGATAGCCGTCCCAGACCGACCTCGGCCAGCACCGCCGAAATGTCGGCATCGTTCGCCGGCGCGGGCCCGTTCGGGTGATCGAGGACTTCGCGCAACGTGCCGACCGGAAAATAAGGCACGCGCGGCACGAATATGGGGGTTTCTCCCGCCGGCAGGCCGATCTGGCCGCTTCCCCATGGCCACAGGCCGGCAATGGCACGAAAGAACAGCGTCTTGCCCGCACCGGGGCCGCCGGTGATCATGACGCGCTCGCCGGGGCGGATTTCGACATGCGAGTCGGCGAGTCTGGTGCAACCCTCCGGCGAGGTCACTTCGAGCTTCTCGAAAGTCAGGCTGCCATTGACGTTTTGGCCGAAGGCGATGCGCTTTTCCGTGTCGTGCAGCGCATCGGTTTCATCGAGCGCGATGCGGAAATCGGCCACGCGCATCAGCGTGGCGCGCCAATCGGCGATACTGCCGATGTTGTTGATGAACCAGCGCAAGGAGGAGTGGACCTGGTTGAAGGCGCCGACCGCCATCATCAGCCCGCCAAAGCTGATATCACCTGAGAAATAGACCGGCGAAGCGACCAGTATGGGCGCCACGACGGTGATCCAGCCATAGGTGTCGGTCACCCAGGACAGGTTGATCTGGGCGGCGTAGATGCGCCGCATGGCGCCCAGCACCGTGCCGAGATCGAGTTCGAGCCGCCGCCTGGCGTCGGCCTCGCCATGATACAACGCAATGGCATCGACATTCTCGTTGACGCGCACCATCGAGGAGCGCAGCTCGGCTTCGCGTGTATAGCGGTCGCTGTTCAGGCGGATGAGCGGGCGCCCGACCAGCCAGCTCAGCCAGGAGGCGATGCCGGCGTAAAGGATGGCGGCCCAGACCATGTAGCCCGGTATGGCCAGCGAGGTCCCGCCGATGTGGAACACGAAGCCCGAGGACAGCTCCCACAGCACCCCGACGAAGGACACCAGCAGGATGCACGACTGCAGCAGGCCGACGCCGAGATCGGTTGACAGGTCGGACAGATGCGCGGCGTCCTGCTGCATGCGCTGGTCGGGATTGACGCCGATGGCGCCGGCATTGGCCAACCGGAAGGCGCGCGCCGGCCGCATCCACTGATCGATCAGATCCAGCGTCAGCGCCTCGCGCAGTTTGAGCCTGATCATCTGGTTGAGCCAGGTCTGGCCGATATTGAGCACCAGCAGCCCGCCGGCGATCATCGCGAAGACGAGGAGCTGGTGCAGGAAGGCCGCCATGTCGCGGCGCGCAAGCGCATCGTAGAAAGGCTGGTTCCAGCGGTTGAGCAGAACCTGGCCGATCGACGTTGCGATGATCACGGCCATGATGCCGACCGATGTCCACTGCAACCATTTGCGAACCGGCGATCCCGCCAGCGCCCGCCGGATCGTCATCACCTGATCGCGCAGGCTGCTGGCTTCGACCGCCACGGCAACCGGCTGAACGGCGGCGGCATTGTCCGGTTGATCAGCCATGGCCGAGGTCCTCGCGTCAGTGCTGAAACCGGATGGAGAAACTTGACAGGCGTTCGTATGGGCTGCCGGATGGGCTGTCGGTCCGCTTGCGACAGATAGGCAGGGAAACGACGTCAGGCACGCTTGCCGTGATCACGAAGCCGTCACCTGCGCAGCCGAGGGCTTGGCATCGGCATTGTGACGGCCAAGCCGGGTGGCGCCATGCGGCGACAGCACCGGCACGAAGACGCGGCGCGAGGCGCGCTGGACGACGGGCACGCCTTGATAGAGCCGTTTCTGCGCCTCGACCACAATGACCCCCGAAAAAATCGGCCACAGCCGCCGGCCGGCGCGCTCCAGCACATTGTGGAAGCGCATCATGAAACGGCGCCTCGACGGCGGAAAGAACAGCGCATCGGACCAGGCGGCCGGCGTAAAATTCGCCTCGCGCAGCAATTCGGTGAGCTGGCCGCGCGAAAAGGGCCGGCCATTGCCGAATGGGGTGTGCTCGAAGCGCGCCCAGACACCGCGCCGGTTGGGCACGACGATGACCACCCGGCCAGCCGGCGACAGCACGCGCCAGATCTCGTTCAGCGTCTCACGCGGGTTCTCGACATGTTCGAGCGAATGGACGAGCAGCATGCGGTCGATGCAGGAATCGACCAGCGGCAGTTCCTCGTCGAAGACCAGTGCCGTCGCCGTCGGCCCTGTCGCCGGCCACACCACCGCGCCCTGCGTCGCCGGCATGAAGGCGAAAACCCGCTCGGCGTCGGAGCCGAACCGCTCCAACCACGGCAAGGTGTAGCCCAGACCAACCAGCCGCTCGTTGGGCACGACCGCCCATATCGACGACAACGCCATGGTGATCGAACGCTCGGCGAAACGGCCGAGTGTTGTCGAATAGAAGGAGCGAAGATCGACGATGTCGGAATGCATGGCAGGGATGTAGCCGCGATATCGGCGGGTTTCAACAACAGGCCGCGACGACCTGGCATTCCGGGAATGTCACTAGACATTGCGGGACGTCGTTCAACGTCCCGGAATGTTGCTCAACATCCAGGATGTCTTCAACATCCAGGATGACATCCACGCGCCGGCGCCCTATGTCTGCGGCCATAAACGGAGAGATGCGATGCCGGTCGAAATCGAACAGTTCATGTGCCGCAGCGACAATTTCGGCGTGCTGGTGCATGATCCCAAAAGCGGCCAGACCGCGATCATCGACGCGCCCGAGGAAGCGCCTATCCTGGCCGCGCTCAAGCGCACCGGCTGGACGCCGACGATGATCCTGACCACGCATCATCACATGGATCACGTTGAGGCCAATCTGGCGCTGAAAGAGCGCTTCAAGCTGCGCATCGTCGGCCCGGAAGCGGAAAAGGCCAAGATCCCCGGCATCGACGAGACCGTCGAAGACGGCTCGGTTCTCCATCTTGGCGATGAAAAGATCGAAGTCATCGCCACGCCCGGCCACACCGCCGGCCACGTTTCCTACTATTTGCCGGCTTCGGGTGTGGCGTTCGCCGCCGACACGCTGTTTGCGCTGGGTTGCGGACGGCTGTTCGAATGCAAGCCGCCGGTGATGTACGATTCGCTGAAGAAGCTGGCCGCGCTTCCGGCCGAAACGATTATTTATTGCGGTCATGAATACACGCTCGCCAACGCCCGTTTCGCGCTGACCGTCGACCCGACGAATTCGGCATTGAAGGAACGCGCCGCCAAGATCGAAAAGCTGTGCGCCGACAATAAGCCGACGCTGCCGACGACGATCGGCGAGGAGCTGTCGACCAATCCCTTCCTGCGCTGGCACGATCCGGCGATCCGCAAGCATCTGGGGCTGGAGAAAGCTTCGGACGCCGAGGTCTTTGCCGAAATCCGCAAGCGCAAGGACAATTTCTAGGCCCGGTGGTATCGTCGCCATGACCAGCTCCGCAGAAATTATCGCGACGCTCGGGCTGAAGCCGCATCCGGAAGGCGGCTGGTATGCCGAGACCTTTCGCGATGGCACCGGCGGCGCGCGCGGCCATTCGACTGCCATCTATTTCCTGCTTGAGGAGCATCAGGTTTCGACCTGGCACCGGGTCAAGGATGCCGCCGAGGTCTGGCATTTCCATGCCGGCGCCCCGCTGGCGCTGGCGATGTGGGAGGAAGGCAGTGCCGTTGTGGAGCAGGTCCTCGGCATCGATCTCGCAGCCGGTGAGCGGCCGCAGATCGTCGTGCCCGCAGGATGGTGGCAATCGGCGCGCAGCCTGGGCGAATGGACGCTGGTCGGCTGCACCGTCGCGCCGGGCTTCGAATTTGCAGCTTTTGAGCTGGCGGCACCCGGCTGGCAGCCTGGACAGTCCTAACTTGGCAAGAACCTTAATTTAGCAGGAAGCCTAGCGTGGTCGCGAGCTGGGCGGCGTAGTATAGCGCCCAGACGGCGAAGCGCATCAAGGCGCGGTGGGGCGAGATGGCGGCGACAAGGAATTTCTCCGTGGCGAGCAGCCCGTCCGATACCATGAACAGCACGGCGCCACCGATCACCCACATATTGCTGGTTGTCAGCGCCGAGATGCCCATTGCCAGGATCGCGGCGATATAGACGGTGATCGGGATACGCAGGCTGGGACCGACACGACGCCACAGCGCCGCCAGCACGATGACCACGAACACCGCCATGGCGAGCGCGATCACTCCGCGCCACGGCTCGGCGCCAAGCACTCCCAATCCGCCACCGCTGCGCAGGAACAGCGCGACATAGACGATATGGGCGACGAGAAAACTGGCCAGACCGCCGAGAAACGCCTTTTCACCGTCGCGCGACAGGAAGGCGTCGCCAGCGGCGCTGAGGGCGAGCGCGGCGACCAGCAGCAGCGGGCCGCCCTGCAGCCCCGCCAGAACGGCAAGCATCGCCACGGCAAGCGTCTTTGCCGCCGAGCGGGCGAGCGTCGGCGGCATGCCAAGCGTGAAGGCGTAGATGACCGCCGCCGCCAGCGAAAAAATCAGTGTCGCATTGGCATTGGCGTCGATGCCGCCCGCAAACGGCATCGTCATGCCTGGGCTCCGCCTTCGGATGCCCGGGCTCCGTCTTCGGATGCCCCGGCTCTGCTTTCGGATGCCGCGGCTCCGCTCTCGACCGCAGCCGGCTTGCGCAGGAACAGGGATTTTGCGGCGAGCACCGCACCGCCGGTGATGAGCACGCAGGCGGCGAGGATGCGCAGCGACGGCTCGGCGACGCCGGCCGCGATCAACACCAGCGTCGACAACAGCGGTGCGGCATAGCTTGCGGCACCCAACACCTGGATGTTGCCGCGCTTGACGCCGATGTCCCAGGCATAGAAGGCAGCGCCCACCGGCATCAGGCCAAGGCCAAGCACCGCCAGCCACTGGCCGGCGCCGACGGGCAGAACGGTCTGTTCCAGCGCCAGGTGGCAGGCGAGCGACAGCACCGCGGTGGCAGCACAGAACCAGGTGACGATGCTGGTCGGCACCGACGGGAAACGCCGCGACAACAACGAGTAGGCCGACCACAGGACGGCGCAGACGGCAGCCATGGCATAGCCGAAGGAATAGCGGGCGTCGAAGGCCAGCCCGCCACCCTTGGTGACGATCAGCACGGTGCCGGCAAGGCCGAGCAGCGCGCCGACGATATGGTTCCAGGCAAGTTTTTCGCCCGGCATCAGCGCCGAGCCGAGCACGATCAGCAGCGGCCACAGATAGGCGATCAGGCTCGCCTCCACCGCCGGCGCATTGCGCAGCGCGGTGAAATAGAAAAAGTGATAGCCGAACAGGCCGGCAATGCCGATCAGCCACACCTGCGGCGGTATCTTCTGGCTCTTGTCGGGTGCCGGCATGAACAGCCGCGCGACCAGCCCGACGCCGGTGCCGATCGAGAAGGTGATCGCCGACAGCAAGAACGGCGGCACCTGGCCCGACGCATCGGTGAGCAGTGCGAGCAACGCCCACATGGCGACCGCCGAAAAGCCGATCAGTGTTGCGCGCCCCATTCTGTCTCCAGTGGCGCGCCAATTCCGCGCCTGGCTATTGTACGGCTTCGAAACGCCCGGCGCTGATGGTCAAGGTGCCGATCTGCGTGCCAACCGTGGCACGGATCGGCGCATATACGCCGGTTTGGCCGAGCGGTGCAAACGTCACCATCATGCGGCTTTTGTTCTTGAGATAGTTGAGCGCCTTGCGGCCCTTGCGATAACCCGCCACCGGCTCGAAGCCCATCTGGCAGGTGACGGTGTCGCCCTTGTAGCCCGGGACCGAGATCGTGCCTTTCGACGCGTAGGTCAACGTCAGGTCGGCACGCATCTCGCCGTCATAGAACTTCACCGTGCGGCCGCAGACCTGGTCGAGACTGTCGGCATGAATGACGGTGGCGGCCATAGGATCGAGCACCGATGCCAGGTCGCCGGCACCGAGCGGTACCCAGTTCTTGGGGTCGCGTTTGCCTGGTGCCGGTACGACCTTCGTCGAAGTGACCCTGCCATTGGCAAAGCGGATATCGACCACCGATGCCTTCTTGCCGGAGGTGTAGTCGGCGCGGAATGCCTGCGGCACCATCTTTTTGCCCGCAATCGTGCCTTTGGACGAGATCGTGCCGCGCGTGTCGTCGAACAGCTTGGCGAGACCGGCCGCGGTGACACTGCCTTGGATCGCGTAGGCGCCGTTCTCATAGCGGCTGGAAAACGTTGATTTCGCTATCGAAAGACCAAGAAACGACACCGTGTACTCGCCCTTGAACGACTGCGGCGAGGCAGCAGACGCGGCGGACGGCAAAGCTATGGCAAGCATGGCAACAAGGGCATGTGGCGAACGAAGCATGGCGGGATCGGGTCCTTGATTTTCGGCCGGAGGCGGGCAACTCCGGTCTGGCATGTCCCTATGGAACCGCTTATAGGATGAATTCCGGCCTTAATATGAAAATGCCGGGCGCGCCGTGGGCAATGCAGGGGCTGGGCAAGCCGGAGCTTGACGCCTCGGCGAAATGCAACTATGGAACGCCAACTTTTTCCATAAGGCCGCCTGACCAGAACCGCGCGCCATCCGGCGTGGGCTTGAGTGTTTGGCAGACCCCGAGAACTGAAGGTTAGAACAATGTCCCGCACCTGCGAACTCACTGCCAAGGCAGTCATGTCCGGCAACAATGTGAGCCACGCCAACAACAAGACCAAGCGTCGCTTCCTGCCGAACCTCGTCAATGTGACGCTGATTTCGGAAGCGCTGAACCAGAACGTGCGCCTGCGCATTTCGGCCAACGCGCTGCGTTCGGTAGAACATCGCGGCGGCCTCGACGCCTTCCTGGCCAAGGCAGACGTCAAGGAATTGTCGCAGCGCGCCCGTTTGCTGAAAAAGCAGATCGCCAAGAAGACCGCCGAACAGGCTGCCGCTTAAAACAGTTCAAAGGCGGGGGACGACCGCCCTGGCCAACCTCTTGTTGGCCTCTGGCCAACACTTGTTGGCCTGAGCATCGGATCGAAGCCGCAAGGTTTTGGCAATCCGGTGCCCACATACGAAGGCAAGCATCGCCCGCATGGGCATGGTGCTTGGCTGGTTCCATTACCCAGGATAAAAAAATGACTTCCTTCTCACGGTATTTGCCATTCGTGGCCGCCATGGCGCTCGTCGTCGTGGCATCGAACATTCTCGTGCAATTCCCGATGCAGGGCCAGATCGGCGGCCTCTCGCTGGCCGACGTGCTGACCTGGGGCGCCTTCACCTATCCTTTCTCGTTCCTGGTCACCGACCTTGCCAACCGCCGCTACGGACCCACTGTGGCGCGCCGGATCGTCTTTGTCGGCTTCATGACGGCGGTGATCTGCTCGATCCTTGTACCGCCCTTCCTGTTCCGCCATGGCCTGATCGAATTCGAGACCGCCGCCGACCGGCTGGTGCGTATCGCGGCCGCGTCCGGAGCGGCGTTCCTCAGCGCGCAACTGCTCGATGTCACCGTGTTCAACCGGCTGCGCCAGCAGAGCTGGTGGCGCGCGCCGATCATCGGCACGCTGGTCGGGTCGGTGTTCGACACCGCCGTGTTCTTCACCGTCGCGTTCTCGGCCGCCTTCGCCTTCGCTGGTCCCAACGACGGCTTTGCGTTGGAAAACGCACCCTTGATGGGCATCTTCCATGTCGACGCGATGCGTTGGATCTCCTGGGCGCTGGGCGACCTCAGCGTGAAGCTGATCATCGCCGTGGTGGCGTTGATCCCCTACCGTCTGCTCGCGGCCCGCTGGAGCCAGCCGGCGGTTGCGGCTTAAACCATGATCCCGAAAAGTGGGACCCGGTTTTCGGAAAAGATCATGGTCGGACAAAGATCATGATCCCGTGGGTCCAGCTCGATTCGGCCAAGATCCCGGATGGCGCACAAGAACTTCGCCTCAAGCGGCGCGGCACCGAATTCTCGATCATGCTGGGCACCAACGAACTGATGAACAGCCGGCTCAGCGGTTCCGAGGAAGCGCTGGCAAAACTGTCCTGCGAGCGGATTGCCGGCCATAGCCGGCCCACAATCCTGATCGGTGGGCTTGGCATGGGTTTTACCTTGCGCGCCGCACTCACAGAATTGGCCAATGATGCCGGAATAGTCGTCGCCGAACTGGTGCCCGCCGTCGTCGCCTGGGCACGTGGCCCGATGGCCGAAATCTTTGACGGCTGTCTCGACGATCCTCGCGTCACCATCCAGGAAACCGATGTCGGGCGGTTGATCCGGTCGCGGCCCGCGGCCTGGGACGCCATTCTGCTCGATGTCGACAACGGCCCGGAAGGCATCGTCCACAAATCCAACGACGCACTTTACAGCGTGCAAGGCCTCGCAGCCGCACGCAGCGCCCTGAAACCCGGCGGCGTGCTGGCAGTGTGGTCGCAAGGCCCCGACATCGGCTTCACGCGGCGGCTGAAGCAGGCAGGCTTCGGGGTCGAAGAGGTCAGTACGCGCGCCAACGGCAAGCGTGGCGCCCGCCATGTCATCTGGATCGCCACCAAGACGTAAAGCCGGCGGGCTCAATCCTGGTGGAGAATGAATTCCAGATAGAGGTTGCGCTGCAGGATCGAGTGGTTGTCGTCGGAGATCAGCGACACCATCAGCGCGCCGTCGCCGCGGGTCCAGACGTCGAGCCCTTCCATATTGTCAATCTGGTAGCCCATGTCGGCCTCCAGCAGCACCGGCCCGTCGGCGACCGCGCCCTTCTCGACGCTTTCGCCATAGATGCGCCGCAGCCGCATCTTGACGCCGCTGGCCATCGAGAAACTGCGCTCCAGAAGCAACAGATCGCCATCCGGCAGGAAGGCCCCGTCGGTGATGTCGAAATCGCCATTGCGTTTGACGGTGAAGATGCCCTTGTGCGGTCCTTCGATGATGGCGGCATAGATGTTGCCGGCCTTGTCCAGGCTCTTCTCGGAGACCACGACTAGGCCGCCCTCATGCTGGCCGTTGGCATTGGCGTGGGTGACGGTCTCGAAGCCGCGATTCTGACGCAGCTCGCGGGCCGGAACGGCGAAATCCAGCGGCTTGAAGGGTGCCTTCATGTCGTTGGAGTCGATCTTGAACTGGGCGACGCGGTGGCTGCGCTCGAAGCCGACGGTGGCGATGCCGTCCTTGACCGCCAGACCTTCCGCATCGACCTCCCATTTCCTGTCGATCGGCCGGCCGGTCTGGTCGACCATCTGCTGCATGCGGAAATTCTGGATGCCGGAGGGTCGCTTTTCCGCGTCGCGGACCACCGTGCCGAAGAACCAGAAGCCGGTGTCGGCAACGCCGATGAAGTCACCGCCGGCTTTCAGGAAGCGGAAGGCCGACAGCGCGCCGAAATCGCGTGTCGGCGAGGTCATCTCCAGCCCGCCGACGAATTCGAACGGGCCGAACTGCTTGCCGGCACGGCCAATGTGGAATTCGGTGATCGGGCGGGCCGAGATTTCGACCGGTTCGACAGAACTAGAGTCGGCCGAACCGGCTGCCGCCGAAGCCACGCCGGAAAGCAGGGCGACGGCGGCGAAAAGCGTCTGCTGAAAGCCGCCGCGCCTGGAAATCATCCGGCGCGCCGCATACCACCGCCGCGTCGCGTATCCTTCGCGCTTTCCTCGGCGAACAGCGAAGCCAGCTGCTCGGTCATGGCGCCGGCCAGTTCCTCGGCATCGACGATGGTGACAGCCCGGCGGTAGTAGCGCGTGACGTCGTGGCCGATGCCGATGGCCAGCAGTTCCACCGGCGAACGCGTCTCGATCAGCTCGATGACGGCGCGCAGATGGCGCTCGAGATAATTGCCCGGATTGACCGACAGCGTCGAATCGTCGACCGGCGCCCCGTCCGAGATCATCATCAGGATCTTGCGCTGCTCGGGCCGGGCGATCAGCCGGTTGTGCGCCCACAGCAGCGCCTCGCCGTCGATATTTTCCTTGAGCAGGCCTTCGCGCATCATTAGGCCGAGATTGCGCCGTGCCCGCCGCCACGGATGGTCGGCGGACTTGTAGATGATGTGGCGCAGATCGTTGAGCCGGCCGGGATTCGGCGGCTTGCCGTCCTTCAGCCATTTCTCGCGCGCCTGCCCGCCCTTCCACGCCCGTGTGGTGAAGCCAAGGATCTCGACCGAGACGCCGCAACGCTCCAGCGTGCGCGCCAAGATGTCGGCGCAGGTTGCCGCGACCGTGATCGGCCGGCCGCGCATCGAGCCGGAATTGTCGAGCACCAGCGTCACCACCGTGTCGCGGAATTTGGTGTCGCGCTCCTGCTTGAACGACAGTGGCTGCATCGGGTCGATGACGACCCGCACCAGCCTTGCCGGGTCGAGGTAACCCTCTTCAAGGTCGAAATCCCAGGAGCGGTTCTGTTGTGCCATCAGGCGACGCTGCAGCCGGTTGGCCAACCGCCCGACGACGCCGGACAGATTGGCCAGCTGCTTGTCGAGGAAGGCGCGCAGCCGGTCGAGCTCTTCTTCTTCGCACAGCTCCTCGGCCCCGACCGTCTCGTCGAAAGCCGTGGTGAAGACCTTGTAGTCGATTTCCTTCGGCAGATTGGTGAAGGGATTGTCGTTGCGGCGCGCCTCGCCGGGCGTTTCGGCATCGGCGTCGTCATCGTCGGACAGGTCGTCCGCGGTGGCGTCGGAGGCTTCGGTCTCGGCCGACTGTTCGTCATCGGCCGAAGCTTCGGCGTCCTCGGACTGCGACTGCTCGGAGCCGGAATCCTCTTCGCCGCCCTCCTCGCTCTGCTCCTCGCCTTGCGGCTGGTTGTCGTCATTGTCCTCGGAATCTTCCGTCTCCTGGTCGTCGCCGAGCTCCTCGGCCATTTCCATGGAGGCGAGCATCTCGCGCACGACCCGGGCGAACGCCTGCTGGTCGCCGAGCTTGGCCGACAACCCGTCGAGATCGGCCTTGGCCTTTTCCTCGACCCAAGGGCGCCAGAGTTCGACCAGCCGCTCGCCGCTTTTCGGGATCGGACGGCCGGTGAGCTTCTCGCGCACCATCAGGGCGAGTGCTTCCTCGATCGGCGCGTCGGCCTTGTCCTTGACGTCGACGAGATTGGCCTTGGCGTATTTGTCCTCCAGCATCGAGCCGATATTGTCGGCGACGCCTTGCATGGCGCGTGAGCCTATCGCCTCGACGCGAGCCTGTTCGACCGCGTCATAGATGGCGCGGGCCGCCTTGCCTTCCGGCGCCAGCTTGGTGTGGATGCGCACATCGTGGCAGGCGCGCTTCAGCGCCATGGAATCGCCGAGGCCGCGGGTGATCGCGATATCGGTCTTCGACGCCTTCTTCGGCAATTCTGGCAGACGCGCACGGCTGCCGGCGAGCGCCGGCCGGTCCTTGGCGAAGCCGACCTCCAGCTCCTTGTCGCCGGCAATGGCCCGCATGCAGACGGTGACGGCGCGCTTGAAGCTGTCGGCTTCAGACCCCGTCTTCGACTTGTTGCGCGTGTTGTCGCCCGGACCCGCCATCGAGACTCTGCTTAGCCCAGCACCACGTTGGCGGCGCTCTCGGGCAGATCCTCGCCAAAGGCGCGCTGGTAGAACTCGGCCACCACCGAGCGTTCCAGTTCATCGCACTTGTTGAGGAAGGTCAGCCGGAACGCCATGCCGATATTGCCGAATATCTCGGCATTCTCGGCCCAGGTGATCACGGTGCGCGGGCTCATCACGGTCGACAGATCGCCGTTGATGAAGGCCGAACGCGTCATGTCGGCGACGCGCACCATCTTGTTGACGATGTCCTTGCCCTTGCTGTCGCGATAGTGCTTGGCCTTGGCCAGCACGATGGCGACTTCGTTGTCGTGCGGCAAATAGTTCAGCGTGGTGACGATCGACCAGCGGTCCATCTGCGCCTGGTTGATCTGCTGGGTGCCGTGATAGAGGCCAGTGGTGTCGCCGAGGCCGACCGTGTTGGCGGTCGAGAACAACCGGAAGGCCGGATGCGGGCGGATGACCCGGCTCTGGTCGAGCAGCGTCAGCCGGCCCGACGATTCCAGCACGCGCTGGATGACGAACATCACATCCGGACGGCCGGCGTCGTACTCGTCGAAGCACAGCGCGACATTGTGCTGGTAGGCCCAGGGCAGGATGCCGTCGCGGAATTCGGTGATCTGCAGGCCGTCCTTGACCACGATCGCGTCCTTGCCGACGAGATCGATACGGCTGACATGGCTGTCGAGGTTGACGCGCACGCAAGGCCAGTTAAGGCGGGCGGCAACCTGTTCGATATGGGTCGACTTGCCGGTGCCGTGATAGCCCGACACCATGACGCGGCGGTTGTAGGCAAAGCCCGCAAGGATCGCCATCGTCGTGTTCTTGTCGAAGAGATAGTCCGGGTCGATGTCGGGGACATGCTCCGATGTCACCGAATAGGCCGGCACCACCATCTTGGACTCGAAGCCGAATTTCTCCTTCACCGACACCGTCGTGTCGGGCAGGTTGGCGATGTCACGATCGACCTTGTTCATATCTCTCAACGTCTCCACGGGCGAAACGTCTGATTTCGCCGGCAATCGATTTTGTCCGGGGGCGGTCTTAGAGCCTTTTCCAACCTTATGAAAGTTGGAAAACGACACGAACCGTATGGCCGCTCAGCACAGGCCCGCCTGTTTGAGCACGCGATACGCCTGCAGCACATCGCGGAACCGGTCTTCCGAACCTCTGTCGCCACCATTCGCATCCGGATGGTGCTGTTTCACCAGTTCCTTATAGCGCGCCTTGATCTCCTTGCCAGTCGCCTTTGTATCAAGGCCAAGCGTTTCCAGCGCCTTGGCCTCAAGCGGCTTGGCCTTGCGCTCGCGCGCCTCGCGCGGATCCTTCGGTCCCTTGAACAGGTCGAACGGGTCGCGCATGCGGTTATAGTAGCCGGCCCGGCCGGAACGCATCTGGGCCATATCGGGCGACGACCGCGTCGAGGCCCCGTTGGCGCCCATCTTCCAGGTCGGCCGGTGCCCGGTCATGGCTTCCTTCTGGAAGCGCGCGACCTCGGTGTCCGGCACGCCGGAAAAGTAGTTGAAGCCCTTGTTGTACTCGCGCACATGATCGAAGCAGAAATGGAAATACTCGCCCTCCTTCATGCGCCCGACCGGCGCACGATGGGTGCCCGCTTCCTTGCAGCCGTCCCACTGGCAGATCGGCGAGTGCGACTTCAGCTCCGCGTCCTTGTCGGGGCGGACGCGAATCTTCTCGAAATATTTGGGGTACGGCTTCATCTTACCCATTTATGGGGCGTTCGCAGATGCGAAACAAGAATTGACATTTTCGCGATCATCGCCCTAACCGCTGAATCGCGGCATAAAGCAGGCGAATGGCGGATTTTGTTGCACGGCGGCGGCCCCTCGCGAAACCGATTTTCGGTTTCCAGGCCGAGACGCCAGCGATATTTGGTGAAGGGAGATGGCGATGTCCATAGAGGCGACCATGGAAGACAAGCTCAATAAGGCATTTTCGCCGGACAGGCTGGTTATCATCAACGAGAGCCATCTCCATGCCGGTCACCACCATCACGGCTCCGACCACAACGGCACTTACGACGGCACCGGCGAGACGCATTTTCGCGTCCGCGTCGTCGCTTCTGCCTTTGCCGGCATGAGCCGCATCGACCGTCACCGCGCCGTCAATGAATTGCTTGCCGATGAATTGAAGGCCGGCGTGCACGCGCTGGCGATCGAACCGGCGGCTCCCGGCGAAAAGACCCGCTGGTAGCTCGGTTCCGCCTATCGTTTTTCGCCGCGCTCAGAGCACCGCTTCGATGAGGAACGGCCCGCGCCGTGACAGCGCGCTGTCCAGCAGCGCCTCGAAGCGCTCGCACGTATCGGCGCGGGCCGCCTCCACGCCCATGCCTTTGGCCAGCGACACCCAGTCGAGCGAGGGATAGTCGAGGTCGAGCATGCGCCTGGCGTTCTCGCCGATGGCGCCGACGCCGACATTCTTCATCTCGCCATGCAGGATCGCATAGGTTCGGTTGGAAAACACGATCGTCACCACGTCGAGCTTTTCCCGCGCCTGCGTCCACAATCCCTGCACCGTGTACATCCCGCTGCCATCGGCCTCGAGATTGATCACCTTGCGGTCCGGACAGGCGATTGCCGCCCCGGTCGCCATCGGGATGCCGCCGCCGATCGATCCGCCCGTGCCCATCATGTAGTCGTGCGGCGCTGCAAAGGCCGACAGCGCGAAGAAACGCCTGGCCGAGGTGACCGCTTCATCGCAAATGATCGCATCGGCCGGCAGTTTGCGCGCCACCGACAGCGCGATCGCATCTTCCGTCAGCTTGCCGCTCGGCGTTGCCTCGTCGGGAAAAGCGGCCGCGACGACCTGTCGTTTCGGCGGCTTGATGCCAAGTTCGCCGCGAAGCGCCTCCAGCGCCGCATGCAGATCTTCGCCATGGGCGGCCAGTGTCAGCACCTCGCAGCCTTCCCGAACGAGCCGTCCCGGTTTTCCCGGATAGGCGAAGAAGGCAACCGGCTCCTTCGCGCCGACCAGGATCAGAACATCGACATCCCTGAGCACAGCCATCGCCGCGTCGACCGGATAGGGGATGCGGGCCGGCGCGACACGCCCGCGCCCGCGTTGCATCCGTGCGATCAGAACCTCGCCGAACAGCCGGACGTCGCTGCCCGTCGAGATTTGCCCGGCGATGGCGAGCGCATCGGCGCGTGCGGCCTTTCCGCGAACGATCATGCCTGCCCGGCCCGGAGCGGCACGGATCGCCGCGGCGACCTTGCGCACGGCGTCCATATCGACGGCCGGCGCTGGCACCAGCTTCACCTTGCCGACCGAAACCGCGTCGACTTCGCCCCAGGCGGCATCCGCCGGCAGGATCATCGTCGCGACGCCGGGTGGTGTCAGCGAGGCGCGAAAGGCTGCTTCAGCTGCCGGCGCGATATCGGCCGGGCCCTTGACGCGGCCGACCCAGTTGGACATCGGCGCCGCAAGGCTTTCGATATCGCTGGTGAGCGGGGCATCGAGCGGCAGATGGTAAGAGGCGTGGTCGCCGACGATGTTGATCATCGGGCTGAAGGCACGCCGGGCATTGTGCATGTTGGCGAGTCCGTTGGCCAGGCCGGGACCGGTATGCAGCAGCGTCGCGGCCGGCCGATCGGTCATCCGCGCATAGCCATCGGCGGCCCCGGTCACCACCCCCTCGAACAGCCCGAGCACGCAACGCATTTTCGGCTTGCGGTCAAGTGCTGCAACGAAGTGCATTTCGGAGGTGCCGGGATTGGCGAAGCAGACCGTCACATCGTTGGCCAGAAGCACGTCACACAGGACATCGGCACCGTTCATGCAATTCCCTCCCGCTCACGATCGAAGAGCACTTGCACCCTGGCGCGCCCGCACAGCAATGTCCCGCCGCCACTTTTGATCTGATCCAGTGCCGTAAAGATCAGCCAACCGTCGATTTCAGGAATGCCAGAGCGGCCGCGGTCAGCGCGTCGCCATCCTCGCCGAAATCCCGATTGATCGACATATGCGTGTAGGCGCTGCCGTCGAACAGCGTGACCTTGGTGCCGGTCGCGCGCAGGCGCTCGGCAAAGGCCTTGGAGTCCTCGCCGCGGCCAGGGGCGCGCGAATAGGCAATGAAAGTCGGCGGGTGCCTGCGGCCGTCGACATGGCTGGCCGGCGACAGTGCCGCCCATTGCGCGGGATCGGAAAAGACGCGGGCATAGGCCCGCACCATGCCGCCCTTCTTGGCAAGTGCTGCAAGATCATAGGCCCTGGTATCGTCGAGAATGAGCGCAGCTATGCCGGGCAACCCGCCGCGCATGCCGGTCAGCGCAATCAGATGGCAGCCGGCCGAATGGCCCATGCCGACGATGCGGTTGGGATCGCCGCCATGCCGGGCGATGTTGGCCCTGATGTAGGCGTAGGCCTTTTCGACGTCACCGGCCTGGGTGGCGACATCGGCCTGCGGCAACATGCGGTAATCGATAGAGACGAAGCAGAAGCCGTTGGCGAGCAGGAAGGCCGGTTTGGCGTCGACCTGACTGCGTTTGCCAAACTGCCAGGTGCCGCCATGAACGAAAAACACGACCGGCAGGTCCATTGCACCATCGGGCGCATAGATGTCGAGCTTGGCCGGCCCGTAGTCTAAGGTTTTTGGCGTGGGTCGGCGTGTTTCCGACGCGGCCGATGCTTCCAATGGCAGCATCGCCGCCACCGAGGCCATGATCAGGCTTCGTCGATCGATCATCACTGTCTCCTGACGAGGCAAGACTGCACGCGGCGGCCCCAGCCGTCCAGTCAGGGATTCGCCACACACCCGCTACCCGCGCTGAATACCGCTCCGCACCGAGCGCCTTGATCCCGGAGTGGCCTCAAATCCTTATGATCGTAGCCACCTCTTCACATGAAGGGAACAAACGGTACCCCCCGACAGTTGAATGCGAGGTGAGCCGAATGGAAGCCACAGCGGCTCCGAGGGCAAAAGCATCATGCGAGAGAACCAGTCTGACGTCTTCGATCTGTTTTCGGAAATTTACACCAACGCGACGCAGGAAGAGATCAGCATCCAGCAATATCTCCTTGCCTGCCGCGAGGACAAGTCGATGTATGCCTCAGCGCCTGAACGGATGGTCGAGGCGATCGGCGAGCCGAACCTGGTCGACACCAGCAAGGATGAGCGGCTCGGCCGCATTTTCTCCAACCGGACCCTGAAAGTGTATCCTTCCTTTGCCGATTTCTATGGCATGGAGGACACAATCGAGCGCATCGCCGGCTATTTTCGCTATGCGTCGCAGGGGCTCGAGGAGCGCAAGCAAATCCTCTATTTGCTCGGCCCGGTGGGCGGCGGCAAATCCTCCCTTGCCGAGCGGCTGAAGAAGTTGATGGAACAGCGCCCGATCTATACGCTGAAGGTCGGCAACCAGGTCAGCCCGGTTTTCGAATCGCCGCTTGGTCTTTTCCATCCTGATCGCATGGGCGACCTGCTGGAGGAAAAATACGGCATTGCCCGACGCCGGTTGAACGGACTCATTTCGCCATGGGCGGCCAAGCGCCTCGACGAACTTTCCGGCGACATTTCCAAGTTCAGCGTCGTCAAGCTGATGCCTTCGCGACTGCGCCAGATCGGCATCGCCAAGACCGAACCCGGCGACGAGAACAATCAGGACGTTTCGGCCCTGGTTGGCAAGGTAGATATCCGGCAATTGGAAAATTTCAGCCAATCCGATCCGGACGCCTATTCCTATAGTGGCGGACTGAACCGGACCACCCAGGGCCTGCTTGAATTCGTCGAAATGTTCAAGGCGCCTATCAAGGTCCTGCATCCGCTGCTGACCGCCACCCAGGAAGGCAGCTACAACGGCACCGAAAATTTCGGCGCCTTTCCCTATCAGGGGATCATCGTGGCTCATTCCAACGAGTCGGAATGGCTGCAGTTCAAGAACAACAAGAACAATGAGGCTTTTCTCGATCGCATCCTCGTGGTCAAGGTGCCGTATTGCCTGCGGATAACCGAAGAGCGGCAGATCTACGAGAAACTGCTGCGGGAGAGCGAATTGGCCGCCAGTCCCTGCGCTCCAGAGGTGCTGGACATCCTCAGCCGGTTTACCGTCTCGACCCGGTTGGCCGAGCACGACAATTCGCCGCTCTACACCAAGATGCGCGCCTATGATGGCGAGAACCTCAAGGAAGTCGACCCCAAGGCCAAGTCGGTTCAGGAATATCGGGACGCCGCGGGCGTCGACGAGGGCATGGCCGGCGTCAGCACGCGCTTTGCCTTCAAGATCCTGTCGCAGACCTTCAACTATGACACCGAAGAGGTGGCCGCCGACCCCGTGCATCTCATGTACATCCTGGAGGAGGCAATCAAGCGCGAACAGTTTCCGAAGGAGACGGAAGCCGCCTATCTGGAGTTCATCAAGTCCGAGCTGGCCGCGCGGTATGCCGAATTCATCGGC
The DNA here is from genome assembly GCF_040321265.1 of Mesorhizobium sp. M0491. NCBI lineage: Bacteria > Pseudomonadati > Pseudomonadota > Alphaproteobacteria > Hyphomicrobiales > Phyllobacteriaceae > Mesorhizobium > Mesorhizobium sp. M0491. Next base: position 41,152 of record NZ_JAMYRE010000034.1, read on the forward strand.
CATGAGATCCAGAAAGCCTATCTGGAATCGTACAGCGAGTACGGCCAGAATCTTTTCGACCGCTACATCGCCTATGCCGACGCCTGGATCGAAGACCAGGACTACAAGGATCCCGACACCGGCCAGATCCTCAACCGCGAGGTTTTGGACAACGAGCTTTCGCAGGTCGAAAAACCGGCCGGCATCGCCAATCCCAAGGACTTCCGCAACGAGGTGGTGAAATTCACGCTGCGCGCCCGTGCAAGAAACCATGGCCGCAACCCGGCGTGGACAAGTTACGAAAAGCTGCGGGAAGTCATCGAGAAACGCATGTTCGGCCAGGTCGAGGACCTCCTGCCGGTGATCAGTTTCGGCTCCAAGCAGGACAGCGTCACGGAAAAGCGGCACAATGAATTCGTGCAGCGGATGGTCGAGCGCGGCTACACCGAGCGGCAGGTTCGTCGCCTTGTGGACTGGTACATGCGGGTGAACAGGGCGGGTTAGAGAACCCGGATGGTTCCATGCCGATCTTCATCGACCGCCGCCTGAACCCGAAAGACAAGAGTCTCGGCAATCGCCAGCGCTTCCTCCGACGCGCGCGCGAGGAATTGAAGCGGAGCATACGCGACCAGATCCGCACCGGCAGGATTGCCGACGCGGATTCCGAGCACGCCGTGCGCATGCCCGAAAGAGGCACAAGCGAGCCGAGCTTCAACAACGCCGGCGACACCGGCAGGCGTCAGCACATCTTGCCGGGCAACAGGCATTTCTCCGCCGGAGACCTGATCCCCAAGCCCGGCGGAGGCGGCGGGGGAGCATCGTCCCCGGGAAACAAGGCATCAGAGGACGACTTTCGTTTCGTACTGTCGCGCGAGGAAGTGCTCGATCTGTTCTTCGAGGATCTCGAGCTCCCGGACATGGTCAAGCTCAACCTCAAGGAGATCCTTGCCTTCAAGCCGCGCAGAGCCGGCTTCGCCGCCACCGGTTCGCCGACCAACATCAATGTCGGCCGCACGATGCGCAACAGCCACGGCCGCCGCATTGCGCTGAGGCGCCCCAAGCAGGTCGAACTGGATGTCCTCCTCGAGGAAATCGCCTCGCTCGAGTCGGCGCCATCCAGCGTCGACGCGCGCCAGCGTATCGCGGCATTGCGCGAAGAGCTTGACCGGCTGGAACGACGCCGCCGCCGGATTGCCTATGTCGATCCGGTCGACATCCGCTTCAACCGCTTCGATTCCCGGCCGGTGCCGAACGCCAATGCCGTCATGTTCTGTCTGATGGACGTGTCCGGGTCCATGGGCGAGCGCGAGAAGGATCTGGCCAAGCGTTTCTTCGTGCTGCTGCACCTGTTCTTGAAACGACGCTACGACCGCATCGAGATTGTCTTCATCCGCCACACGCACCTGGCTCAGGAGGTCGACGAGGAGACATTTTTCTACAACACCCAAAGCGGCGGCACCGTCGTTTCCACCGCGCTGGAGGAAATGCACCGTATTATCGCCAGCCGTTACCCGGCCCACGACTGGAACATCTATGCCGCCCAGGCCTCGGACGGCGACAATTTCGCCGGCGATTCAGAGCGATGCATTTCGCTGCTCAACGGCGAACTCATGCGGCTGTGCCAATATTTTGCCTATGTCGAGATCATCGACGAGCGTGAAGCCCATATTTTCGGCTCGACCGAAAACGGGACGTCGCTGTGGCGTGCCTATAACGCCATCGACCAGAAGTGGCCGAACTTCCAGATGAGCCGCATCGCCACACCCGCCGATATCTACCCGGTCTTTCGCCAGCTCTTCGGCAGGCAGCCGGCCTCCCTCAAGAGAGCGTGAGGGTTCCCGATGGCCAGACAAGCGAGCAAATCCAGTCTGCTTTTCTCAGGGTCAGACTGGGATTTCAAAACATTGTCGCGGGCCTATGACGCGATCGAGGCACTTGCGGTCGAAGAGCTTCATCTGGACACCTATCCCGTTCAGATGGAGATCATCTCGTCGCAACAAATGCTCGACGCCTATTCGTCCATCGGCATGCCATTGATGTACCGTCACTGGTCTTTCGGCAAACATTTCCTCCACCAGGATCTGCTCTATCGCAAAGGCGGGCGAGGGCTTGCCTATGAACTGGTCATCAATTCCAATCCCTGCATCGTCTATCTGATGGAGGAAAACACCATGGCCCTGCAGGCCTTGGTGACGGCCCATGCAGCGCTCGGGCACAATCATTTCTTCAAGAACAATCAGCTGTTCAAACAGTGGACGGATGCGGGTGCGATCCTCGGCTACCTGGACTTCGCCAAGGGCTACATAGTCCGTTGCGAGGAGCGGCACGGCCTCGCCGCCGTCGAGGCTGTTCTCGATTCCGCTCACGCGCTGATGGATCAGGGCGTGTTTCGCTATCACCGGCCGCCGAGGCTGTCGTCCGAACGGCAACGCGAAGGAATTCGCGAGCGTCTCGAATACGAGGAGCGCTCCTACAACGACTTGTGGCGTACGCTGCCGCCTTCCCAGCAAGCGACCAACGAAAAGGGCCAGGACCCGGAGCGGAAGAAATCGCTCAACCTGCCTGAGGAAAACCTGCTCTATTTCCTGGAAAAGAACAGCCCGGTCCTGGAGCCCTGGCAGCGTGAGATCATCAGGATCGTCCGCGTCATCGCGCAATATTTTTACCCGCAACGGCAAACACAGGTGATGAACGAAGGCTGTGCCACTTTCGTGCACTATACGCTGATGAACATGCTGTTCGACCGCGGCCAGATCAGCGAAGGCGCCATGCTCGAAATCCTGCGCAATCATTCCAACGTGGTCTTTCAGCCGGCCTTCGACGATCCGCGCTTTTCAGGCATCAACCCCTATGCTCTCGGCCTCGACATGATGCAGGACATTCAGCGCATCTCGACCAAACCCACGGCCGAGGACCGCGATTGGTTTCCCGACATCGCCGGCCAGGGCAACTGGCGCGAGGTCCTGCTTGACGCATGGGCCGATCATCGCGACGAATCGTTTATCCGCCAGTACCTCAGTCCGGCCATGATCCGGAAATGGCGGTTTTTTGTGCTCGGCGACGCTGCCGACCAACCGCATTGTCAGGTCACCTCGATCCACGACGAGCGCGGCTACCGCAAGATACGCGACGCGCTCGCCAACAGTTACGATCTCGGCGCGAACCGGCCGGACATTCAGGTGGTGGATGTCGATCTGCTCGGCGACCGCCATTTGCGGCTGCAGCACAAGGTCAATGACGGCATCCTTCTCGAGGATGCCAGCCGCGACGCCACGCTTCGTCACATTCGCAGGCTTTGGGGCTATGAAGTCAGCTTGGCGGCCATAGATGCCGAGACCGGCGCGACGATCCACGAACGCTCGACCAGCCAGATCGCCGGATGACGTGCCCCGGCCTCCCTGCGCGTATCAGGTGTCGCCGGCTGGCCTGATCCTCAGCCTTGCGATCCGGTTCTTGTCGCGTTTCATGACGACGAAGCGCTTGCCGTGGAACGTAAAAGCCTGCTTCTCCTCGGGGATCGATTGCGTCTCGTGGATGACGAGGCCGGCAATGGTGGTGGCCTCCTCATCCGGCAGGTTCCAGTCGAGAGCCCGGTTGAGGTCACGGATGGGCACCGTACCGTCGACGACGACGGAGCCGTCGGCCTCCTGCTTGACGCCCTGTATGTCGACATCATGCTCGTCGGCGATCTCGCCGACGATCTCCTCGATAATGTCCTCCAGCGTCACCAGCCCTTCGACCTCGCCATATTCGTCGACCACGACGGCGAAATGCGCCTTGCGGCGAAGGAAGGCGTTGAGCTGTTCCTGCAAGGTCGTGGTGTCGGGCACGAACCAGGGTTTCGAGGCGATCTTCATCACGTCGATCCGGGAGAAATCGTTGCCGACTTCGTTCAAGGCGCGCAGCAGATCCTTTGCATGCAGCACGCCGACGATGTTGTCGAGCGAGCCTTTCCACAGCGGCATGCGGGTGTGCGGGCTTTGCAAAATCTCGCGCACCACCGCTTCCGGCGCATTGTCCGCATTGACCGAGCGCATGTTGGTGCGGTGGACCATGACGTCGGAGACTTCCAGCTCGGCGAGATCGAACAGCCCGCCGACGCGGTCGCGATCCTCGCGCACCACTTGGCCGTCGCGGCGGAAATCGTCGACCGCACCGCGCAATTCGTCCTGGCTGGAACGCTGCGGCTCGATGCGCGAAAGCTCGTATCCGAACATGGCAAGCAGGCGCGTGCGCACGGCAACGAGCAGCGCGATGAGGATGGCAAGGACGGCAACGACGATCCAGCCGGGCTCGTTGGTCATCTCGGCCGCATCTTCTGCTGGTCAGGATGGTTTTCTGTCAGAAACGACAGCACTTCCGATGCCGGAACATCTTTGGCAATGAAAGCCTGGCCGATGCCGCGCGTCAGGATGAAGGTCAGCGCGCCGCGTGACACCTTCTTGTCCTGGGTGATGAAGGCCAGCAGAGCCTCGGCGTCAGGCAATTCGCCCGGGATGTCGGCTATCCGCCAAGGCAGGCCGACGGCGCGCAGATGCGACTCGACGCGCGCGGCATCGTCGGGGCTGGCCAGATTGAGCCGTGACGAGAACCGGTAGGCCAGCGCCATGCCGATTGCGACGCCTTCGCCATGGACGAGGCGGCTTCCGTCATATTGGGTGGCGGCTTCCAGCGCGTGGCCGAATGTGTGGCCGAGATTGAGCAACGCGCGGTCGCCGGTCTCGAATTCGTCGCGCGCAACCACGTCCGCCTTGGCGCGGCAGGCTTCGGCAATCGCCTGCGTCCTCTCCGGCCCGCCGGCGAACACCTTTGCCCAGTTCTCTTCCAGCCAGGCGAAAAATTCCGGCCGGTTGATGAGCCCGTATTTGGCGAGTTCGGCATAGCCGGCGCGGAATTCGCGGATCGGCAGCGTGTCGAGCACCCCGGTGTCGGCCAACACCAGTTTCGGCTGATGGAAGACGCCGACAAGGTTCTTGCCGCGTGGGCTGTTGATGCCGGTCTTGCCGCCGACCGAGGAATCGACCTGAGCCAGCAGCGAGGTCGGGATCTGCACGAAATTCATCCCGCGCCGCACAATGCCGGCGGCAAAGCCGGCAAGGTCGCCAATAACGCCGCCGCCGAAGGCGATGACGATGTCGCCGCGCTCCAGTTTCGCAGCCAGCACACCGTCGACCACCTCTTCGAGATGAGCAAAACTCTTGGTCTTCTCGCCGGGCGGCAACGTGATCACGGCGGTCTGGATGCCGCCCGTTTCGAGGCTGGCCTGAAGGGCAGCGAGATGCGCTGCCGCGACATTGGCGTCGGTGACGACCGCGGCGCGCGTGCCCGGCAGCCGGCGCGCAATCTCCGCGCCCGCGCGGGCCAACAACCCCGAGCCGATCAGAATGTCATAGGTCCGATCGCCAAGGCCTACTTCGACGACAACGGGTGCGATGCTCACGATTCCACCTCGCCCGCCGCCGTCGTCTCATCGATGCCGAAATGCCGGCACAGCGCGTCCACCACCTCGGTCGCGATGACTTCCTTGCGGTCGTCGCGGGTCGGCACGGTGACGTCCGATGTCGCGTAGATCGGATAGCGCTCGCCCATCAGTCGCTCCAGCACGGCGCGCGGGTCGGCGCTTTTCAGGAGCGGCCGGTTCTGCTTCTTGGAGACGCGGTCCATCAGAAGGTCGAGCTCGGCCTTCAGCCATACCGACACGCCGTGCGCTGCAATCGCCTCGCGCGTCTGCGCGTTCATGAAGGCGCCGCCGCCGGTCGACAGCACCTGCGGGCCGTTTTCCAGCACGCGCAGGATGACGCGTTGCTCCAGCGCCCGGAATTCGGTCTCGCCATAGCGCTCGAAAAGTTCCGGAACGGTCATGCGCGAGACGCTTTCGATCTCCTGGTCGCTGTCGATGAAGGGCAGCGCCAGCATCGTCGCCACCTTGCGGCCAATCGCCGTCTTGCCGGCGCCCATCAGTCCGACGAAGACGACGGAACGGCTGCCCAGCCGGCCAAGCAACGCGGCGTGGGTCTCGTCTGGAGGATTTGCTGGCAGCGCGTTCATTGGATTGTTCGAAGGCCCTCTTTGCCGGCGTATCGACATGAAAAGCCCGTTTGCGTCAAGCGTGGCAAGTGCCTTGAACCCGATATGGACCGGCAGGGTCTGCATGAGAAGTTGCTAACAGGCCCCAGCTTCTTCCTTGAATTGGCCGGATTGGCGTCCCATAAGGGGACAGGGTTTGGAAATGCAGAACAAGAAGACGGGCGAAAATTGATGCCGACACTGTTTCGCTTTGTCGTGGTAACAGCGATTCTGGCTGGCATTGCCTATGGTACGATGTTCGCACTGGTGATGTTCGTCGAGCCAAAGAAGGGGGAAATGAGCGTGCGCATCCCTCCGGAAAAGCTGAACCCCAAGAAAAGCTGAACCCGAAGAAAATTGAATGAACAGCGCCGCCCGCATCGAAGCCTTTCTGGAAATGATGAGCGCCGAGCGGGGCGCGGCCGAAAACACGCTTTCCTCCTACCGCCGCGACCTCGAGGACGCTTCTGGCGCGATCGATGGCGGGCTGGCCGGTGCCGCCGCCGCCGATATCCGCGCCTATCTCGACGACATTGCCGCCCGCGGCTTTGCAGCCACCTCGCAGGCGCGCAAACTGTCGGCGATCCGCCAGTTCTTCAAATTCCTCTACGCCGAAGGCCTGCGCGGCGATGACCCGACCGGCACGCTGGACAGTCCGAGAAAGGGCCGCCCGCTGCCCAAGACGATGAGCGAGGCCGACACCGGCCGGCTGATCGACCGTGCGGCGCTTGAGGCCGGCGGTGTCTCGTCGGGCGATGGGGACAGTCTGGCGTCACTGCGCCTGCATGCGCTGGTCGAGGTGCTTTACGCCACCGGCCTGCGCGTTTCGGAGCTGGTCGGCCTGCCGGTGACGGTGGCGCAGCGCGACGACCGTTTCTTCATGGTGCGCGGCAAGGGCGACAAGGAGCGCATGGTGCCGCTCTCCGCCAAGGCGCGCACGGCGATGAAGACCTGGCTTGCCGCCCGCGCCAGGGTGCCCGCCTTTGCCGACAGTCCGTTCCTGTTTCCGGCCGCCTCCGACAGCGGCTATCTCTCGCGCCAGGTCTTCGCGCGTGACCTGAAGGGGCTGGCGGCAAGGGCCGGCATCGCCTCGGCGAAGATCTCGCCGCATGTACTGCGCCATGCTTTCGCCAGCCATCTCCTGCAGAACGGCGCCGATCTCAGGGTCGTGCAGCAATTGCTTGGCCATGCCGACATATCGACGACACAGATTTACACCCATGTGCTGGAAGAGCGGCTGGTGCGGCTGGTCAACGATCATCATCCGCTTGCCGACTAGGCCTCATATCGCTATGTGAGGACGACATTTCACCGCCCGGAGCCTTGGATTCAAGGGTTCCGTCAGCCATTGCCTTCCGACGTATCGGTCCGCTCACGCATGTACAACTACCTCGATTTCGAAAAGCCGGTGCAGGACCTCGAGGGCAAGATCCTCGAGCTGAAGAAGCTTGCCGAGAACGGCGAGGCGGTCGATGTCGGCGACGAGATCAGCCGTCTCGAGAAGCGCTCCCGCGACGCGCTGCGCGACGCCTACAAGGCGCTGACGCCGTGGCAGAAGGTGCAGGTGGCGCGCCATCCCGACAGGCCGCATTGCGTCGACTATATCAAGGGCCTGTTCACCGATTTCACGCCGCTGGCCGGCGACCGCAATTTCGGTGAGGACCAGGCGATCGTCGGCGGTTTCGCCCGTTTCCGCGGCGAACCCATTGCCATCATCGGCCAGGAAAAAGGTTCCGACACAGCCAGCCGCCTGAAGCACAATTTCGGATCGGTTCGCCCGGAGGGCTACCGCAAGGCGGTACGGCTGATGGAACTGGCCGACCGCTTCAAGATCCCGCTGCTGACGCTGGTCGACACGGCTGGCGCCTATCCCGGTGTCAACGCTGAAGAGCGCGGCCAGGCGGAGGCTATCGCCCGTTCAACCTCGACCTGCCTCGGCCTGAAAGTACCGTCGATCTCGGTGGTTATCGGCGAAGGTGGTTCGGGCGGAGCCATTGCCATCGCCACCGCCAACCGCGTCTACATGCTCGAACACGCCATCTATTCGGTGATTTCGCCGGAAGGCGCCGCCTCTATCCTGTGGCGCGACACGACGCGATCGAAGGATGCGGCAACCAACATGAAGATCACCGCGCAGGACCTTCTGGAGCTGAAGATCATCGACGCCATTATCCCCGAGCCGCTCGGCGGCGCGCATCGCGGCGCCGAAACCGTGATCGGCGCGACCGGAGACCTCATCGCCAGGACGATGAAGGACTTTGCCGGCGCCAACACCGATTTCCGCGAGCAGCGCCGCGAAAAATACCTGGCCATGGGCCGCAGTCTCTGACCGCATGCAGCCTTGGCGGCCACAATGTGGCGGAGCGGAGCATTTTTGCCACAAAAATGCCGCTGCATTCGGCTCAATGAGACTGCCGCAGGGGGATGCGTCGGCACTTGCGGTAAGGAATTTGTTAGGGTTAACGGGCTTAGGGTCCGTCGATGCGCAGTGCAGCAGCCGGGGCAGGAAACGTCCTGGCGCCAGAGAAAAGACGATATCCGCAGCCATGTTTATCAAGCTTGCCCGCACCGGAATCCTGATCGCCGCCCTCGGCGTTGCCGGCTGCAACAATTCGTCGATGAAGGATTTCGCGCCGGAGGCCAACAAGCCGCTGCCCGACAAGATCCTCGCCGACATGAGAGCCAAGGGCATGGTCCGCACCTCGTCGGTGATGGCTCGTATCTTCAAGGAAGAAGGCAAGCTCGAGATCTGGAAGGCCAAGACCAACGGCCGCTACGACATGGTCGCCAGCTACGACATCTGCAAATGGTCGGGCAAGCTCGGGCCGAAATACACAGAAGGCGACCGCCAGGCGCCGGAAGGCTTCTACACGGTGCGCCCGGCGCAGATGAATCCGCGCTCGAACTACCATTTGTCCTTCAACATCGGCTATCCCAACGCCTATGACCGCGCCAATGGCCGTACCGGCTCCAATTTGATGGTGCACGGCGCCTGTTCGTCGTCGGGCTGCTATTCGATGACCGATGCGCAGATCGAGCAGATCTATGCCTTCGGCCGCGATGCTTTCCAGGGCGGCCAGACCGAGTTCCAGATCCAGGCGTTTCCGTTCCGCATGACTGCCGCCAACATGGCGCGCTACCGCAACGACCCCAATTACGACTTCTGGAAGATGCTGAAGGTCGGCTACGACAATTTCGAGATCACCAAGGTGCCGCCGAAGGTCGATGTCTGCGAGAAGCGTTATGTCTTCAACCAGGTTGCCGCCGACGGTCAGACATTCGACCCGACCGGCGCTTGCCCGGCGACGACGCAGCCTGATTCGCTGAAGAGCGCCTACAATTCCTACATGAGCACCTACGACGCGGCATTCAGCGGCGCGGTCAAGGCCAGCGTGCCGGCGCCCAAGCCGACCATCGCCGGTATCAAGGAAGCCAGCATCGTCTCCGACTGGTCCAAGCGCCGCGCACGCGGCGAACGCGTGCCGATCGATCCGCCGTCGCTCAACAATGACGGCTCGGTCACCGAGACGGCACGCATGGGCCGCATCGATTCGCCCGCTGGCCGCAAGATGGCGGCCCTCGACGCCGAAAAGGCGGCCAAGCAGAAGGCCGAGGAGCAGAGGCTGGCCGCCATAGAGGCGGCCAAGCAAGCCAAGGAAGCCGCCAAGGCTCAGGCTCTGGCCGAAAAGGAGGCCGAAAAGGCCGCCAAGGAAGCCCCTGTCGCCACCGCGACCATCGCGGCCCCTTCGGAAGCGGCACCGATGGCTGAGACGCAAGCGGCGAGTGCCGACGAGAGCCGCGTGACGAAGCTGAAGAACAAGCTGCTCGGCATGTTCGGCGGTTGATTTCGCCCGTGGATGATCGCGCCGCTATTTATGACCTCAAGGGGCTGAACTGCCCCTTGCCCGTGCTCAAGGCCAAGAAGCGCTTGGCCGGGATGCAACCGGGCAGCCGGCTGTGGCTCGAAACCACGGACCCGCTCGCCGTCATCGACATTCCGGCATTCTGTTCGGAGAGCGGCCACCAGTTGATTGAAACGGCGGCGGTCTCCGGCGGCCATCGCTTTCTGATCGAGCGCGGCGAACAGCAATCGTAGAGTTCAACGCCCGGCAATCGCCAGCGGGTTGTTTTCCAGCGCGGCGCGGTCGGGCGTGTCGATCGACGGCCGGTTGGTGAAGGCGGCGAACAGCCTGCGAATATAATCTTCGGGCATATCGAGCGTGATCAGCACCAGCCGCGTGCCGCGTTGGCCATCCGGCCAGGACGGCAATTGCACCGGCGGATGCAGAATCTTCTGCACGCCATGGATCACCAGCGGTCGCAACGGGTCCTCCTGCAACTCGATAACGCCTTTCATGCGCAGCAGGCGCTCGCCATGGGTCGAGCGCAGCAGGTCGAGGAACATCTCGATCGCCGAAAACGGCACCGGGCCGTCATGCACCAGCGAATAGGAACGCACGCGCTGATCGTGGCGATGACCGTAGTCATGGCCATGTGCATGATCATGCCCATCATGATGGTGGTGGTCGTGATCGCGCGCCGCTTCCTCGCCCAGCCAGCGCCGCACATCGGCGGATTTGGTTGCCGGGTTGTAAAGGCCGCAGTCGAACAGCGCCGCCACGCCTGTCTCCGTGTCGCCGGCATCGAGCAGTTCGGCGCCCGGATTGATCTGCCGCAGGCGCGCCCGAAGCATTTCCAACTCATTGGGATCGGCGACCAGATCGGCTTTGCTGAGCACGATGCGATCGGCGACGGCAGCCTGATTCACCGCCTCGACATGGGCGTCGAGCGTGGCGTTGCCGTTGACGGCATCGACCAGAGTGATGACGCCGTCGAGCCGGAAGGCCTGGATCAGCGCCGGATGCGCCATGATCGACTGCAGCACCGGCGCCGGGTCGGCAAGGCCGGTGGTTTCGACGATGACGCGGGCCAGACGGGCGATGCGGCCGGTCTGCAGCCGGTCGACCAGATCGGCCAGCGTGTCGACCAGTTCGCCGCGCACCGTGCAGCACAGGCAGCCGTCCGACAGCTGGATGATGCCGTCGGAAGACTGCTCAACCAGCAGATGGTCGATCGCCACCTCGCCGAACTCGTTGATGATCACCGCCGTATCGGCCAGCGCCGGATCCTTGAGCAGCCGGTTGAGCAGCGTCGTCTTGCCGGCGCCGAGGAAACCGGTCAGCACCGAGACGGGGATCGGGAAGCCGCTCGCCATTGGCTAGTTCGCGACCTTGGCCGGCTGGTCGCCCTGTGCGGCGGAGCCGGCAATCTTCGGACCGGTGCCGGCCGGTGCCGGCCTGTCGGGCCGCCAGCTCGGGATCGGCACATCGGCATATTCCTGGCCGCCCTGGTCGAGGATGGCCTTCGGCGCCGGACCGGTGGCGCCGCCAAGGCCGACGGCAATCAGCGTCGGCACATGGTCGAGCTTTTCCTGATAGGGCGATTTCGGCACGTTCTTGGCGGCAACCGGCGGCGCCTCGGACTGCTCCGCAGGCGCCTTCTTCTTGCAGACCTCGTCCTGCATGTCGTTGGGCGAGACAGTGTCGCCATAGGGCGCCAGCGTGGTGACGGTGGCCGAGCCGGCGGCCGGCGCGTCAAAACCTTGATCGAGCAATCTCGCGGCGGTCTCGGCACGTGTGACGGCCGATTTCTCGCCAAGCACCACCGCGACCAGCGTGCGCCCGTTGCGGGTCGCCGAACCGATCATGTTGAAGCCGGAAGGGCAGACAAAGCCGGTCTTCATGCCATCGGCGCCGGGATAGCGGCCGATCAAGAGATTGTAGTTGGGGATCGCCTTCTTGCCGACGGCAAGACCCTCGATCGAGAACCACGGCGCATATTGCGGAAATTCGCGGCGGATCGCCATCACCAGCACGGCGAGGTCGCGCGCCGTCGTGTACTGATCCGGCGAAAAAAGCCCATTCGGATTAACGAAATGCGTGCCGTTCATGCCGAGCCGGGTCGCCTCGGCGTTCATCCGGTCGGCAAAGGCCGCCTGCGAACCGCCGACATTTTCGCCCACCGCCATGGCGATGTCGTTGGCCGATTTGACCAGCATCATCTTCAGTGCGTTGTCGAGCCGCATCACCGAGCCCGGCTTGAAGCCCATCTTGCTTGGCGGCTCCCCGGCGGAGTGCTTGGTCACCTTGATCGGCGAATCAAGCTGAACCTCGCCGGCGGCGATCGCCCGAAAGGTGACATAAGCGGTCATCAGCTTGCTCAGCGACGCCGGATACCAGCGCTTGAACGCGTCCTGATGTTGCAGGATCTTGCCGCTGCCGAGGTCGAACACGACCACCGGATTGGCCAGCGCCGGCCCGGCCAGGACCGACAGCGCGATTGTGCCAGCCGAGAATAGTTTGAGGAAATGCCTGTACCGCATGATCAAATCCGAAATCGCCTCTTGCCGTAGTCGCCCCTGGCTCCGTAAGATTTCGTTACGCGATCGCCAGCATATGGTCCGACCCTCAAAAACCGGACCCATTGTTGCGGTGCTATTTACTCTATGTGACGCCAAGATGGCAAAGTGCCTGGCGATCACAATTGCAAGGCAGCGGCCAACGCCGCTGTCCCAACAGCGAGATGGAACCATCATGCCAATCCTGAACCGTGCCGCCGAAATGCAGGACGAAGTTGCCGGCTGGCGCCAGCATCTGCACCAGACGCCAGAACTGAACTTCGACGTCTTCAAGACCGCCGCCTTCGTCACCGAGAAGCTGAAGGCTTTCGGCTGTGACGATGTGGTCACCGGGCTCGGCAAGACCGGCGTCGTCGGCGTCATCCGCGGCCGCCAGGGCGAAGGCCCGACCATCGGCCTGCGCGCCGACATGGACGCGCTGCCGCTCAACGAGATATCGGGCAAGCCCTACGCCTCGACCATCCCCGGCAAGATGCATGCCTGCGGCCATGACGGCCACACGGCAATGCTGCTGGGCGCGGCCAAATATCTCGCCGAGACGCGCAACTTCACCGGCTCCGTGGCGGTGATCTTCCAGCCGGCCGAAGAGGGCGGCGGCGGCGGCAACGAGATGGTCAAGGACGGCATGATGGAGCGTTTCGACATCTCCAGGGTGTTCGGCATGCACAACATGCCGGGCCTGCCTGTCGGGCAGTTCGCCATTCGCCCGGGTCCGATCATGGCGGCGACCGCCGAGTTCACCATCACCGTGCGCGGCAAGGGCGGCCACGCGGCGATGCCGCACGGCACGATCGACCCGATCGTCATCACCAGCCAACTGGTCGGCGCCTTGCAGACGATCGCCTCGCGCAGCACCGATCCGGTCGAGGCCGTGGTCGTGTCGGTGACCAAGTTCCACGCCGGTGACGCCTACAACATCATCCCCGAAACCGCTGAAATAGCCGGCACCGTGCGCACCTTGCGCAAGGAGATCGCGAAGAAGTCCGAAGAGCGCATCCGCAGCATCTGCGACGGGCTGGCGACCGCGTTCGGGGCAAAGATCGAGGTCGACTACCAGGCAAATTACCCCGTGACCTTCAACCACGCGGAAGAGACGGTGTTTGCCGGTGATGTCGCGATGAGTGTCGCCGGCGACGCCCATGTCCACCGCGGCATCCAGCCCGTGATGGGCGGCGAGGATTTCTCCTACATGCTCGAAGCCCGCCCCGGCGCCTTCATCTTCATCGGCAATGGCGACACCGCCGGTCTCCACAACCCGGCCTACGACTTCAACGACGAGGTCATCCCGCACGGCATGAGCTACTGGGTGAAACTGGCGGAAACCGCGCTGGCCGCCTGACGACGGCAGCGCAAAGTCGGCCGAATTGCCTTCGGCCGGCCTCTTGGCGAAACGATCCGAAGCGGCTATGTGTCTGGCCGCGTGGTCCCGTAGCTCAGTAGGATAGAGCGGCAGATTCCTAATCTGTAGGTCACAGGTTCGATTCCTGTCGGGATCACCACGCTTTTCAAAGACTTGGTGAGCCGCCATACTTCTTTGCGAATTGGCCGCTGGAGCGGATGAAACCATCACGCCCTCCTTCTTGCATTTGACAAGAGTCGGGCTTCGGATGTGAAGGGGAACCCTCGCCTGCGCTGGCATTTCGGCATTCGTCTGTTGCATTGGCTCACCGTGATCGCGCTCGCGGCGCAAATCGCCATTGCCTTTGGGCCGATGGACGGGCCGGGTATGGCGACGATGAACTGGCTTCCGCTTCACATGTCGATCGGCGTGACGATCCTTGCCATCATCGTCCTCAGACTTTGCTGGCGCATCTTTACCCGCGCCCCTGTCAGGCAAGCCTCAGAGCCCATGCGGTTTGCGACGGCTTTCTTCCATATGTTTCTCTACGTTGCGATTCTCGCCGTCCTGATAACGGGATGGCTGGGCTACCGACCAATGCCTTTCATGCCTCCCGCGCGGCTTTTCGGAAACTTGCCTGTGCCGTTGGCGCCGTCCGTCAGCGCGCTTTCGGCAAGGGGATTCGCACTCATCCATGCAAAGCTGGTCTGGGTATTGCTTGGACTTGCCGGTGTTCACATCCTGGCTGCCCTGGTGCATTTCGTGCTGCTGCGCGATGGCGTCATGCGAAGCATGTTCTTCAGCCGGTCGAACACCGCATCGCGGGAATAGAAAATGCCGCTTGCGGATGAGGACGGCTGCTCATGCCGCCTAGCCTACGCGACAAGAGCGACGAACACGCCAAGGTTCAGGCGTGCCGCGCCTGCTCCGGGATGCGGCAGTGATACGGTCCTGCCGTGACAGCAACCGCACCGTTTTCCGCACGCGGGGTCGCCGATCCGCCTCAGCCAACCCTGACGACAAAATGCTTCGTCACCGGCTCGATGATCTTCCAGGTTCCCTTGAAATCGGCTTCCACCACGAAGGCGTCGCCGGGGCCGACTTCGACCGGCGTACCGCCGTCCGGCGTGATGATGATGCGGCCGGCGATCATGTGCACGAACTCGTAGTCGGTATAGGTGGCGTGATAGGTGCCGGGCGTCGCGCGCCAGGTGCCCGACAACACCTTGCCGTCCTCGGTCGTGTGCTGGACGGCGGTTTGCATGGTCGGCTTGCCCTCGACCACGATCCAGCCAGCTAGGTCGCCGGCGTCCGCGTGTTCGACGGTGCCGAATTTGAGGATTGTCTCGCGTGTCATGTGCTGGGCTCCGTTTGGTGGATTGCGTGGCGTTGTTTGCCTGGCCGGTCAGATAACCGATGCACCTGCCGCGAGCAATGCCGGCGCCATACGGCGCAGGGCAAGGAACTTGGGTTAACGAGTTCCCTCGGCGCCTTTCGCCGGCAGGTTGGCTGACGGTGCATCAAACAAAAACCCGCCGTGCGGCGGGTCACTGGCGCAAATCAGCACCATGGGCAAAAATGTACCATAGCTGAGGTCACCGAGTCAAGAAAAAATTCCTATCGTAAAAACTGGCGGCGCAAAAGCTGCCAGCACTGGCTGCCACGAGGCCTCTGTTAATCTGAGTTCGGAACCCTGCCCTGCGGCGCACGCCGCGTCCTTCGACTCTCGACGGGCGGGTCAGGGTTTGTGGCGCGCCGAGACGAGTTCCGCCTTGCGCCTTGCCGTCTCCATTCCCAGACCGATGAAAGCACGCGCGTGCTTGGCCAGCGCCATGTTGTCCGTCCAGAGATTGCGCCAGATCGCGGTCTTCTTCGACAGGTTCTCATCGACGATTTCCGAAGAGAAGGATTCGAAGCTGAGGTCGTCGCTGTAGCCGATGGCCGTCAGCGCATCGAAGATCGCGGCGAAATCGATATTGCCGGTGCCGAGGAAACCGCGATGGCTCTCGCCGATATGGACATAGCCGATCTTATCGGCGGCATGACGGATGGCCAGCCCGACATCGGCCTCCTCGATGTTCATGTGGAAGGTGTCGAGATGCAGGAAGATGTTGTCCGAGCCGGTGTCCTCGATGAAGGCCAGCCCTTGCGCGGCGGTGTTGAGCAGATTGCTTTCGAAGCGGTTGACGATCTCGAGGTTGAGCGTGACGCCGGCCGCCTTGGCTGTCTCGGCAACCTTGGCCAGCGTGCCGGCACTGCGCTGCCATTGATCGCGCGTCGGCGCCTCGACCTGCAATCCGTGGCTGGTGGAGAGAATGCCGGCGACCTTCCGGCCGCCGAGATCGCGCGTCAGCGCGATGGTGTCGTTGAGGATTTCGACGCCGCGCGCGGCAATCGCCTTGTCGGCGCTCGAAATGTCGCCATCAACAGGCAATCCGATGCTGATCGCCACGCCGAGGCCAAGATCGGCGATGCGCCTGGCAAGCCCGCCGATGTCGACATTGGCGGGGTCGAGATAGGAGAATTCGATGAGGTCGAAGCCGGCCTCCCTGGTGTTGGTCAGCGTGCGCTCGAGATCTGCCTGAGCCGAGCTCGCCGACCAGACGAAAGAATGGATTCCAATACGCGACATCATCGTCTCCGGTGCTGACAAGAGGTGGGGGGGGGGGGGGCCCGCCCCCCCCGCCGGGGGGGGGGTTTTGGGGGGGGGGGGGGGCGCGGGGGGGGGGGGCGGGGGTGGGGGGGGGGGGGGGGTGGGGGGGGGGGGGGGGGGGGGGGCG
>NZ_JAMYRE010000035.1:0-53871 GCF_040321265.1 Mesorhizobium sp. M0491
AGAAGCGCGACCAGCAGCAGCAGACCGAGCAGGCGCCGGCCGAACAGGCCGCTCCAGCCGAGGAACAGCAGCCGCGCAGGAAGAAACGCGACCAGCAGCAAACCGAGCAGGCGCCGGCCGGCCAGGCGGAACCGGCCAACGACAATCAGCCCGGCGAGCAGGCCAAGCCGCGCAAGAAGAACAGGCAGGACCAGCAGGCCCAACCTGAAGTCGCCCCGGCACCGAAGGAGGCTCCCGCTGGAGAGGCGACGGCCCCTGCCGGCGAACAGCCCGCGGCCCAGGGCGAGCAGCCCCAGGACACGACGAAGAAGCGTGTCAGGAAACCTGTTGGCGAGCAGCCGGCCACAGCCGAGCAGCCAGCCACCGGCGAACAACCGGCCAATGGTCAGACGGCAGCACCGGTACAGGGCGAAAACCCGGTGCAAGGCGAAGCACCGGCCGATCCAAACGCCGCTCCCATCCTGGACAGCCAGAAGGACGCCGAGCGCAGAGGCGGCCGCAAGCAGGGCGACAAGATCGTCCCCCAGGATGGCGAGCAGCAGAATGGCGGGCAAAATGCCCAGCAAGGTGGCGATCAGGGCCGCAAGCCGGTGGCTGCTCCCATCGACCAAGGCCCGCCCCCCACCGACGACAGGGCCGCACAGCAGGAGATCAAGCCCGAGAAGATCGCGCCGGTGACCGAGGAAAAGGGCACACGCGTAGAGCGTGCACCCGATGAGAACGCCCGCGACCGCCGGCGTCCGAAAGGCGTCGACGTCGTCAGGGAACTCGGCGACCGCGTCATCCTGCAGTTCAACAACCAGACGTTCGTCGAGAGCAATGACGCCCCGCGCATGACCCGCGGCGCCAGGAACGTCTATTATGAGGATCTCTCGGGCAATCGCACCCGGGAAATCGTCGAGCGTGACAACGGTGTCCAGATCGTCACCATCCGCAACCGCTATGGCGACGTCATCCAGCGTTCGCGCATTGCGCCGGATGGACGCGAATATGTGCTGAGCTATGTCGATGAGCGGCACTATGAGGACGACAGCGACTGGCGCGATCCCGGCGATGATCTGCCGCCGATGCGGCTGACAATCCCGCGCGAGGAATACATTCTGGACTCCGAGGATGTCGAAGATCCGGACGACTACTACACCTTCCTCGAACAGCCACCGGTGGAGAAGGTCCAGCGCCTCTACTCGATCGACGAGGTCAAACGTTCGGCCCGCGTGCGCGACATCGCACGGCGCGTCGATCTCGACACGCTCAACTTCGAATTCGGCTCGGCCTCGATCTCCGACACCGAGGTGCAGAAGCTCGAGGGCGTCGCCACCGCAATGGAGAAGTTGTTGAAGAAGAACCCGGCCGAGACCTTCCTGATCGAAGGTCACACCGACGCCGTCGGCTCGCCTGAAGCCAACCTCGCCCTGTCAGATCGCCGCGCGGAATCGGTGGCGGAGGCGCTGACCAACGCCTTCGGCATCCCGCCGGAGAACCTGACGACACAGGGCTATGGCGAGGAGTATCTGAAGGTCAATACGTCGGCGCCGAACCGCGAGAACCGGCGCGTTGGCATTCGCCGCATCACGTCGCTGGTGGCACCGGTCGCCAGCAACAATTAGGTCATGATTTCAAAACCATGACCTGGTTTGCGGAATCGGCACGAGAAGCATCCATCCCCGGCACTGCCGGGGGTGGATCAACGCGCCGGGTTCAACAAGAATTGTTCTGGGATTAGACACGGCTCATTGAATCGCGGGCGCAGCCACCCCAGATTCGGCGCTGGGCGTTCCCTGCCCCGTCCCGACTCCAGCGGGACGCATTAAGCCCCGCCGGACGTTGTTTGGCGGGGTTTTTTGTGTTGCAAACGGTGGCGACCTGGCCGAATACGGCCATTGTCCGAGAGATAACCAGCCGGAATCATTCTATGAAGCGTCTCGAACTCGCCATCGAATCGATCATCCTCGCGTCGCGCTGGCTGCTCGTCGTTTTCTATATAGGCCTGGCCCTTGCATTGGCCGTCTATGCGCTGTCCTTCGGCAAGAAGCTTTATGAGTTCATTACCCTGGCGTTCACGCTCGGTGACACCGACACTATCCTCAAGATGCTCGGCCTGATCGATGCCGCGCTGGTTGCCTCGCTGGTGGTGATGGTCATCATCTCGGGCTACGAGAACTTCGTCAGCCGCTTCGACGACCAGGAGGGTGGCGTGCACTGGCTGGGCACCATCGATGTCGGTTCGCTGAAGGTCAAGGTTGCCTCGACCATCGTCGCCATCTCGTCCATCCACCTTTTGCAGGTGTTTTTGAACTCGTCGACCTACACGACCGACCAGTTGATGTGGCTGACCATCATCCACCTCGCCTTCGTCGTCTCGGCCCTCATGCTCGCCTATATCGACCGGCTGATGGGCCTCAGCAAAGGCAAGAAGGATGAGGCGTAAGCAAGCGCCTGCCGGACCTTGAATCATCCCGGCAGGGTTGGCGCCCTATGCTTTGTTTGCGCGAGGCTTTGCCGTGGCTCAGCCACGGCGGATGGCTTAGCTCGACGCTCACAATAACGCGGATCTAGTAGATGCTCTTGATCTTGCTGTCCGTGCGGGCAAACACCTCATCAGGGACAAAGAAATCGCCGGCCAGAGGCCCGGTCGCACCTGGCGCATAGGCTGAAAAATCGCTGACGCCCTCGGCGCGCAGCACCTCCTCGTCGATGTAGAAATTACCTGTTGTCTCGCGCGCGGGGCGCATGAAGATGGCATGCGCGGCGTCGGCCATGATGTCGGGCAAACGGCTCATCGCCGCAACCGTCGCGCCGCCCAGCAGATTGCGCACCGCCGCCGTGTCTATGGTCGAGATCGGCCACAGCGAATTGACCGAGATACCGTCCTTGGCGAACTCGGCGCTCATGCCCAGCGTGCACATCGACATGCCGAACTTGGCCATCGTGTAGGCGACGTGGTTCCTGAACCACTTGGCCTTCATGTCGAGCGGCGGCGCCAGATTCAGGATGTGAGCATTTTGCGCCAACTTCAGGTGAGGAATGCACATTTTCGAGACCAGGAAGGTACCGCGCGTGTTGATCTGATGCATCAGATCATAGCGCTTCATGTCGGTCTCGAGCGTGCCGGTGAGTTGGATGGCGCTGGCATTGTTGACGCAGATGTCGATACCGCCGAATTTCTCCACGGTCCTGGCGACCGCCTCGGCCACTTGTGCCTCCTCACGGATGTCGCACAGCACAGGCAGCGCATTGCCGCCGGCCTGTTCGATCTCTTCAGCCGCCGTATAGATCGTGCCCGGCAGCTTCGGATGCGGTTCGGCGGTCTTGGCCGCGATCGTCACATTGGCGCCGTCACGCGCGGCGCGCAGCGCGATCGCCAGCCCGATGCCGCGCGACCCGCCGGAGATGAACAGCGTCTTTCCCTTGAGCGACATTTTCCCTCCGCCTGCATTGTCTCGCTGCGCGATCCTTGCCTGTGACGGCCTCGGACATCAAGAGCTTGCTGCGGGAGGCCACGGTGACGTTGCGGAGGCTATCGTTGGCCAGCACTACAAACCTACTGGATTTATCGACCGCCTAGGTATATATTCTATATGGATAGGTATGATATAGAATGGCGCTATCGATCAAGAATCTGGAAGTCGAGCAACTGGCGCGCGAACTTGCCCGCCGCCGGCGCGTCTCGGTGACGGAGGCCATCCGCCAAAGTCTCGAGCGCGAGGTTGCACGCGAGCGGCTGGTGCCGCGCGACGAAGCCAGCGACCTGTTTCAGCGGTTGATGGCGATCTCCGACAGCGCCGGAAAAATCCCCAAACGCGAAAATGCGATGACCGACGACGAAATCCTTGGATACGACGAGTTCGGAATCCCGACGAAATGATCATCGATTCCTCGGCCCTGGTCGCCATTCTGCGCGCCGAGCCAGGTCACGAACGTTTCGTGCTGGCGATCACGCAGGCCAAGAGACGCCTGCTGGCCGCGCCAACTTTTCTTGAAACGACGATGGTTCTTGCCGGCGGCAAGCAAGATGAAATCCTGGATCGCCTCGACAGCTTCCTACACACCGCCTCGATCGAGACCGTCGCCTTCACCGCCGATCATGCAGCTGTCGCCCGCCAAGCCTTCCTGCGCTACGGCAAGGGTCGGCACCCGGCGGCGCTGAACTTCGGTGACTGCATCGCCTACGCCACGGCGCGGCTCGAGGCCATGCCGCTCCTGTTCAAGGGTGATGATTTCCACCTCACCGATATCGAGGCGGCGGTGTGATCGGGATCAGACCAGCACCAGCCCTTGGCGCATCGCAATGGCAATCGCATCGGTGCGGTTGGCGGCACCGAGCTTGATCAGGATTGCGGCGACATGAAACTTCGCGGTGTGCACCGAAATGTTGAGCCGCCGCGCGATCACCTTGTTTGGAGCGCCCTCGGCCAGCAGCGCCAACACTTCCGCCTCACGCGGCGACAGCGAAGGCCGGGCGGCATGCTCGTCGGAGGCTTCCTCCTCGAACGGCTCGCCATCGCCGGCACGGAAATCCTCATGGCGTCCGCTTCCGCGCTCGCCCGAGACGCAATAGCCGGCCGCGGCCAGCCGCGCCGCCGCGGCGATCAACAAATCGTCCGCGCCAGCGGACATCACGGCCAGCACCTCACCGACGGGCCACTCGCCGCCAGCGCGTCCGGTCAGCAGCACCCGTGGAATGAGGGCCGGCACGCCATCACCAATGCTGTCGTCAACGATGGCGACGTCGGCTCTTCCACCGCCAGCCACGACCGGCAGCAGGTCATAGCTCGCGGCCAGCGAGGCCGCCAGGCGCTCGGCGCGTGACGCATCGCCAAGCGCAATCAGCACCACCAGCCGCCGCGAGACGGCACCGTCATGCATGATCCGGTCGCTGGTGAGCGTGTCCATGGATCCTCTCAGCTCAGCGGCTTTTCGCCGATTGTCAGCGCGACATCGCGCTGTTCGCCGCCGCGCACGACACCGAGCGTCACCGAAGCGCCGGCACTGTCGGGTCCGAGCCTGCGGATCAGGTCCCGCGGGCCGTGCACCGCCTCGCCGTTCCACGCCACGATGATATCGCCAAGAGAGAGACCGGCGGCCTTCGCGGGACCATCGTCATCGAGACTCATCACCATCGCGCCGTGCGCGTCGCGGTCGCGTACCGGATGCAGGCCGGCGCCGAGATAGCCGCGCGCGACATGGCCCTTTTCGCGCAAGGTCGCGACCGCCCGCTCGATCGTCTCGTAAGGCATGATCAGCGCCCGGTGGCGCGGTCCGAACAACAGCATGCCGATCAGCGCACCCTTGGCGTCGAGAACCGGGCCGCCCTCGAAACGGCCGCCCGCGCCGACGGCAAGATTGATGCGCCGGTCGATGGTGCCGCCGCGCATCGAGCGCCAGGCCGGGCCGACTTCGCCCACCGAGCCTGAAACAGCCAAAGCGGAACCGTCACTGCTGCCGATGGCAATGGCGATGTTGCCCGGCCGCACCGCATCGGCCTTGGCCAACGGCGCGGCGCTGACGGCCTCCGCCGGCTTCAGCAGGGCAACACCGGTAGAAGGGTCGCGGCCAACCAGCTCGGCCTTCACCGTTTCCCCCGAAGCCAACACCAGTTCGATCTCCTCGCCGGCCTCGACAGCCTCTTCAGCGGTGACGAAATAGCCGTCGCGCCAGTGGAAGGCGCTTGCCGTGCGGTGATGATGCGTGGCGAAGCCAGCCGTTGCCGGCGCGGCCTTGGCGGCGAGATCGGCGACGGCTTGCGAAAACGCGCTCAGATTGAAATCGCTCATAATGGTCTCCTGGGTTCATCCATGCCCCAGATATCGCTCGACAGCGCGTCCGCGGGTACTCGCCTGACGGCTAGTTGCCGGTTTGACTGGCCATCTGGTCAGGTCGCTGCGGTTCCAGCCGCTCCGCACATATAGTCACGATCAAGCCTGAACACACGGAGCCCTCCCATGGCCCTCGCCGTCGCCAAATTCCAAACCGATGATACGCTGCTCGACGCCTATTCGACGACGGTTGCCGACGCCGTCGACCGCATCGGTCCGGCCGTCTGCCGCATCGAGCGCGTTGGCGGTCAGGGCGGCCATGGCTCCGGCTTCGTCATCGCGCCGGACGGGCTGGTCGTCACCAATTTCCACGTCGTCGGCGACGCCAGGACGGTGCGCGTGTCGATGCCGGACGGTGCCTCCCGCGAAGGCCGCGTGCTTGGCCGCGATCCCGACACCGACATCGCGCTGGTGCGCGCCGACGGCAGCTTTGCCGACATCGCACCGCTGGGCGATTCCAAGCGGCTGCGGCGCGGCCAGATCGCCATTGCAATCGGCAACCCGCTCGGTTTCGAATGGACCGTCACCTCCGGCGTCGTCTCCGCGCTCGGCCGCTCGATGCGCGCCTCCACCGGCCGGCTGATCGACGACGTTATCCAGACCGACGCAGCGCTCAATCCCGGCAATTCCGGCGGACCGCTGGTGTCGTCGGCCGGCGAGGTCATCGGCGTCAACACCGCCATGATCCATGGCGCGCAAGGCATCGCCTTCGCGGTTGCCTCCAACACCGCCAATTTCGTCATTTCGGAGATCATCCGCTTCGGCCGCGTGCGCCGCGCCTTCATCGGCGTCTCGGCCGACACCGTCAATCTGCCGCGACGCGCTGCCCTGTTGTCGCAAGTCTCGACCAGCACGGCGGTTCGCCTGCGCAGCGTCGAGAAGGACGGCCCGGCGGCCAAGGCCGGCTTGAAGGAGGGCGACATCATCGCCGCAATAGACGGCCGCCCGGTCACCGGCGTCGACGACCTGGTGCGCGTGCTCGACGCCGAGCGCATCGGCCGCGAGACACAATGCACCGTGGTGCGCCGCACCGGCGTCAGCCAGGTGACGGTGACGCCGGTGGCAAGGGCGGGCTGAGGACGGTCACCGTTCCGCAGCCCCCTCGGCGTACTGCGCCAGAAACGCCTCGCTCGGCGGAATCGGCTTGATGACGTCGATCAGCACGCCATTGGGGTCTTTGGTGATGAAATGGCGCTGGCCGAAGGGCTCGTCGCGCAAGGATTGGAGGATCGGCAGGCCGGCGGCAAGGATCCGCTCATAGACCGCGTCCGGGTCGCGAACCTCGAAATTGATCAGCAGGCCCGATGTGCGGCCCCGCCCCTCCTTCGGGATGGTCTCGTGGTCGCCCTGGACGATGCCGAGATTGACGCGTTTGTTGTCCACCGATTGCAGATGCACATACCAGTCGCTTTCAAACAGCGGCTGGAAGCCGAAATGCTGGACATAGAACGCCGTCGTGCCGGCGACGTCGCCGGTCATCAGCACCGGGTAATAGCTCGTCGTCTTCATCTTTCCTTCTCCCGTCAATTAACATACAGTCTGCATGTAAATTGAATTAACATACAGGCTGCATGTATGCAACGCGATTCCGCGCGCCGTTCCAACCGTGACCGTACCGAGGCGACGCGCGCCGACCTGATTGCCGCGGCGCGAAAGCTGTTTACGGAAAAATCCTATGCCGAGACCGGCACGCCGGAGATCGCCGCTGCCGCCGGCGTCACGCGCGGCGCGCTTTACCATCACTTCGCCGACAAGCAGGCGCTGTTTGCCGCCGTGGTCGACCAGGAGGCGGCAGCGGTCGCCGAGGAGATCGAGCGCGCCTCGGCGCCATCACTCAATGCCCGCGACGCACTGATTGCCGGTTCCGACGCCTATCTCACCGCCATGCGCACGCCAGGCCGCACGCGCCTGCTGCTGCTCGACGGCCCGGCCGTGCTTGGCCGCGCCGCCATGGACGCGATCGACAACCGCCATGGCAACCGCTCGCTGCGCGAAGGGCTGGTCGCGGCGATGCGGGCGCAAACGATGACGAGATTGCCGGCCGACGCGCTGACCGCACTGCTCGGCTCCGCCTTCGATCGTGCCGCCCTGGCCATCGAGGCCGGTGCGTCAGCTCAGGACTACCGCGCGGTGCTCATAGCACTGATCGATGGCCTGTCTCTTCCTCAGGCACCTCGCCCGGTTCGAACTCGTTGAAGCAGCCGAGCTGGCGCTTGAACTGGTCGATCAGCCAGGCGGCCGCTGGCTTCGGGCTGCGATCGTTGCGGTGCATGGCAAACAGCGGCGAACTCACCTCCCTGAAGGATTCGAGGTCGATTTCGACCAGCCGGCCACTCGCCAGGTCGTCTGCTATCAGCCAGCGCGGCAGCCCGCCCCAGCCCAGCCCCTCGCGCATCAGCATATGCTTGGTGCGCACATCCGTCAGCCGCCAGGTACGGTAGGCGAAGACTCCGAAGTCGCGCCCCTTGGTACGCTCCGACTGGTCGGTGACGACAAGCTGCGTGTGTTCGCGCGCATCCTCGATCGCCACCGGCTTCGGCAGCAGGGCCAGCGGATGGCTGGGCGCGGCGGCCAGCACGATCGACATGAAGCCGATGCGCGCGAGATGCACATCGACATCGCCCAGCAGGCCGCCAATGCCAAGGTCGGCCTGCCCGCTGACGACATGATCGGGGATCAGGCCGAGCGTGCCGATATGCAGGCGCAGCATCACGGTCGGAAACTGCACCTCGAATGCCTTCAACACCCGCACCAGCACCGGCGACGGCAGCGCCGCATCGACCGACAGCGCGACTTCGGCCTCGAGCCCCTGGTGGTGGCCGTCGACGCGGGAGCGGATGCGCTGCAGCACGCCGATCATGCGCCGCGCATCCTCCAGCATCGCCCGGCCGATCTCGGTCAATTGCGGCTCGCGCGTGCCCTCGCGCTCGAACAGTTTCAGCCCCAGCTGCGCCTCGAGATTGGCGATGCCGTAGCTGATCACGGACTGTGCCCGGTTGAGCTTGCGGCCGGCGGCCGAGAAGCTGCCGGCTTCGGCGACTGTCACAAAGATCTGAAGTTGATCGAGCGTCGGGTTGGGCTGCATCGATATATCTAACTTATAGATGGATCGTATAGAAAATATACCAGTTTATTGAATGGATCGAAAGCCCCATATCTGGTGGGAAAATCATTCCAACCGCTGGAGAGCCCAAAATGTCCATTCTTCTTGTCACCTCAAGCCCGCGGGGCGCCGCCTCGCATTCGACCCGCATCGCTACCGAATTCGCTGAAAAGCTCGTCGCCGCCGATCCGTCGAACACGCTCGTCGTGCGCGACCTCGTCGCCAACCCGCTGCCGCATATCGATGCCGACTACGCCAGCGGCATCTACGTGCCGGCGGAAGCCCGCACTGCGCGCCAGGCTGAAGTCGTCGGCGTCTCCGATGTGGTGCTCGACGAGCTGTTTGCCGCCGACACAGTGATCCTGGCCACAGGCTTCATCAACTTCAACATCTCCTCGACACTGAAGTCCTGGGTCGATCACATCTCTCGTTCCGGCAAGAGCTTTGCCTATGGCGAGAACGGCCCCAAGGGTCTCGTCACCGGCAAGAAGGTCTATATCGTGCTGGCTTCGGGCGGCATCTACTCCGAAGGTGCGGCCGTGCAGTTCGATCACGCCATTCCCTACCTGCGCGGCGTGCTCGGCTTCCTCGGCATGACCGACGTCGATGTCATCCGCATCGAAGGCGTCGGCATGGGTCCTGACGCGGTGACCGCAGCGCTCGCCAAGGCGACCGCCAAGGTCGATGCCGTGGTGGCCGCCAGCCAGGGTGTCGCGGCTGCCGCGTAAAGAGCCAAAATTTGTCCGCTTCGAAAGGCAGGCGTGCGCGCCTGCCTTTTTCGTTCTAGCCGATGAGGTGCCTCAGCAGACCAGCGGCGCTGACTCCGATCAGCACGGTCGGCAGCATGGAAAGCCGCGTGGCGGCTACCAGAGTAACAGCCAGCGCCAGAATATCCGCCGGGGACTTCGACACGAAGGCCGGTGCGATGACAGAGATCAGCACGCAACCAGGCGCGGCTCCCATGACCGCCGTGGCACGCGCGCTGAGTGTGCGGTTGCGCAGCACGACATAGCCGCCGATGCGCGTCAGGTAAGTGACGCCGGCCATCAGCACGATGGTGAGAAAGGTCATTGCGTCGATCATGCATCACCCGCCATCAGCCAAGCCGCGACCAGCCCCGATACCGCGCCGGCGGCGACATACCAGGCGCCGGGAACGAAGAGATAGACCAGTGCTGCCACGATCAGGCTGACCAGCCAGGGCCGCGCCGCCGCCATACCCGTCCACATGCCGCGCATCAGCACCAGGAAGACGGCCGGGAACGCCATGTCAAAACCATAGGTCCCGACGTCGCCGAGCATCGGACTGAGCAAGGCACCCAGCGTGGTGAAGGACACCCAGGCGAGATACATCGCCAGCGCCGCGCCCATATAGTAGCGCGGGCTGAAGGCCGGCGTGATGCCGGCGGCAGCGCGCTGTTTGGCATCGGCCAGGCCCAGCGCCCAGCTTTCATCGCACATAAAGAAAAGCGCCGGAAACACCTTGCGTCGTGGCAGGTGGCGCAGGAACGGCGCCAGTGCCGCACCCATCAGCAGGTGACGGCTGTTGACCAGGAAGGTGATGGCGACGATGAGCACGACGTGCGGCGGCGACGTCCACAACTGGATCGCCGCGAATTCCGAGCCGCCGGCGAAGTTCAGCCCTGTCATGGCAGACAGTTCGACCGTGCTTAAGCCTTTCTGCGTGGCCTGGGCGCCAAGCACCAGCGCATAGGGGATGGTGCCGAACAGCACCGGCGCGCAGGACGCCACGCCACGGCGGAACTCGGATCCCGAACCATTGCCCGCCGCCTCGACTGCCTGTGAAATGCTCATGCGTCTCCCCTGGCGCGCCTCGCGGCCGCCGCTCCCGGGTTGCTTCTGGACTCTTGTGATGTCGGCCGCAAACATAGCGGCACCGGCTCACAATTTGGTTGCGAAGATTGTTGTGTTTCATCAGAATTTGGCATTTGGCGCTACAAAGCCATAAATAGATGGAATCCAGAGCCATGAAACTTGATGAGATTGACAAGCGGATCTTGCGGGCGCTGCAGCGCGACGGCCGCATGGCCAACAACGATCTGGCCAAAGAGGTCGGCCTGTCGCCCTCGCCTTGCCTGCGGCGCGTGAAGCTGCTGGAGGAGGCCGGTGTCATCGACCGCTACGTCGCAGTGCTGAACCCCGGCAGCATCGGCAAGGGCCTCACCTTCTTCACCCGCATCTGGCTGAAAACGCAGGATGAGGACACGATCGAGCATTTCGCCACCGAAGTCGCCAAGCTGCCGCAGGTGATGGAGTGCTACCTGATGCTCGGCGATTGCGACGCCATGGTGCGCGTGGTGGCGGCCGGCATCGACGATTACCGCCGCTTCCAGTCGGAGCATCTGAGCCGCATCAAGGGCGTGCAGAACGTCAAGACCGACGTCCCCAGCCAGACGATCAAATACACGTCGGAACTGCCGATCTGAGCTGCTGAAAACGGCGTCACGTCAAACTGGATAAAAAATGCAACCGGATTGTAGGATCGAACCCGGTGCCGGCGTCCTTCGGGTGCAAGCAGCGCGCAGTGCTGCCCTTAGGCATGGGAGATTAGAATGAGCCTTTCCTATCGTTGGGTCATCGTCGCCGCTGGCGCGCTGATGTCCTGTGTCGCCATCGGGACGATGTTTTCGCTGGCGATCTTCCTCGAGCCGATGGCGATCGACACCAACTGGTCGCGCGCCGGCATTTCCAGCGCCATGACGCTCAACTTCCTGGTGATGGGCCTTGGTGGCTTCGCCTGGGGCGCGATATCGGACCGTTTTGGCGCCCGCATCGTCGTGATGATCGGCGCGGTGCTGCTCGGGCTGGCGCTGGTGCTGGCCAGCCGCGCCGGTTCGCTGCTGAGCTTCCAGGTCACCTATGGCGTGCTGGTCGGTCTCGCGGCAAGCGCCTTTTTCGCGCCGATGATCGCGCTGACCACAGGCTGGTTCGACACCAACCGCAGCCTTGCCGTCTCACTGGTCTCGGCCGGCATGGGCGTGGCGCCGATGACGATCTCGCCCTTCGCCCGCTGGCTGATCTCCGCCTATGATTGGCGCACCGCCATGTTCGACATCGGCATTACCGCCTGGCTGCTGCTGTTGCCGGCGGTGCTGCTGGTGCGCCAGCCGCCGAAGCCCGTCTTAGTCGACCCCGGCTCCGCGCCGGTTGCCGAAGGTGCCGGCCTGACGGTCGGCCAGGCGCTGCGCTCGCCGCAATTCATCGTGCTGGGGCTGACCTTCTTTGCCTGCTGCGCGGCGCATTCCGGGCCGATCTTCCACATGGTCAGCTATGCCATGCTGTGCGGCGTCGCCCCCATGGCAGCGGTCTCGATCTACAGTGTCGAAGGCCTGGCAGGCCTCGGCGGCCGGCTCTTCTACGGCGTGCTGGCCGACAGGCTGGGCGTCAAGCCGGTGCTGATCGCGGGCCTGGCGATCCAGGCGATCGTCATTGCCGCCTATCTGTCGATCAGCCAGCTTGAGCAGTTCTACATGCTGGCCGTTATCTTCGGTGCCACCTATGGCGGTGTCATGCCGCTCTATGCGGTGCTGGCGCGCGAATATTTCGGCCAGCGCATCCTCGGCACCGTGTTCGGCGCCGCCACCATGCTGTCCAGCCTCGGCATGGCGCTGGGACCGCTTGCCGGCGGCATGGTGTTCGACGCCTACGCCAACTATTCCTGGCTGTTCATCGGCTCGGCTCTTATCGGGCTCGGCGCGGTCGGCATCGCCATCGCGTTCCCGCCACTGCCGCGCAGGGAGTTGCAGCCGGCTTAGCCCGGGTCGATTTCCCAAACCTTGCTGGCCAGGCGCGCAATCAGCCTGGCCCGTTCGGTTCGCCACGGATCCTGTCCCCTGTTTCATCCGTTCCCCCCCTTGCGCGGGGCAGTCCACGGACAACATTTGCACCGTGGGATCTCGACTGAGCTCGCGCATCCAGTCCACGCCAGAGAGGACACCCTGATGGCGGAACATCCGAGTGGAAGCGAAAGCAACAGAATTGCCGCAAGCGCTGTTGCCGACGACGATCCGCGTCTTGCATTCATTTATCAGGAGGCGGTGAGAGGTCTCACGCAACAGCAGACCCTTGTGGAGAACATGAGCACCCGCGCCGGCAGCCTTGTCTTTGCCACCGCATTCGCAAACTCATTGCTCGGCGGTGCGGCCCTTTCCAATGGGCTTGGGCTCTGGGACTGGACCGCGGTGGCCCTGCTGTTCGGCATCGGCGGGTTGATCGTCTTCATGCTTTGGCCCTACCACCAATATACATTCCGCTTCGATCCGGAAGAGCTGCTTGATCAATATGTCGACGGCGACAGGCCGACGACGATGTCGGCCATGCGCCGCGCGCTTGCCCTTCGCATCAAGGCGGACATGGCCGGCAACTGGCGAATTATCCAGCGGCTGCGGGTGGCGCTGCAGATTGCGCTGCTGTTTCTGCTGCTCGACATCCTGGCCTGGCTTTTGGCGATCGCAGGCATTTGAGCCGAAGGCGCGTGGCTCCGCCACGGCCAGGCTTGAATGGCAGGCAACGGTCGATGGATCGAAAAGCTCTCTTGAGCATTTAAGCTTTGGCTAATAGTAGCCCCAGGAGAGAACCAATGAAAAAGACGCTGCTCATTTTGAGCCTGCTCATTCCGCTCTCGGCGTGCTCCCGTACCGAACAAGGCGCCGCCGTCGGCGGCTTGGGTGGCGCGGCCGTAGGCGCCGCGGTGGCCGGAGACCCTGTGGAAGGGGCGGTTGTTGGCGGTGCGGTTGGTGCGATAGCAGGGGCCGTCATCGGCCACGCCAGCGAAGCCGGCCAGTGCAGATATCGCGATCGGTACGGCCGGGTTTACGTCGCGCGGTGCCCGAACGGCTACTGATCTCAACGCGTGATCTCCTTCGATCACGCGTTTGCTGGGGGTTAATCGAATGGCCTATCGGATCAAAAAGCTGCTGGGTTTCTTGTGTGCCGTTATCGGCGTTGCCGCGGTGAATGCCGGGGCTTCGGCCGCGCCGGTTGAAGCAAAGACGGTTGCCGATCACTTCTCATCGGTGAAATCCATGTCAGGGGATTTCGTGCAATCAGGCCCGAAAGCGGAAAGAAAACACGGCAGGTTTTTTCTCCAACGCCCAGGCAAGATCCGGTTCAACTATGCAGGCCAATCTGGCGTCAGCGTGATCGCGGATGGCAAATCCCTGGTGGTTTATAACAGGAGACTGAAGACATCGCGGCTTTATGCTCTCTCGAAGACGCCGCTTAAGCTGCTGCTCGACAACAAGGTCGACTTCTCCGGCAGTCGCGTCAAAAGCATCAGAGAAGACGGCGCTCAAGTAACCGTCAAGCTGGCCGACAGATCGGCTTTCGGCAATTCGAACATCTCCATGGTGTTCGACAGAAAATCGCTCGATCTGCGCAGATGGAGCCTCACCGACGAGAAGGGACTTACCACGACGGTGACCATCTCAAATGTGAGGCAAGGCGTTCGCGCTCCCGAGGGCACCTTCGTTATCGATTATGCGGCAAACCGTGAATTCAACACCACAACGAAATAGCCGAAACCGCAGCCATAATCACAGCGCCGGAACCAATAGGATCAGCGGCGGTTTAGTCCATGAAGGGACCGGAACCGCAAAGGACGCGGCACAATGATTGAAATTCACAGCATCGAAGCGGCCAACGCCAGACTGCGCATAAGGAGAGCCGAGCGCTCTCTGAAGCGCGCGAATGACTTGCTGGACGAGGAAGGCGGCGTCGCTCTTAACTTGGCATTGTGCGGCCGGATAAGGGCCGCGAGAAGGCATCTGATCGAGGCCAGGACCCGCCTGATGACGATTGATCCCACCAGGACGAGTTGATCGCCGGCGGTCGTACGTCAACCCGGACCGAGAGGTCCATCGTGGCGCAAAGGCCCGCATGGTTAGGCAGTGACCTGCTGGCGGTGATCTACCCAAAAATCCGGTCGCCCTGCTCGTCGACCAGTTGGATGCCCTTCTTGATCGAGATGTCGACGGCGTCGTCGAGCCCGGCGAAGCGGTCGGCGCGGATGAATTTGTGTTCCTTCACCACGCCGTCGATCTCCTTGGAGACGACGCCGCACGTCTGGTACTGGCCATCCGCCTTGTAGGGCGTGGCGCTGATCAGGAAGCCCTTGTGCTCGACCTGCTTGGCCGGCGCTGCGCTCGTTGGCCCAGCCGTTTCGGCTCCGCTGGCGCCACCGCCGAAAAGACGCTTCAGAAAAGACATCGGGCTTCCTCCAACAGCATTCATCCCGCACCATGTAGAGTGACGCGGGATGAATTTCACTATCGGTCCTTGGCCCAGCGGGCAAGGGCTGCGTCCGGTCGGCTGGACGAGCTTACTTGTGCGACAGCGCTTCCAGGGCCTCGGCGGCGGCTTCGAGGATGGCGATCGCCTCGGCCTGCTTGTCGGCCGGGGCGTCGACGAAGTCACCCAGCGCCGCGCGCAGCCGGTGGCGGACTGCGCGGAATTCGTCCCGCGCTTCCGAACGATCCCCGCGGCCACCCCGGCCGCCACGACGCCCGCCCTCTTCGCTCTCGTCGTTCCAGCCGAACCAGTCGCGCGCCTTGGCCATTTTGCGGCCGAAGCGCTCGAGATGGTCGAGCACGCCATCGATCATCTCGCGGTTGTCGGCGAGATGCGCCTGGCCAGCTTCGGTGATCGAAAACACCTTCTTGTTGCCGTCGGCGGCGGAGGCGGCATAGCCGGCCTCTTCCAGGAAGGTCAGCGTCGGGTAGACCACGCCCGGGCTCGGGCTGTAGATGCCGCTGGTGCGCTCTTCCAAGGCCTTGATGATGTCGTAGCCGTGGCGCGGGGCCTCGGCCAGCAGCGACAGCGTGATCAGCTTGAGGTCGCCGTCGGCCAGCATGCGCCCGGCGCGGAACATGTCGCCCGGGCCGCCCCGCCCGCCACCGCGACCGCCGTGCCCGAACGGGCCAAAACCGCCGCCCCCTCTGCCACCAAATTTGCCGCCGAATTTGCCGGCCATGTGCATGAACATGCGCTCGCCGAAATGATTGTTCCCAAAATGTTTGTGCATTGATTGCTCCTTGAGTTGTATCTTACGATATATCTTAATTATGCGAGCCAATCGGGAGAGTCAAGATATATCTTACGATGTATCTGAATGCGGCGCCAGAGGCTTGCTTTCACCGGAACGTACCGCTAGAAGGCCCGCGAGCGCCTCGGCTGCTCCGTAAGCGTCTGACGTCAAGCAACGCATCCAACCCCGGTCTTTCCGGGCAATTTTGCCGGTCACCGGCGAATGGATGCCAAAAGCGACGGACCGGATACTTCAGGGAACTCTCAAAATGACTGCAAGACATCAGCGCAGGAAGCTGCCTGCGCGCTATGCCGCTGTTCTTAGCCCGCTGGTGCTGTCGCTGTTGATGACCTTCATCGTCTCGTTCATCTCGACGTTGAAAAGCCTTGGCTTCCACCCCGAGCTGCCGTCCATCTGGCTGACCGCCTGGGGGCTGTCCTGGCTGGTGGCGTTTCCGACGCTGCTGCTGGTGCTGCCGGTGGTACGCCGCATCGTCGGCGCGCTCTGCGAGCCGGCCAGCCGATAACTCGCACGAAAAAAGGTCCGGAGATGTCCTCCGGACCTTTGCGCTTCTGGTCATTAATCACGAAGCGCTACCAGCGACCCTTGCGCCGGTTCCAGGCATAGAGAAGGTCGGCGAAACGATCATAGGCAAAGCGTGTCAGCGGCAAGACAACCGGATTGCCGAACACCATCGCCAGCCAGCCCTCGCCCGGCGTGACCTTCCACACGGCGATGGCAACGTCGGCGCCGACCAGCAGCCTGCCCGCCACGTCGGTGGCGTGCAGCCGGCGGCGGATATCCTCAAGCGACGCGCCATGCCCGGCAAGCGCTGCCGGTTCAAAATTGATGTCTCGGAACTCGATCCGCCCGGCCTTGACCGCTTCGATCAGCCGCCGCTTCTGCCTGCTTATGCCGGCATCGCAGACCGGGCAGCGCGTGTTGTACCAGACGGTCAGCATTTATCCGTGGCCATGCCTGTGGTGCAGGTCGGGATAATGCGGATGCCGGTGTCGCATTGGGGCATGCCGGTGCCAATGAGAATGCGGCTCGCTTACCGGCCCGTCATGATGGTGCTGGTGGTGTTCGTCATGCACATGGCTGTGCTCATGCTCCAGTTCCTCATGGTCGTGCTCATGCTCATGGCGCTCCGACAGATGCAGCCACAGGCCAACACCCATCAGAAGTCCGGCGGCCGCAAGCTTGAGCGTGACGGCGTCACCCAGGATGGCGATTGCCAGCAGCGCGCCGATGAAGGGAGCGAGCGAGTAATAGGCCCCTGTCCGGGCGGTACCCAGATGACGCAGCGCCACGATGAACATCACCAGGCTGACCCCAATGCCGAAGAAACCGACTGCCGCGGTCGCTGCAATGACCGACCCCGGGGGAAACAAAGCACCGCCGGCAAGCGCCAGCCCGACATTGACGACACCCGCCACCAGCCCTTTGAGCATGGCGATCACCACCGGGTCGGTGGCGGAGATCCTGCGCGTGAAATTGTTGTCGATCCCCCAGGCCAGACAAGCCCCCGCCACCAGCAGGGCGCCACGGTTGAAGGCGACGCCCTCACCTTGCCACGACAGAAGAACGGCGCCCGCCAGAATGGCGAACGCGCCGAAAAGCAGGCGCCGGTCGACATTCTCGCGATAGACGAGCCAGGCGATCGCCATCGTCGCCAGCCCTTCCAGGTTGAGCAGCAGCGCCGAACTGGACGCCGTGTTGAGGGTCAAGCCGAACATCAGCAGCACCGGCGCGATGATGCCGCCCATGCCGATCGCCAGCGCCAGCCAGGGAATATCCCCAGCGGTCAGTTGCGCCTCCCCGGCCGCGGCCTGCCTGCCCCGAAGCAGGCGGTACAGAGCCAGCCCGAGACCGGCACCGAGATAGAGCAGCCCGGCCAGCATGAAGGGATTGACGCCATTGAGCAGCAGCTTGCTGAGCGGCGGCGTCGCCCCGAACAGGACGGCCGAGCCAAGCGCGAGTGGCACGCCGGGCCACAGATGCGAATGGGAATGCGGTTCGGACATGACCTCACCCTATCATGGCAAGTGTGTCACTTGCGGCGCATGGCCGCCTTTGGCCCGATGCACTTGTTGTCGCGAAACAGCGCCCACTCCTCGCAAAGGCGTCCATTGGGCAAGCCGCAGAATCCATATTCATTACCGGCCTTGTCCTTCCTGATCACCAGGCGCCCGCCGATCTCGCCACAATGGACTGATGCCGGATTGGCCATGCCGACCGGTTTTTGCGCACTGGCGCCGACGGAAAACGGCAGCGACGACAAAGCGGCAAAGCTGGCGACCAATATCGAAACCTTCTTCATCGCGATCTCCCCGGCCGCATTCTATCACGGCGAAGCGCCCCGTCTTGCGGCAAAGCGCCACCAGGCCGGCACCAACCAGCGACTTCGAGAAACCCTGCCGATTCCTTCACCCGAGCGAGGTGATGATCTCGCGGTAGGCTAATTCGGGAAAGGCCTTCAGCGTCCGCGTCCTGACATTGCCCGCTGCCGCCAGCATCAGCGAGAAGCGCGCCAGCACCGCGTCGTCGGGGGCTTCGACCACAGCCACCATATCGTATTCGCCCATGGTCAGGTAGAACGCCTTGAACGATCCGCCCATGTCTCCCAGTTGCTTCCTGGCGGCGTCGAGCCGCTTCGGTGACTCGCGTACGTTCCTGGCACCCTGCTCCGTCCAGTTCATCAGCACGATGTAGCTTGTCATGGCACACCTCCCTCCGGGGCCACGGAGCACGGCGGCTTCGCCGGGGCGGGCATCCGGGTTGTCGCCCAGAAAATGCATCCGACACGGAAATTATCCTCCTGAAGGGCCTGCAGCGCAAGAGTGCGTCCCGCAACAAAAAAGGGCGCCATCGGCGCCCTTGAACTCTTTGCATCGGTAAGTCTCAGCTATCCAGGAAGCTGCGCAGCTTGCGCGACCTGCTCGGGTGCTTGAGCTTGCGCAGCGCCTTGGCTTCGATCTGACGAATGCGCTCGCGGGTAACAGAGAACTGCTGGCCGACTTCTTCCAGCGTGTGGTCGGTGTTCATGCCGATACCGAAGCGCATTCTGAGCACGCGCTCCTCGCGCGGCGTCAGCGAGGCCAGCACGCGCGTGGTGGTCTCGCGCAGATTGGCCTGGATCGCCGCGTCGATCGGCAGGATCGCCATCTTGTCCTCGATGAAATCGCCCAGATGCGAATCCTCCTCGTCGCCGACCGGCGTTTCGAGCGAGATCGGCTCCTTGGCGATCTTCAAGACCTTGCGCACCTTTTCGAGCGGCATGGCAAGCTTTTCGGCCAGTTCTTCCGGCGTCGGCTCGCGGCCGATCTCGTGCAGCATCTGGCGCGAGGTGCGCACGATCTTGTTGATCGTCTCGATCATGTGCACCGGAATGCGGATGGTACGCGCCTGATCGGCAATCGAACGCGTGATCGCCTGTCGGATCCACCATGTCGCGTAGGTCGAGAACTTGTAGCCGCGGCGGTATTCGAACTTATCGACCGCCTTCATCAGGCCGATATTGCCTTCCTGGATCAGGTCGAGGAACTGCAGGCCGCGATTGGTGTACTTCTTGGCGATGGAGATGACGAGGCGCAGGTTGGCCTCGACCATTTCCTTCTTGGCGATCGCCGCTTCGCGCTCGCCCTTCTGCACCTGATTGACGATCTTGCGGAATTCCAGGATCGAGATCGCGGTTTCGGTGGCGAGGTTCTGGATCTCGGCGCGCAGGTCCTTGATCGCATCCTTCTCGTTCTTGGTGAATTCCTTCCAGCCGCGCGATGTCAGATTGCCGATCGAGCGCGTCCAGTTCGGGTCGAGCTCGGAACCCTGATATTCCTTCAGGAACTCTTCGCGGCGCACGCCGTAGCTTTCGGCCAGCCTGAGCAGCTTGCCTTCGTTCTGCACCAGGCGCTTGTTGATGTCGTAGAGCTGCTCGACCAGCGCCTCGATGCGCGCCGTGTTGAGCGACAGCGACTTCACCGCCTTGATCAGCTGGTCCTTGAGCTCCTTCAGCCGGCGGTCCTGGCTGGGCGACAGCGTGCCCGCAGCGGCGAGCCTGTTCTCGACCTGCTGGTCCTGCAGCTTGCGCAGCTTTTTGTAGGTGTCGGCGATAACGTCGAGCGTCTCCATCACCTGCGGGCGGAGTTCGGCTTCCATCGCGGCCAGCGACAGGCTCGCTTCGTCCTCGTCTTCGTCGTCGTCATCCGTCAGCCCACGCGTATCGGCGCCGACATTG
Organism: Mesorhizobium sp. M0491; assembly: GCF_040321265.1. NCBI lineage: Bacteria > Pseudomonadati > Pseudomonadota > Alphaproteobacteria > Hyphomicrobiales > Phyllobacteriaceae > Mesorhizobium > Mesorhizobium sp. M0491. Next base: position 20,201 of record NZ_JAMYRE010000035.1, read on the forward strand.
GTGATGTCGTCTTCGTCGTCGCGCGAACGGCGCGGCTTGTCCTCGACCTTGGCTTCCTCGACGCGCTCGACCACCGGCGCCTGCTTGGCCTCGGGGCCGGCATAGGTGGCTTCGAGATCGATGATCTCGCGCAGCAGGATCTTGGATTCGTTGAGTTCGTCGCGCCAGATGATGATGGCCTGGAAGGTCAGCGGGCTTTCGCACAGACCCGCGATCATCGTCTCGCGGCCGGCCTCGATGCGCTTGGCGATGGCAATTTCGCCCTCGCGCGACAAAAGCTCCACCGAGCCCATCTCGCGCAGATACATGCGCACCGGATCGTCGGTGCGATCGGTCGGTTCTTTCTTGGTGGTGGTGGCGGCGACCGCGGTGCCGGTCTGCTCAGCCAACTCGTTGGCGTCTTCCTCGGCATCGGCCGCGGTGTCGGTGGCCTCGGGCTCCTCGCCCTGCTCGTCGTCCTCGACCACGTTGATGCCCATGTCGGACAGCATCGCCATCGTGTCCTCGATCTGCTCGGAGGTCACTTCCTCTGAGGGCAGCACCGAATTCAGCTCGTCCATGGTGACATAGCCGCGCTTCTTGGCGGCCTTGATCATCTTCTTGACAGCATCATCGGAAAGGTCGAGCAGAGGGCCATCGGTGGCGCCTTCGCGTTCGGTTTCGACCTCTTCCTTTTCCTTTGTCGCCATAGTCTTTATCTTCTCCTAGCGGCCGAACTTCAAAGCCGCGTAAGCTGTCGGACCAGTCAAATCGGATGCGCTCGCTTATGAAACGCGCTTCACCGGGCCAGTAACTGCATCAACTCGTTTCGTTTGGTGTATGTCGTTGCCCAAATCGGGTTTCCCCTTTTGGGCGACATGCATTAAGTCCAGATTAACCCTGATATCTGTGGCAGGCGGGCTGCCTGTCCAGTGACCAGTACCTCACATCGCTTGTTTTCCCGTGACGCGGGTTCGGGTTAACGTTTCGAATCGTCCTGATTCCGCCAATCTGCCAGAAGGTCAAGCGCCTCTCGCATGATTCGCATGAAAAAAGCGAATCAATTACCCGACTTAGCCCGTTACGCGCCATTTGGACGCGCAACGACGCTTTCTCAATTCACTCGCTTCCAACTAAGCTCGCCCAGCCCTGCCCGAGGAGACGCCAAACCCTTCGATCAGCGCTTCCGTAGCCTGCACATCCTGAAATTGCGCCTGAATTTCGATCAGATGCCGATAGTTTTCGTCTGTGGGATCGGTGGCGAGCGCCGCTTCCGCCTGTTTCAGCTCCTTATGTAAGGTGCGCGCGCTGCGCTGCAAGTGCAGCGCCTGGCTGAAAGCATCGCGGGCATCTTCAAGGGCGGCGGTCTCCAGCGCCGGCCATTGCCGCATCCGCCGGATCAGCCCGACGGCCCGCTCCCAGATCTCGGCGCAGCCGGCGCGTTCGATCGTCGCAATCACCGCCTGCCGGTCATTGGCCATGTCGTGCGCCATCGCGTCGAGAATCGCTCCATGCAGCCGCCTCAGATCGGAGTTGGCGAGATCGAGGAACTCGATATGAGCGAAATTCTCGTCGATCAGCGCCGGATGGTTGACCAATGCGACGATGATCGTCGCCTCGCGCACCGACATCCCTTCGCCGCCGCGTTTGACCAAAGCCGACTGGCCGAGGCTTTCGGTGATCGCCATGCGGCCGCTGCCGGCCTTGGCGAACTGCCCGCCGGGCGCGGCCGTCTTGCCTTGGCCCTGTTTCCAGTCTTGCCGATTTTGCCTGGTGCCGCGCTGCGAGCCGAAGAAGCTCAGCACACGCTCGCGCATCTCCTGCTGGTAGTGGTAGCGCAGGCTTTCGTCGCGGATGCGGCTGGTCAGTTCGCGCAGCGTCTTCTCGAGCTCGGCCCGCCGCTCCGGCGTATCGAAGACGCCGCCCGCCGTCTCACGCATCCATAAAAGGTCGACCAGCGGCCGCGCCTCGGCCAGAACGCGACGAAACGCATCCGGTCCTTCGGCCTTGACCAGATCATCGGGATCCTTGCCTTCCGGCAGCAGCGCGAAGCGCGCCGAGCGCCCGGCCTGCACAGACGGCAGCGCCATGTCGGCGGCCCGCCACGCTGCCTTCAGCCCGGCCTTGTCGCCGTCGAAGCACAGCATCGGCTCCGGCGCCATGCGCCAGAGCAGTTCGAGCTGGTTCTCGGTAAGCGCGGTGCCGAGCGGCGCCACGACGTTCTCGAAGCCGGCCTGCGCCAGTGCGATGACGTCCATATAGCCTTCGACGGCGATGACCGTGCCGCCCTTGGCCAATGCCTTGCGCGCGCGGGCGAAATTATAGAGCACATTGCCCTTGTGGAAGAGCTCGGTGTCAGGCGAGTTCATGTATTTGGCCAGCGCATCGGGCTGCAGCGCGCGGCCGCCAAAGGCGATGATCTTCCCCCTGGAATCCGGGATCGGGAACATGATGCGGTCACGGAACCAGTCATAGGAAACCGGAATGTCGTCGCCGTGGCGCACCAGTCCGCAAGCCTCGATATCGGCCTTCGGCACACCCTTGGCGGCGAGATGCTCCTTCAGCGCATTGCGGCTGTCGGGCGCAAAACCGAGCCGGAACGATTGCTGCGTCGCCGGCGTCAGCCCGCGGTCTCTGAGATAGGCGCGGGCTTTGGCGCCTTCCGGCCCCTGCAGCCGTTCCTGGAAGAAGGCGGTCGCCATCTCCATGACGTCGGTCAGGCTGGCGCGTTCCTTTTCGCGCCGCTCCTCCTGCGCATCGCGAACCGGCATCGGCACGCCGGCCATATCGGCGATCTTTTCGACCGCTTCGGGAAAGCTCATCCCGTCGAGTTCGGTGAGGAACTTGAAATGATCGCCCGAAACCGCACAGCCGAAACAATGGTAGCGGCCCTTTTTATCCTCGCAGTGGAAGGATGGGCTCTTCTCGCCGTGGAACGGACAACAGGCCCAATAGTCGCCGCGCGGCGCGTTGGTTTTCTTCCTGTCCCACGCGACGCGCTGGCCGATAACCGATGAAATCGGCACGCGGTCGCGTATCTCGTCGAGGAAGGCGGGTGGAAAGCGCATCGGGGAACTCGTTTCCCGATTATATAATCATACCCGCGAAATCCGACGACCCTTAATGCGGGCCATACCCGGTTTCCACAGGCAAAAGAGGCGGCCGTTGCGGGCCGCCTCTTTCCAATATCCGCCTGGGGACCGATTAATGCGCGGCAAGCGCGCCGAAAATGACGCCGGAGAGCACACCGACCAACACATAGTCGTTGCCGACGCGGATCCATTCCTGGCCGCGACCGGGACGATGCAGGCCGTAGCGGCCATAGTCGCGGATCGGCTGGTGCTGTCTCCAGCCTGAATATTTATGGCCGTTGCGCCAGTTGTTGCGCTTCACGATGACCTTCTTATGGATGACGCGCTTCTGGACGAAGCGCTTCTTGACATCCCTGTTGGTGGGCTTTTGCCAGTCGACCTGGCTGTAATTCGACTGCGGAGCGTTCGGTGCATTCAGCGGTGCGGCTTGGCCGGTGAGCGACGTAGCGGCCAGCATCGAGAAAGCGAGTGCGGAAAGGACAATGCGTTTCAAAAGAAGTCTCCTTGGTTGTCGATGCCAGAGGAATAGCGGGCCACCGATGAACCGAAGCTGAACGCCTGCATTACAATTGTGTAATGATTTCCTTTATTTACCCAATAGAGCTGAACATAATCGCAAAGGCAGGAGCCGGTCGCGCTGCTAACTCTGCCTATCCGTTGCTTCGAGCCCGCCCCGCAATGCAACCATTTGCGCGTCCGTCCATTTTCCGACACCGCCCGTCGCGCTGCAACGGCCCTTGAAATCGACAAGATTTTATTATCCGGCTAAAATATTCGAGTTATTATAAGTCACCGCCATGAACATGATTCGTACCCTCGTTTTCCCTTCTGATCGCCACGCCAAACAGGACGCGCATCCTGTTTGCATGCGGGGGGCGAAATGAGCGGGTCCGTCGTCCTTCTGCATCTGGCCGGCGCCGTGGCGCTGATGCTGTTTGCCACCCGCATGGTGAAGACCGGCGTTGAACGCGCCTATGGCGACGTGCTGCGCCACCGCCTGCGCGCCACCATGCGCAATCCGATCATGGCGGTGCTGGCCGGCACCGGCCTTGCCATCGCCCTGCAGAGTTCCACAGCCGTCACGCTGCTGGTCGGCTCCTTCGCCGGCTCTGGCATCGTCTCGGGCGCCGCGGGCCAATTGGCAGTGCGCGGCGCCGAGATCGGCTCTGCGCTGGTGGTCAAGCTGCTGACCTTCGACCTCACCTTGCTGGTGCCGCTGTGCCTGATCACCGGCACGGTCATGTTCATGGCCACCGAGCGGCGCGACTGGCGCCAGACCGGCCGCATTCTGGTCGGCATCGGCCTTTTGATCCTGTCGCTGGAGATGATCGGCCAGGCGTCTGAGCCGCTGCGCAACAGCCAGCTCATGCCGGTCATCATCAACTACTTCTCGACCGATTCCATCACCGCCTATCTGCTGGCGGCGCTGATCACCTGGCTGTTCCAATCGAGCATCGCGGCGGTGCTGTTGATGGCGACGCTGGCAGGCCGCGGCCTGATCACGCCCGAACTCGGCGTCGTTCTCATCCTTGGCGTCAACCTCGGCTCCTCGATCATCGCGCCGATGCTGACCCGCTCGTCGAGCCCCGAAGTGCGCGTCGTGCCGATCGGCAACCTCCTGATGCGCGGGCTTGGCTCGCTTGTCATGCTGATCCTGGTCATGATCTTCAGGCCGCACTTCGCCTTTCTCGGTTCGACGGCGGCGGACCAGATCGTCAATGCCCACATCCTGTTCAACGTGCTGATCCTGCTCGCCGGCCTGCCGCTGGCAGGGTTCGTCTACCGCGCTTCGGAGAAGATCGTCGCACTTGGCACCAAGCCGGTGCCGGCCGCCTCGCTTGACGTCGTCGAACTGTCCGCGCTCAACGAAAGCGCGCTCGACGTGCCGAGCCAGGCGCTGGCCAATGCCACCCGCGAGGTGGTGCGGGTCTGCGAGACGATCGAGATCATGCTCAAGCGCATCATCGAACTCTATGAAAGTGCCGATGCCGACAAGATCAAGGCGCTGGCCGCACTCGACGACCGCGTCGACCGCAAGCACGCCGCGATCAAGCTCTACCTCGCCAAGTTGACCAGGAACCCGCTGACCGAGGACGAAGCGCTGCGCTGCCAGGAACTGATCGGCGCCTGCGTCAAGCTCGAGCAGGTCGGCGACATCATCGTGCGCAACATGCTGGTGCATGTGAAGAAGAAATTCGAGCGCGGGTTGGAATTCACCGACGAGGGCTGGGCCGAGCTGTGCGCCTTCCATGGCTCGGTGCTGGCCAATGCGCGGCTTGCCTTCAATGTGCTGGTGTCGCGCGATCCCGAGACTGCCCGCCAGTTGGTGCTGGAAAAGGACCAGCTGCGTGACCGCGAGAAGGAAACCAGCGCCAGCCATTTCGTGCGGCTGCGCGACGGCACCGCCAAAAGCGTCGAGACCAGTTCGATTCATCTCGATACCATCCGCGACCTGAAGCAGATCAATTCGCTGCTGGCCTCGATGGCTTATCCGGTGCTCGAAGAGCGCGGTCTGCTCACTGGGTCGCGGTTGAAGGCGAGCTGAGAAGCAGCCAATCTCCCCCACAAGGAGGGAGATTGGCGCTTCACCGCCTCGCTCACTGAAGAAAACCTAAACTCGCGACAAAAATTTCTTCATTGCCCGCAAAGCCCATCCGTGGTTTGAGGCCGTTCCAGCTAAGGCCTTGCCATGTCGCTTCCGCTTATAGCCCTGTTCATTGCCGCTTTTGCCTTCGGCACCACCGAATTCGTGATTGCCGGCGTGCTGCCGCAGGTGGCGCAAGGTCTTGGCGTTTCGGTCCCCTCGGCCGGCTACCTCGTCTCCGGCTATGCCGGCGGCATCGCCATCGGCGGCCCGCTGCTGGCGCTCGCCACCAAGTCGCTGTCACGCAAAAGCCTGCTGCTCGGCCTCGCCATCGCCTTCACCATCGGCCAGGCGGCTTGCGCGCTGGCGCCCGACTTCACCTCGATGCTACTGTTGCGCATTGCCGTGGCGGTCGCGCATGGCGCCTATTTCGGCGTCGCCATGGTCGTCGCCGTCGGTCTCGTGCGCGAGGACCAGCGCGGCATGGCTGTCGCCGTCATCCTGTCCGGCCTCACCGTCTCCAACGTCATCGGCGTGCCGGCCGGCACCGCGATCGGCAACATCTGGGGCTGGCGTGCCACCTTCTGGGTGATGTGCGCGCTCGGCGTGGCGGCAACGCTTGCCATGGCAGCCCTGTTGCCGCGCACCACCGGATCGTCGGTCAGGCCCGCCGGTTTTGCCCGCGAGGTCCGTGTGCTGGCCCGCCAGCAGGTCTGGACCTCGCTGATCCTGATGTTGATGCTGATGATCGGCCAGTTCGGCCTGTTCACCTACATCACCCCGACACTGCTGGAGGTCACCGGGCTCGACGAGAACCTGGTGCCGTGGGTGCTGCTGCTCAACGGCGTCGGTGCCACCCTGGGAGTCTTCCTCGGCGGCAAGCTCTCCGACTGGAAGCTAATGCCGTCATTGATCACCATGCTGGCCCTGCAGGCGGTGACGCTGGCCGTCATCTACGCCGTCAGCCCCTATCCCCTGCCGATGGTTGTGGCGATCGTCGTCTGGGGCGGCCTCAACTTCGCCATCGGCACACCGATCCAGACCCGCATCCTGGCCTGGACGGCGGACGCCTCGAACCTCGCCTCGTCGCTCATTCCGTCCGGCTTCAATGTCGGCATCGCGCTGGCCGCGTCGTTGGGCGCCGCGATGCTGAACAGCGGCTATGGCTACCGTAGCCTGCCGCTGCTGGGCGCCATCGCCATGCTGGTCGCCGTCGCGGTCGCACTGGCATCTTATGTCTGGGAAGGGCGCAGCAACGCCACGCCGCCGCTGACGGCTCCGGCGGAATAGACCACGATCCGGAAAAGTGGCCGCCGGTTTTCCGAAAAGATCGGATCAACCAAAACACTTCACCCGCGCCAGCGCAGCAGGCGCATGGCGTTGGCGGTGACCAGCACGGTGGCGCCGGTGTCGGCCAGGATCGCCGGCCACAGGCCGGTGATGCCTAGAATGGTGGTGACCAGGAACACCGCTTTCAGCCCGAGCGCCACACTGATGTTTTGGCTGATATTGGCCATCACCGCCCGCGACAGCCTCACCATCCGCACGACGTCCGTGATGCGGCCATGCAGGATTGCCGCATCCGAGGTCTCCAGCGCTACATCGGTGCCGCCGCCCATGGCGATACCGATGTCGGCGGCGGCGAGCGCCGGTGCGTCGTTGATGCCATCGCCGACCTTGGCGACCTTCAGCCCTTCGCGCTGCAATTCGCCGATGATGCGCTGCTTGTCCTGAGGCAACAGCTCCGCCCGCGCCTCGATGCCGAGCGAAGCGGCAATGGCTTGCGCCGTGCGGCGATTGTCGCCGGTCAGCATGATCGTGCGGATGCCTTCGGCCTTCAGCGCCGCAATGCCGACCGCCGCATCCGGTCGCGGCTCGTCACGCATGGCGATCAGCCCTGCCACCACGCCGTCGGCGACCAGCACCGAGACGGTCTTGCCCTGCCCGTTGAGGCTGTCGACGGCAAGGCGCTGCACTTGCGTCATGTCGGCGCGTTCGCCCGCCGCCGGACCGGAGCCGAGGAAGACGGCGACGCCACCGACGCTGCCCTCGACACCTTTGCCCGAGATCGCCTTCGCCGCCAGAGCCGGCGGCACCGGCGCACCATCAGCCTTGGCCCTGTCGAGGATCGCCATGGCCAGCGGATGGCTGGAACCCTGCTCGAGCGCTGCCGCCAGCGCCAGCACGGTGCGTTCATCGCGGCCATAGGCCATGATGTCGGTCACCACGGGCCTGCCCGCGGTCAGCGTGCCTGTCTTGTCGAAGGCCACCGCCGTGATCCGGCCAAACCCTTCCAGCACCGCACCACCTTTCATCAACAGGCCACGCCGCGCGCCGGTCGCAAGGCCAGCGGCGATTGCTGCCGGCGTCGAGATGACGAGCGCGCAGGGGCAACCGATCAGCAGGATCGCCAGGCCCTTGTAGATCCATTCGTTCCAGTCGCCGCCAATGAGCAGCGGCGGCAACAGCGCAACCAGCGCGCCGACCGCCAGCACCGCCGGGGTGTAGTATCTTGAGAAGCGGTCGATGAAGCGTTCAGTCGGCGCCTTGGCTTCCTGCGCCTCCTCCACAAGCCGCAGGACCCGAGCGATGGTGTTGTCAGACGCGGCAGCCGTCACGCGAACCCTGAGCACGCCGTCGGTGCTGACGGTACCGGCGAAGACGGGCTCTCCAGTGCCCTTGCGCTTGGGCGTGCTCTCGCCGGTCACCGGCGCCTCGTCGATTTCGCTCGACCCCTCGATGATCTCGCCATCGGCCGGAATGCGGTCGCCCGGCCGCACCAGGATGATGTCGCCGACGCCGAGCTGTTCGGCAGGAACTTCCGATGTGCCGCTCGCGCGTTCGACCAAGGCCGTCTTCGGCACCAGATCGGCAAGTCCCTGGATGCTCGCCCGCGCCCGGCCGGCTGCGACACCTTCCAGAAGTTCACCGATCAGGAACAGCACCACCACGGCGGCGGCTTCTTCCGTAGCCCCGATCATCACGGCGCCTATCGCCGCGATGGTCATCAGCATCTCGATCGAGAACGGCGTGCCGGCCAATGCCGCCATCAGCGCTCGCCGTGCGATCGGCACCAGGCCGACCAGCAGGGCGGCAAGGAAGACCCAGCGCTCGGCCGCAGGAAGAAGATGGCCGATGCCGTAGGCGGCGAGAAGCGCTGCCGCGCAGGCCAGCGTCAGCACAGCACGGCGGGAGCGCCACCACGCCTGCCCCGGCGCCGCATCGCTGTGATCATGATCAGCATGATCATGATCCTTGGCCACTGAAGCACGCCCATCGGCCCCGCCTTCCGCCTTGACGATGCCGTAGCCCAGCCGCGCCACCTGCCGCAGCACCTTGTCGTCGTTGAGCCAACCGCTGTGGCTGACCGTCATGCTGGCGCCGGTCACCGAAACCGAGACATCGGCGACGCCGTCGAGACGACGCACCGCCGTATCGATCTTGGCCGCGCAGGAGGCGCAGTCCATGCCGCCGATCTTGAACCGTGTCTGCCCGATCGTTTCCTGCTTGAGCGGCGTCGTCATCACATTACCTGCCTGTCTTGCCCGCGCGGCGTCGCCGCATGGGTCTTGAATGCTGATGTCAGGCACTATAATTGCTCTAGTCACTAGAGCTTCAAGGGAAAATTTCATGTTTTCGATCGGTGATCTCTCGCGTCGCACCGGGGTCAAGGTGCCGACAATCCGCTATTATGAGCAGATGGGCCTTGTCGCCGCGCCCGAGCGTTCGGAAGGCAACCAGCGCCGCTATTCCAGGCAGGAGCTGGAGCGGTTGGCCTTCATCCGCCACGCCCGCGACCTCGGCTTCGCCGTCGACGACATCCGCTCCCTGATCGACTTGAGCGGCCACCCCGAGCAGCCCTGCGGCCACGCCGACAAGATCGCCGAGGAGCAACTGATCTCGGTGCGGGAAAAGATTGCCCAGTTGAAGCGACTCGAGGCCGAGCTCGAACGCATCGCCACGTGCTGCAATGGCCAGACGGTCGGCGACTGCTACGTCATCCGCGCGCTGTCGGATCATGCGCTGTGCGCCGATGAGCATGGTTGAGACACATCCTACAGCTCGATCCGGAACCGCAAGCTTTCCGCCCCGCCATAGGCGGCGTCCTCGAAGAAGCGTTCGACGAGCTTGCCGCCATGGCCAGGATCACCTTGTGCGAGGCCGGATTGCCCGGCTTGGCGGTGATATCGACGTGAGCCAGGCCGACCGCCCTCGCCTCGTCCAGCATCAGCCGCAGCGCCTCGGTGGCGTAGCCGCGCCGCCGCTTCCACGGCACCACCGAATAGCCGATATGGCCGAGCACATGCGGCGGCAGTCCCGCCGTGCCCTTCTGCCAGCGAAAGCCGATCGAGCCCGACGCCTCGCCATCCCAGATCCAGCGGCGGAAGCCCGGCAGGCGCGGCACTTTTTTGCCGTCGGGCAAGCTGATCGGGCCGCCCTTGGCCTGGGGATTGTCGAGGTCGGCAAGAAAGGCCACGGGATCCTTTTCGATGGCCGCGAGCTGCTCGCGCGTCGCTTCCATCAGCCGCACATTGTCCGGTGACCAGCCGCGCTCGAGCGCCACCTTGTAGGATGGCAGATGTTCAAGCGCGGGTTTGACGATTTCGATCATGGTGCATCGGCGGAGACGCTACGCCGATAAATAGCAGCATTGCCCGGCAAGGCACGGTCCACCAAGGAGCAGCCTCTTACGACAAGGCCGCGTTTCCATCGCTGGAAACGCGGCCCCGATCTTATGTCCTTGGGAGGACTGGAGCTCCGGCGCAGGCGCGCGGGAGTACCCTTATGCGAAGTCAGGCGATGTCGAAGCGGTCGGCGTTCATCACCTTTGTCCATGCCGCCACGAAATCCCTGGCGAATTTCTGGCTTGCATCCGCGGAGCCATAGACCTCGGCAAGCGCACGCAACTGGGCGTGCGAGCCGAAGATCAGATCGGCACGGGTGCCGGTCCACCTGACCGCCTTGGTCTTGCGGTCGCGCGCCTCGTACACCTCTTCCGAACCCGGAACAGAGCCGGCGGCCGGATCCCAGACCGTGTTCATGCTGAGCAGATTGACGAAGAAGTCGTTGGTCAAAGTGCCCGGCCTGTCGGTGAACACGCCGTGCTTCGATCCGCCGGTATTGGCGCCGAGCACGCGCAGACCGCCGACCAGCACCGTCAATTCCGGCGCGGTCAACGCCAGCAACTGCGCCCGGTCGACCAGCATGGCCTCGACCGACATCGGCTGCTTGCCCCTGACGTAATTGCGGAAGCCGTCGACCTTTGGCTCGAGCGCGGCAAAGGAATGCACGTCCGTTTGCTCCTGCGAGGCGTCCATGCGGCCTGGCGTGAACGGCACCTTCACCTCATGGCCTCCGTCCTTCGCGGCTTTCTCGACCGCGGCAACGCCGCCAAGCACAATCAGGTCGGCAAGAGAGACTTTCTTGCTGCCCGCGTTGAACTCCTTCTGAATGGCTTCGAGCTTGGCAAGCACCTTCGACAGTTCCGCCGGCTGGTTGACGTCCCAATCCTTCTGCGGCGCCAGTCGGATACGTGCCCCGTTGGCGCCACCGCGCTTGTCGGAATTGCGGAACGTCGAGGCCGAGGCCCACGCAGTCGAGACCAATTCGGAGACTGAAAGGCCCGATGCCAGGATCTTCGCCTTCAGCGAGGCGATGTCCTGCTCGCTGACCAGCTCGTGGTCGATGGCCGGGATCGGATCCTGCCAGATCAGCTCTTCCTTCGGCACGAGCGGGCCGAGATAGCGGGCGACCGGACCCATGTCGCGATGGGTCAGCTTGTACCAGGCGCGGGCGAAGGCGTCGGCGAATTGCTCCGGATGCTCGTGGAAGCGCCGCGACACCTTTTCGTAGGCAGGATCTACCCGCAGCGCGAGATCGGTGGTCAGCATCGCCGGCGCGCGGCGCTTTGACGGATCGTGCGCATCCGGAACGGTGCCGGCCCCGGCGCCACCCCTTGGCGTCCACTGATGGGCGCCGGCCGGGCTCTTGGTCAGTTCCCAGTCGAAGCCGAACAGATTGTCGAAGAAATTATTGCTCCACTTGGTCGGCGTCGTGGTCCAGGTCACTTCGAGGCCCGAGGTGATGGCGTCGCCGGCAATGCCGGAAGCATGCTTGCTCGACCAGCCGAGGCCTTGCGCCTCGATGATCGAGCCCTCTGGCTCCGCGCCAACCAACGACGCATCGCCGGCACCGTGCGTCTTGCCGAAGGTGTGACCACCGGCGATCAGCGCCACGGTCTCCTCGTCATTCATGGCCATGCGGGCGAAGGTCTCGCGAATGTCGCGGGCCGAGGCCAGCGGATCCGGCGTGCCGTTCGGCCCTTCCGGATTGACGTAGATCAGCCCCATCTGCACGGCGCCGAGATGGCCGCGAAGTTCACGGTCGCCGGAATAGCGCTTGTCGTCGAGCCACTTGGTTTCCGAACCCCAGTCGACGTCCTGCTCGGGCTCCCAGACGTCAGCGCGGCCGCCGGCGAAGCCGAAGGTCTTGAAACCCATCGATTCCAGCGCGACGTTGCCGGTGAGGATCAGAAGGTCGGCCCAGGAAATCTTGCGGCCATATTTCTGCTTGACCGGCCACAGCAGCCGGCGCGCCTTGTCGAGATTGGCATTGTCCGGCCAGCTGTTGAGCGGTGCGAAACGCTGCTGGCCTGCCCCGGCGCCACCACGGCCATCGCCGATGCGGTAGGTGCCGGCACTGTGCCAGGCCATGCGGATGAACAGCGGCCCGTAATGGCCGAAGTCGGCCGGCCACCAATCCTGCGAATCCGTCATCACCTGGTGCAGGTCCTTGATCACCGCATCGAGATCGAGCGACTTGAATTCCTCGGCATAGTCGAACTCTTCGCCCATCGGATCCGAAAGGTTCGATTGCTGATGGAGAACGCCAAGATCGAGTTGGTTGGGCCACCAGTCACGGTTGCTCCTGCTGGAGGATCCGTGTGCAACGGGGCATTTGCCGGCGCTGGGATCATCGGTCTGTGCGTCCATGTTCTTCTCCGATCGTGGCTGTGTTGAGCTGTTCAACTGCTGCGTGACAGGGACATAGAAATGTCCCTGGAGGCGGTCCGTTTCATGGCTGGCGCGATGACCATATGCCCGATACGCGACCGAATATGTTGGATGTCCTGTTGCTGCGGGCATGCGCCTCACCAGGCGGTCCCGGCTGCTCCTCATCTTCGTTGCGACTCGTATAGCAAAGCCGTCTGATTAATTTAAGTTGGATTTCCTGATTACAGCGATAAGATGACATTATGACAAACCTGACGCTGAAGCAGTTGCGTTATTTCGAGGCACTGGCGCGGCACAACCATTTCGGACGCGCGGCGGATGCCTGCGCCATCTCGCAGCCCGCCATCTCGGTGCAGATCCGGGAGTTGGAGGAAACGCTTGGCACGGCGCTTTTCCAAAGAGGCCCACGCCAGGTCCGGCTGACCAATTTCGGCGAGGAATTCGCCTTGCGCGTCCGCGACATCCTGCGCTCGGTGGACGAGCTGACGGATCTGGCCCGCGCCTCGCGCGACCGGCTGGTGGGACGGTTGCGCATCGGCGTGATCCCGACGATCGCACCCTATCTTCTGCCTGCCATCATCGGCAACCTCGCCCGCATGCATGACGGGCTCGATATCCACGTGCGCGAAACGCAGACGCAGAAGCTGATCCAGGAACTGGCCGACGGCCGGCTCGATGCGGCCATCGTTGCCTTGCCGGTGTCGGAACCCTCGCTGACGGAAATCGTGCTGTTTGCCGAGAACTTCGTGCTGGTCCGGCCCGGCGAGGATGAGGGAAAGCCGGTGCCCAACCGCGAAATGCTGCGCGAGATGCGGCTGCTCCTGCTCGAGGAGGGCCATTGTTTTCGCGATCAGGCGCTGTCGTTCTGCAACATGCATTCGGCACGGCCGCGCGAGTTGCTGGACGGCAGCTCGCTGTCGACCCTGGTGCAGATGGTCGGCGCCGGCGTCGGCGTCACCTTGATCCCCGAAATGGCCGTGCCGGTGGAGACGCGCTCCGCGGCAGTCTCTATCGCCCACTTCGCCAATCCCCAACCATCGCGGACGATCGGCATGATCTGGCGCAAGACAAGCCCGATCGCCAAACAGCTGCTGCTTATATCCGAAGTGGTTCGCCAGGCGGCCGAAGCATTGCGCGCGCAGCACAGTTCGGCATCGGTTGCACAGCCTCTGAATCTACCGGCAGCGGCCCAATGAAGGCTGGCTGACCGGATCGTCAGCCTGCCGCGTGGAACCGGATTTCGCCCTTGTTCAGGAAGCAGGTCTTGTCGAACAGCGACAGGTCCAGAGGGTTTGGTAACCGCACGTCGCTGATATCGGGAACCGGCTTCCTCGCCGGATCGTATGAGCGATCGATCTGCGAGATGAAAACGAGGATCAATCCCCTGTCGCGGGCAAAGGCCTTCAGCGTGCGGACTTGCGCCATCAGGTCCGGGTTTTCCCGCTTCTGATCGAGCAGTTGCAGATAGTCTATGACCACCAGCGTACCGCGCGCCGCCGCCGCCAGCGTTCTGACGATGTAGTCGGCGCTGATGGCGTCGGAATTGTCGAACACGAACCGGTCGTTGAACCGTGCAGGGTCCGCCCCGATGGCGCGAAACCGGCCCAGCACATCCCGCTGCGTATACTCCAGCGTGAAGAACACACCGCGATGGCCTGATTTCATGGCTTCGACCGCGAGTTCGAGGCACATCAGCGTCTTGCCGTGGCCGGGTCGTGCACCCACCAGAACAAGATCGCCGGGCGCAAGTTGCGCAAACAGTATGCCGGCAGGCGCCGCCTCGGCTGCCTTGGCTGCAAGCAGACTCCAGCTGGCGAAGCCTTCCTGTGCTGCAACACGATCAAGCGCTTCGTGGAGCGGAATTTTGGCCTCGCGGGACAACAGCTTGGCTTGACGCTTCAGATGGTAAACGGGCGCGGACAGCTTCATTGCAAAACCTCCTGGTGCGAGCAGTTTCCGCAATCCCTCCTTATGCCTGGCGCTCGAACAGTCGGTTCGGTGATGAGAGTGCCCTGCATGAACGATGCTTTCCCGGCGGAGGGAGGAGGCGTGGGCTGCGCCAGAATCAGATGATAGCTCAATCCCTGCGTATCGAAAATCGCAGACATTCAAAGATGCGGGGAGCCCGCTGCAAGCCTCGAGCCAGCATCCCGGCGTAGGAGCATTTGCGCGCGTCGATCTCCTTCATGGCTCTTCGTGCGGACTTGCGGAGGGCACGCGTTAACAAAGGGTGCGCTAAACAAGATGTGTTTCGCCTGATAATGCGAGACCCTTTATGATCGATTCCCGGCGGCAACACCGCAAGGAAACGGCTTTGGCAGGAGTTGATCCGGTGCGGTTGAGATTCGTCCCTCTGGGTATCGTCCCGATCCTCAGCCTCCTCGTCGCCGCCATTGCCTTGACGATGTCGGCTCGATCCTTTGCCGCACCATCTGACGTTCCGGCCTGGCTGCAGGCTCACATCGGCAACAGCGACGGCCAGATCTCACAAATTGTCCTCGAACGAGCCCGCGCGCTTTACCGGAAGAAGGTCGCGCAAGGTGCAGTCAAGAACCCCTGCTACTTCGCCATGGATGCGACGCGCCCCAGCGATCTGGGCGATGGCGTTCTGGGGCGCCGCTATTACGTCATCTGCGAAGCCAGCCAGTCGTTTCGCGCGATTTCGTCGGGTCATGGCAGCGGCCGGGATTTGAAAGGCGTTGTCGATTTTTCGAACAGCAAGCGGTGCGCGAAGAATTTCGGCAATGCGATGGATTCGTCGTTGACGGCCGGCGGCGGCTATATCACCCGCGAGGCAAAAACCTCGTTCAAGGGCTATTACCGCACCGTTGCGAAACAGGACGCGGTTTTCCAGCGCACCTTCATCCAGTTCGACGGCGAAGGCGAGGCCGCGAATGCCAGGCAGCGGGTGATCGGCGGCCATGCCGCCCAGGTGCTGCACGGCCTATGCCTGCGCAAAAACCCGAAAAGTTCGCATGCCGACCATGACGGCTTCGTGCCGTTCGGCAAACTGGTGGACTATGCCGGCGGCCGCAGCAATGGCTGCACCAGCTGGTCGCCGGCGGATGCGCAGCAGATCATCACCATGGTCAAGGACAATCCGACGACGCTCTATATCTACCCGGAATCGCGCGACATCGCCGCGGTCGCAGCCAACCATTCACAGCCGGGCGCCTACTGGAACGCGTCCTGCCTGAAGGAAATCGGCACACCTAAATTCTGGCCGCGAAAGACCCTCGAGCCGATCATCGCCCAATACAGGAAGGATCACCCGGCACCACCGCCGCAGCCGCTGCCGATCTGCGAAGCGTCTTGAAGTCCGCATCGCACCGCCGCGTTGATTAGGACCGTGCCGCTTTATGTTCGGCGGAAAAGGCAAAGTGGCGGAGCGCGCGTGGAGATCGGCCGCCTCATCGAGGCCGGCAAAGTCACCCCCTTCGTGCAAGCCACCTACCCTCTTGGAGAGGTCGCCGAGGCGGAAGAACGGCTGGAAAACGAGCATGTGCGCGGCAGGATCGTATTTGAGGTCGCCGCCTAGCGACGTGGTTGCGTGGATTCCCCCGGACGCAGAGCTGGATCAGGCCGCCGAGCCAATTTTATCAAAAGCTAGCGGCGCGCCGAGGCTGGCGTCCAGCAGGGCGTCAGTCCCGTAAACGGTTGGCGGCATGATCCTGATGCTGCTCTGTCGCGACCTGCCTGGAGTCCAAACCGCGTTCTTTGGAATGCTGTGCCTTGTCGCGATTGGACAGAACCTTGTTTTCTTCGAGCTTGTCCTTTGGCGTTACGGTCATGGCGCCTGTCCCAGAACCCTTTCCCTGCGAACCTGCTCCGATGTGTTTCTTGCTCCCGCGTGCCATGGGCTGCCTCCAATCTATGAGAAATGTTCCAGGATCGGTGCTCATCTAGTCGTCAGGACGGTTTTTGTGATGGACGCTTTCCTGATTTTTGCCGCGAAGGATGTTGCGGTCGTCCGGATCGACGAGGTCCGGTGTGTCGGTTCTCATGTCCGATCCCTTGCGCAGCGCTTCGCGTTCCGCCGCTGATCGTTTCAGATCCGCCTCTGAATCGAAATCCTTGCCGGCGTTCTTTGTGTTTTCCCGCTCTTCAATGATGCGAATTTGTTGATCGTGGGTTTTGCGTCCAGTCATCGCTTCCTCCGGCGTGTTCGTGTTGGCGCTCGAAAGTCACCGGCCACCTCTAAGGTCGGGTCCGAGCCTGCCCTCGTGCTGATAATGGCAAGGTGACGGGATCGTTCCGAAAAGCGTTGAAGACGCTTTTCGCCAGATGGGCTCGGTTCGGCTTAGGCGCTCACGTTGACCGAGGCCGCCGCCCCTCTTCTGAACCATGGCCTCCTTCGAACGTTCGGCGACCACCGGACTGGCGCCGGACGCCTTTCCGTCGCGCTCCAGCTCAGCGCAGGAAATCGACCACAGCCTGGATGAACTCTGCCGGATACTCAATGTTCGACAGATGGACCGCGGGCAGCACGACCAGCTTCGCGCCGGGCACCGCCGCGGCAATCATCTCGCCGTGGCTGGCTGCTGTCACCGTGTCGTGCCGACCGGCGATCACCAGCGTCGGTCGCGGTATCAGTGCTACGGTACGGCGAAGATCGGCGTCGCGAACCGCCGCGAACAGGCCCGCCAGGCCTTGCCGGTCGATAGCCAGCAGCATGGTGCGAAACTCTTCGACCACGGGCTCGTTGGCGGCAACCATCGACGCGGGGAACCAGTTGCTCAGGAACGTCTCGGCGGTTTCCGACATGTCCGGTGCCTGCCGCACCGCGGCAATCCGCTCGTCGAAATAGCTTGCCGGCGAGAGATGAGACGAGGTGTTGCTCAGGATCAGCCGGTCGATCCGCTCGGGCGCGTGGATGCCGAGCCACTGCGCGACGAACCCGCCAAGCGACAGGCCAAGGAAATGTACGCGTTGCAGGTCGAGCGCGTCGAGCAGTTCGATGACGTCGCGGCCAAGCCGGTCGAGCGAGTAGGCGCCGACAGGAACGCTCGATCCGCCATGGCCGCGAAAATCGTAGCGCAGGATACGGAAATGCTTCGACAACTCGCCAACCTGCCTGTCCCACATGTGCAGCGTGGTGCCGATGGAATTCGATAGCACCAGCACCGGCTTGCTTGCCTCGCCGTCGAAGCGGTAGGCGATGCGCGTGCCGTCGCCCGTCGTGACGAAATTCAGCTTGTTCATGATGAAAATTCCTTCTGGAACGTTTGAATGAGGCCAAACGTAGCCGAGGGATAATTTTGTTGATATTACAAAGATGGGACAATCTTTGTAATAAAAACCGACATGACCGAATTTACTCTCCACGACCTTCAATGCTTCGATGCGGTGATTCGCACCGGCGGCTTTCAGCCTGCGGCGGCCGTGCTGCATCGCTCGCATCCGGCGGTGTTCGCTGCCGTCGCCAAGCTGGAGCGACAGCTCGACCTTTGCCTCCTGGACCGCAGCGGCTATCGCGTGCGTGCGACCGAGGCAGGGCTGTCGTTCCACCGCCGAGCGCTATCGCTGCTGCGCGAGCTGGACGGTTTGCGCGTCCATGCCGCCCAGTTGGCGATGGGTGAGGAAAGTGAGATCCACGTGGTGATAGGCGATCTGTGCCCGCGCCCGCATGTGCTGGGCATGCTCGGGCGGTTCTTCGCACAGTGCCCCGGCACCCGCCTGCATCTGCATTTCGAAGCGGTCGGCGGCCCATGGGAGCGTCTATTCGATGACGAAGCCGATCTGATCCTGCACTGGGTCGACAAGGGCGATGCGCGGGTGGAATGGGTCGATCTGTGCAAGGTGTCCTTCATTCCCGTGGTGGCGCCGGGCTTTCTGCCCGAGCGTATCGAGCAGCCGATCACCCCGGACCAGATGCAGGCACTCACCCAATGCGTCATGCGCGACAGCGCCCGCCATTCGCCACAACAAAACTATTCGCTGATCGAAGGCGCGCCGCAATGCCTCGTCGCCGACCAGGGCATGAAGAAGGAGATAATCCTGCAGGGCCTTGGCTGGGGCCACCTGCCCCGCTTCCTGATCGAGGAAGAACTGCATGACGGGCGCCTGCAATCCATTGCCGGCCGCCATCTGCCTGGCCGCACCGACGAACTGGTGGTGGCGCGGCGCCGCGACCGGCCGCATGGGCCGATCGCCAACCGGCTGTGGGATCATATCCAGCAGGAAGCGCCGGCATTGGGCCGTGCATTGTAGCCGAGGAGGCCCGGACAGATACCGACCAACCAGTCGCGAAAGGCGCAAGTGTAAATCGGTCGTTAATGACCGGCCGTGCAATGCTAGGACCTCGGGTCCCGTCCAGCGATCACTTCTTGACATACGCTCCAGGCTGGCGGCCGCTCTTCGGAGCCTTGGCGTCCTTTGAACGCTCCGCGATAGCGGGGCCGGCCCCGGACGTCTTTTCGGTTGCGGCGCTCGGCGTGCCTTGCCTTGGCGGGTTTTGTCCGTCCGACTGGCGGGTTCGGTCTTCCACTTCGCCCACCCGGCGGGTGAGCCCGATGCCGCCGGCGGGCTTCTTGTTGGCGGCCGCATCCTGGGAGAATTCATCGGAAGCGTCGGCATCGGTCTTTGCCGGATATTTCGTCGCACCGGTTTCATAGCGGGTTTCGTTCTCAGTCATGACATCTCTCCAATTGCATGACGGATAAACATCTCAACGGTATCCGAGTTCCAACTCCTGGACTTCCGGACGGATCTGGGTTCCGGGAGCGCCCGGTCGGCCACCCAAGCGACGAGATGAGCAGCACCCTACTGCAGCAGACCCTTGACGATGCCGCTCGCCTTGCCGAAATCCATCTGGCCGGCATATTTCTGCTTCAGTGCGGCAATCACCTTGCCCATGTCCTTCTGGCTGGCCGCACTGGTCGCGGCGATCGCCTCGCGCGCCGCAGCCGTCACCGCCGCATCGTCCAACTGCGTCGGCAGGAAGGTGCGGATGATCTCCATCTCGCCGCGCTCCTGCGCGGCGAGTTCCGGCCGTTTGCCGTCGTCGAAGGCTTTGGCCGATTCCTCGCGCTGCTTCACCATCTTGGCCAGGATCTGCAGGATCTCCTCATCGCTGGCCGGCTCCTTGCCCGAACCGCGATTGGCGATGTCGCGGTCGTGAATGGCCGCTTGGATCAGCCGCAATGTCGGCAGCCGGTGCTTGTCCTGCGCCTTCATCGCGCTCTTCAGGGATTCGGCGATTTTGCCGCGCATGGTACATTCTCCTTCGATCGGCGCGGACAATAGCGCCGGGGGCGAGCCAAGGCAAACCCTGATATGCCGGGGCAAGCCACTGATTTTGCTAGGCGAAATAAAACATGGCGGCATTTCGCATGATCATTGACCGCTCTGCCCCCTTCCCCTATGTACTGGGCCTTGCATGAACGGAAATTTGACTGCGTGGAGGCCGCGAAAATCGCCGCTTCGCGCCGTTTGCCGCGCAGATGGCCCGCCGGGCCGGTTGCAGCGGGCAGCCCGATAGGAGTGCCGCCATGGCCGAGATGACCGCCGCCTCGACGCCCGCCTGGACCACTGAAAAGCCGACCGCCCTTCTGGTGCTGGCCGACGGCACCGTCATCGAAGGTCGCGGCCTCGGCGCCACCGGCTCCGCCGTCGCCGAAGTCTGCTTCAACACGGCGCTGACCGGCTACCAGGAAATCCTCACTGACCCTTCCTATGCCGGCCAGATCGTCACCTTCACCTTCCCGCATATCGGCAACATCGGCACCAATGACGAGGACATCGAGGATCTCAATCCGGCCGCCCGCGCCGGCGCCGTTGGCGCCGTGTTCAAGGCCGATGTCACCGACCCGTCCAACTACCGCGCCGGCGCTGGTCTCGACCAATGGCTGAAGAAGCGCGGCATCGTCGCCCTTTCGGGCATCGACACCCGCGCGCTCACCGCGCTGATCCGTGAAAGGGGCATGCCCAACGCCGTCATCGCGCATGCGCCCGATGGCGTGTTCGACCTCGACGATCTGAAGCGCCGCGCCGCCGCATGGTCGGGGCTGATCGGGCTTGACCTCGCCAAGGAAGTCACGTCGGGCCAGTCCTCGGTCTGGCGCGAGACGCTCTGGGTGTGGAACGAAGGCTTTGGCGAGCAGACCGAACCGACAATGCACGTCGTCGCCATCGATTATGGCGTCAAACGCAACATCTTGCGCCTGCTCGCCGGCCTCGGCGCCAAGGTCACGGTGGTGCCGGCCAAGACCGGCGCCGAACAAATCCTTGCCATGCAGCCGGACGGCATTTTTCTCTCCAATGGCCCCGGCGACCCGGAAGCCACCGGTGACTATGCCGTGCCGGTCATCCGGGATCTGTTGAAGACCGACATCCCGGTGTTCGGCATCTGCCTCGGCCACCAGATGCTGGCACTGGCGCTGGGCGGCAAGACCGCCAAGATGCACCAGGGCCATCACGGCGCCAACCATCCGGTCAAGGACCACACCACCGGCAAGGTCGAGATCGTCTCGATGAACCACGGCTTTGCCGTCGATGCCGACTCGCTGCCATCGGGCGTCGAGGAAACCCACGTCTCGCTGTTCGATGGTTCGAACTGCGGCATCACGCTGACCGGCCGGCCGGTGTTCTCGGTCCAGCATCACCCCGAAGCCTCCCCCGGCCCGCAGGATTCGCACTACCTGTTCCGCCGCTTCGTCAATTTGATCCGCGAAAAGCGCGGCGAGGAATTGCTGGCCGAACGGGCCTGATCCTTTGAGGATCGGCTGTTAGCTATAATATCGCTTAACGCAAAGCGATAAATGTGCGATATTATTTGTTGTGAAGACGATCATCCTTTCAGTATCGGCGGCTCGCGATCTCGATAACCTGCCGGCGGATGTCCGCGAGCAGGTTTCCGAAGGTTTGATCACTTACGCCGTCAGCGGTCGTGGAGATGTAAAGCGTCTTGCCGGCCGGAACGGTTATAGACTGCGTATCGGCCGCTACCGCGTCATATTCGACGAAGACCGCACCACGATTCTCGCGATCTACATCGGCAAGCGTGAAACGACGACCTATAGCAGGCCATAGGACAGGACATCATCATGAACGCCCCGCAAATCATCAAGACCTCAACCGGCGAAGAACTGGTCGTCATCCCGAGGGCCGACTACGAGGCATTGCTGCATGCCGCTGAAGAAGCCATGGATGCTGCGGATGTGGCGATCTACGATGAACGGAAGGCCGAGCTCAAAACGGAAAAGCCCCTGCCCGCTGCCGTGACCATGGATATCCTGCGGGGCTCGAGCCGGCTCAAGGCGCTGCGCAATTGGCGCAACCTGACCCAAGCCGATTTGGCGACTGCTATTGGTGTCAGCCAGGGTTTCCTGTCCGACCTCGAATCCAATCGTCGCAAACCATCGCCGCAGACCAGTGCCATGCTGGCAAAGACGCTGGATATCCCCGGCGAATGGATCGAAACCTAGAGCAATCCCGGGAAAAGTGTGAAACGGTTTTCCGTCCGGGAATTGCGTCAAACAAAGACTCTAGTATCTCGTCCTACGTCACCGGCCGGCCTTCGCTGGCTTCCAGGATGGCGAACCATTGCTGGCGGTCGAGGCTGATCTCCAACGCCTTGACCATGGCGGCCAGCCGTTCCGGCTTCATCGAACCCAGCACCGGCACCAATCGGGCCGGATGGCGCAATAGCCAGGCGATCGCGACGGCAGCCAGATCGCCGGCTCCGATCTCGGCGGCCACCGCAGCAAGCGCTGCCCGCACCCGCGCCTCGCGCCCCTCCTTGCCGGTGAACAGCGAGCCGCCCCCGAGCGGCGACCAGATCATCGGCGCATAGGCAAGGCGCTGCGCGTGGTCCAGGCTGCCGTCGGTCAATGCGGCCGTTTTCAGCACCGACATTTCGATCTGGTTGGTGGCGAGGGCGAACGGCAACCGTGAGGCCAGCAGATCGAACTGCGGCGGCGTGAAGTTGGAGACGCCGACCGCCCTCACCTTGCCAGATGTGACCAGCTTGGCAAGAGCTGCCGCCGTCTCGTCGGCATCCGTCAGCGGGTCGGGCCGGTGCAGCAGCAACAGGTCGATATAGTCGGTGCCGAGATTGGCAAGCGACCGCTCCACCGACGCAACAATATGGCCGCCACCGGTATCGTAGTGCTTCAGCCGGTTGTCCGGCCGGTTTGGCGACTTCAGCAGGATATCGCATTTCGAGATCAGCTCGATGCTGTCGCGCTTGCCTTCCCAGCGCGCCAATCCCGCACCGAAGGCCGCTTCCACCTCGTAGTTCCCATAGATGTCGGCATGATCGAAGCTGGTCAGGCCGAGATCGACGGCGGTGCCGATCAGCCGTGCGACCTGATCGGCATCCGGGCGGGCGGCGCTGTCGAGCAGACGCGAGGCGCCGAAGACCAACCGCGACAGCGACAGTCCGTCCCGAGTCAGCGCAATGCGGCTGTGACTCACACCTGCGCTCCATCTTCGGCGACGCCGGCGGTGACATTTGCGCGCGCCGCGGGCCTCGCCACCTTGGTGACGAAGACGATGACCGCCAGCGTCAGAAAACATGCGCCCACCAGATAGGGCGCACCGCCGAAGGTCACCGGCGCGCTTGGCCCGGTGAACCAGGAAAAGATCGCCGTATAGAGCAGCGGCGTGATGATCGAGGTGATCGAGAAGATCGAGGTCATCGCGCCCTGCAACTCGCCCTGCGCCGAAGGCGGCACCTTGGCGGCGGCGAGGCTCCTCAGCGGCGGATCGGCCAGCGCTTCCAGGCAGCCGACGACGATCACCGCATAGATCATCCAGCCTTGCGACGCGAAGGCGTAGCCGAAGGCGCTGGCTGCCGTGAATGTCAGGCCGATGACCGCCGTCTTCCACTCGCCAAGCCTCGGGATCACGCGCGGCAGCACCGTCGCCATGACGATCGCACCGCACAGGCCGAAGGCGCCGAGCGAGAAGCCGATCTGCTGCTCGCTCCAGCCATAGCGATAGCTGGAGACGAACGACCAGACCGCCGGATACATCATGTGCCCGAGCGTCATCAGGAAGAAGACAAGCCCAATCCAGCCGATGCCTTGATATTGGCGCATCTGGAGCAGCGTGCCGACCGGGTTGGCGCGTTTCCACTCGAAGCGGCGGCGATGCTTGTCATCGAGCGTTTCCGGGAGGAAAAACAACGCAATGAGGAAATTCACGAAGGCGAGCCCGGCGGCGAAATAGAACGGCACGCGCGGCCCGAACGTACCGAGCAGCCCGCCCAGAACCGGCCCGATGACGAAGCCGACGCCAAACGCGATACCGAGCAGGCCGAAATTCTTTGCCCGGTTCTCATCGTTCGAAATATCGGCGATGAAGGCTGAAGTCGTCGAATAGCTGGCGCCTGAAATGCCGGCCAGCACACGCCCGATGAACAGCATCGGGTAGGACCAGGCGACCGCGCAGATCAGATTGTCGATGGAGAAGGTCAGCACCGATGCGAGCAGGATCGGCCGCCGCCCGAACCGGTCGCTCAAGCCGCCCATGATCGGCGCGAAGACGAACTGCATCGCCGCATAGACGAAGAACAGCCAGCCGCCTTCGATCGCCGCGCCGCTGATGCTGACCCCGGTCAATTCCCTGAGATAGGCCGGCAGCACCGGCATGATCATGCCGAAGCCGATAATGTCGAGCAGCAGCGTGGTGAAGACGAGCGCAAGGCCCCGTCTGGCGGTTTTAGGGTCGATCATGCAGGATCAAGCTCCTCTGCTCGCCCTCAGGCGCAGGCGGACGCACTTATAGGCGAGCCCGCCGCAAGGAACAATGTGGGAACAGGCTGATTCTATTCATCCTGACACCCCCTGACGGCAGCATCGCCGGCAGGTGAAGCTCGAAAACGGTCTGTCAGATCGGCCCACTCAGCGTGTTGCACTCCGACAGCTTGCCGCTCTTGTAACCACGCGCCAGCCAGGTCTGCCGCTGCTGCGAGGTGCCGTGGTTGAAGCTTTCCGGCACAACATAGCCTTGCGTCTTCTTCTGCAGCGTGTCGTCGCCGATCTGCTTGGCGGCGTTCAGTGCGCTCTCGATGTCGCCCTGCTCCAATATGCCTTTCTGCCCGGTGTAATGCGCCCACACGCCGGCAAAGCAGTCGGCCTGAAGCTCGATTCGCACCGACATCTGGTTGGCTTCGACCTCGCCCATGCTTTGCCGCATCTGGTTGAACTTGGACATGATGCCGGTCAGGTTCTGCACGTGGTGGCCGACCTCATGCGCAATCACATAGGCGCGGGCGAATTCGCCCGAGGCGCCGAACTGCTGGTCGAGCTGCTGGAAGAAGGTCATGTCGAGATAGACCTTGTGGTCGCCGGGACAATAGAACGGTCCGGCCGCCGCGGAGGCAAAGCCGCAGGCCGAACGGACCTGGCCGGAAAACAGCACCAGTTTCGGATCCTCGTAGGTTAGGCCCTGAGATTTGAAGATGCCGGACCAGGTGTCCTCGGTCTCGGCCAGCACGGTGGCCACGAACTGCTTCATCTCGTCATTGGCCGGTGTGGCACCGTTGTCCTGTCCGCTGTTGTCGGTGATCTGGCCGCCGCCGCCCGGCAGCAGGCCGCCGTCGCCGCCACCCAGGATCGTCGACGGATCGAAGCCGAAATACCATCCGGCCAGCACCACCAGGATGACGAGGAAGATGCTGCCGCCGCCACCGGTGCGGCCGCCGATCGGAATGCGGAACTGGCCACCGCCGCCGCCGAGTCCGCCACCGCCGCTGTCGCTGCGGTCGTCCTCGATATTGTCACTCTGACGACGGCCCTTCCAGAGCATGGCAACTCCTCGTGCAGCAACTTCCCCGTTGTTCCGGGGCAACAAACAATTATCCCAATGGTTGCGCCAAGTCACAGCATTTTTCGATGGCCTTTTTGGCCATACGGGTCGCCTTGCGGCCAAGTTCGTTGCGGCGAGCGGCTCGGCGTTGCAATCGTCCCCATGGCCGAGACTATCGAAGACCGTTAATGTCCGTTTCTCTGGGAAGCGAGGGGCGCTTGCGGACGATCGGCCAATTCCTGCTGTTGCTGACGGCATTGACTTGTTTCGGCATCGGATCCGCCCGTGCCGCCACGCTCGATTCCAGCGTTGCCGTCACCGATCCCGCCACCTTGCAGGCGCTGGAGCGTGGTGGCCTGTCGATCAGCCGCCTGCTGGGCCCGGCACTCGGCCTCACCCGCGAGGTCGACAATCGCGGCCTGTTTTCGGTGCCGGCGCTGGCCACGGTGCGCGACACAGTCAAGCGGCAGATAGCCGACGAGCCGAAGACCAGCCCCGACCCCTATGTTGCTGCCATGGCGAAGTCGAAGGACACCAGCCAGAAATTCAATCCGAAATACATCGATGACGACGGCTCGACGCTGGACCTGACCGGCGTCGTCAACCGCATGGACCGCGGCTATCTCGGCCACACCGAATGCGGCGAGATCCGGCTGATCTACCGTTTCCACTATTCGGTCGCGGAAAAGCCTGTGAAGGGAAAGGCGGGCCAGCGCATTTCCTCGCGCCTGCCGCTGACCATGAGCCTGGTGTTCAACGCCAAACCCAGGCAGGCACAAGCGCGCGCCTCGAAGGACCTGCCAAGCGCCACTGACGTGTCCTGCGCCGATGTTGCCCAGCGCTGGCTGGCAGCTGGAAAAAAAGACCTGCCACCCGACCAGCTTGCCGCCTGGCTGCGCTCCGACGAAGGGCCGCTGTCAGGCACCATGCTGAATTCGTCGCAGATCATGCGGCTCGAACTCAACATGCAGGTGCTCAGGCTGTCGGCCTCGACGCGGCGCGATTTCGGCGGCCATGCCGAATATCTCCTGAAGATCTTCAAATGGGATCCGGCTGCGTCCAGCTTCTATGAAGCGAAGATGGAAAACCAGATCGACCGCGCCATTGTGCTGGCCGACAAGCCGTCCTTCGCCAAATGGCTGCTCACCGACCGCAACATCTACGACCTCGACCATGGTCGGCTGGTGATCGACGAAAAGTTCCTGGCCAGGAGCGCCGTCTCCGTCGCCCCCGGCGGTCTCAGCCGGTCGCAGAACAACATCGTCTACGGGCTGGTCGACGACGCGGACATCGACAAGGCGCTGAAGAACTATATCGCCAGGGGCAACACACTCTCGACCATCAAGTCGGTGGCCGGCTTCAACTTGCGGCTCAACGAGATGAGCTGCACCGGCTGCCATCAGACGCGTGGCATTGCCGGTTTCCACTACACCGGCGCAGATCCGGTGAGCGAGCCGCGCCGCAACGCCGTCTTCGTGCCGGGCTCGGCCGTGTTCTTCGCCGACCTGCCGCGCCGCCGCGCCATCGTCGAGCAGTTCGCCGCCGGCAGTCAGCTAGACTTTACGCGCAGCTTCGCCGCCCGTCCGGACGCCAGATATGCCGAGGCGCTGAAAGACACCGACCTCTACAATGGCTGGGGCTCGATCTGCTATCGCGGCGAGGATGCAAGTTTCAAGGACTGGAGCTGCGGTGCGGGCCTGCGCTGCGCCGGTGTCCACGAAAGCGCCTTCCATCCAGGCTTCGGCACCTGCGTCAGCGAAGCAGGCACGGTGGTCGGCGACCCCGTCGAGTTCGGCGAGATCAAGATGTCGAGCTGGGGCAGCGACCAGTATTGCCGCCTGTCGCCGGCCACCGCCAAGGCCTGCGCCATCGACTCCGCGAAGGACAAGAAGCCGCTGGTCAAACTCGCCGGCTATGGCGCCGCGCGCCAGCGCTACGACAATCCGCAGCAGAAGACCGGCGGCTTTCCCGGTGGCATGCTGCGCAAGGCAAGCTGCGACAAGCTTCCCGACGAAGCAACGTGCGGGCGTCTGGCCAAGACCGGCTTCAACGACTGCATCGCGTCGGGCAAGGACCACAAATTCTGCACGAAGGAATTTACCAAGACCGCCGGCCTACGAGCCTGCGACAAGGCGCATCCCTGCCGCGAGGACTACATCTGCACCGCAGGCTATGACGATCTGGCGGAAGCGAAAGCTGGCAAAGGCACCTGCATTCCGCCCTATTTCATCTTCCAGTTCCGCGTCGACGGCCACCCGCGCAGCTGGGTGCAGGACGTCCGCGAGTGAGGGAACGGTTTGTTGAAAGCGCCGCCACCACGTTCCGGCAGACGGCGTTCGCCCAGAACAGCTGACGTCAACCTGACAGACGTCTAATCTTCCTGCTTGGCGCCGGCGCTCTTGCCGTCGGAGCTCTTCGAACGTTCCTCGAAACGAGCCGCGCCCTTTTTCAACGGATGGCCGGTCTCCGCTTCGGTCTTGCGCTCATCCCTGGCCGCTGCCTGTTTCAGTCCCTCGGCAGCCTGCTTGCCCTTTGCGGTCGGTGCCTGTTCAACGCCCATCGCTTCCTCCCTTGCCGCTCGCCTTGCGCGGATGTCAGACCCAACGTGCTCAGCGTGCGAGGGTTCCGGTGGCTGGGGAAATCCAGGCGGAAGCTCAGCGCACTGCTGTCATGGCCTTGCGGAAGGCTTCCAGCGTCTCGGCGCTGACATGGTGCTCGATGCCCTCGGCGTCGATGCGCGCCGTCTCGGCGCTGACACCGAGCGAGCGCAAAAAGGCTTCCACCGTCTGGTGGCGGATGCGGCTCTCCTCGGCGACCTTGCGGCCGGCATCGGTCAGGAAAACGCCGCGATAGGGCTTTCGCGACACCAGCCCGTCGGCGCACAGCCTGGTCAGCATCTTGGCCACCGTCGGCTGGGCGACGCCAAGGCGTGCGGCGATGTCGACCTGGCGCGCCTCGTTGCCGTCCTCGATCAGATCGGCGATCAGCTCAACATAATCCTCGACCAGCGCGCTGCGGCGCGCTTCGCGCTGCTGCCGGAATCCCTCCGAATGAATTTCGGCGTCGAGCAGCGGCTCACGCGGGACTGGTCTGTTCTTCGGCGCCAATACGCGCTCCTCCCGAGGCTATCACCCGTCCACGCTTTCATAGCACGGGCTCTGATTCTTCAGGCCGTTTATTTGCATTCCGCCACAGGTGCAACCAGCGCTTCCGATTGCCGTTTCACCCGATGACCGCCAGCCGCCTAAAAGCAACGACAATGAAATATAGCATATTGCATAATGTTGAGCCATGGCATAGCTTGAGGCAACATCGTCCAGTCTCGCGGAAAGCCCTCCTTCATGTCTGAAGCCGAAGCCACAGCCTCCCGTTCCTCATGGCGGTTCGCCAGGCCCGACGAGGACGAGCAGCCCAGCCTGCGCGAAGTCAATTCCTCCATCGCCGTGCCGAACTCGGGCGTCTGGTTCCGTCGCCTGTTCGCCTTCATGGGTCCCGGCTACATGGTCTCGGTCGGCTATATGGACCCGGGCAACTGGGCGACGGATCTCGCCGGCGGCGCGCAGTTCGGCTACACGCTGCTGTTCATCATCATGCTGTCCAACCTGATGGCGATCCTTTTGCAGGCGCTGGCGGCACGGCTCGGCATCGCCACCGGCCGCGACCTCGCCCAGGCCTGCCGCGCCTACTATCCCCGTCCAGTCAATTTCGTGCTGTGGATCGCCTGCGAACTGGCCATCATCGCCTGCGATCTGGCCGAAGTCATCGGCACGGCGATCGCGCTGCAACTTCTGTTCGGCATTCCGCTGATCGGCGGCGCCATGCTGACGGCGCTCGATGCCTTCCTCGTGCTGCTGTTGATGAACAAGGGCTTCCGCTATCTCGAAGCCTTCGTCATCGCGCTTTTGATCATCATCTTCAGCTGCTTCGCCATCCAGATCTTCGTCGCCGCCCCGCCGGCCGGCTCGATCCTGCATGCCATGTTCGTGCCGTCGTCGGAAATCGTCACCAATCCGGCGATGCTCTACATCGCCATCGGCATCATCGGCGCCACCGTCATGCCGCACAATCTCTATCTGCACTCCTCGATCGTGCAGACCCGTGCCTATGAGCGCACCGACAAGGGCAAGCGCGATGCCATCAAATGGGCAACGACGGACTCGACCATCGCCCTGATGCTGGCGCTGTTCGTCAACGCCTCGATCCTCATCGTGTCGGCGGTCGCCTTCCATAACACCGGCCATCAAGACGTTGCCGAGATCGGCCAAGCCTTCGAGCTGCTGTCGCCGCTGCTCGGCCTCGGCATCGCCTCGATCCTGTTCGCGGTGGCGCTGCTGGCTTCCGGCCTCAACTCCACGGTGACGGCGACGCTTGCTGGCCAGATCATCATGGAAGGCTTTCTGCGCCTGCGCATCCCCAACTGGGCACGCCGACTGCTGACGCGCGGCCTCGCCATCATCCCGGTGGTGGTCGTCACCGCGCTCTATGGCGAAAAGGGCACCGGCCAGTTGCTGGTATTCAGCCAGGTGATCCTGTCGATGCAGTTGCCCTTCGCGGTCGTCCCGCTGGTGCAGTTCGTCTCCGACAAGAAGAAGATGGGCAATCTCGCCATTCCGCGCGGCGTCGCCGCCCTTGCCTGGGTAGTCGCCGCAGTCATCCTGGGGCTCAACTTCAAGCTGCTCTACGACACCATGTTCGGGATCGGCTAAGCTCCGCCTCGCCGGGAAATCGACTACCCTCTGCGCAAAGGGTAGTTTCGCGACAAATCGGCAATCCGCGCTATGTTGTCCCGCAGCATGGCCCGGATCGAAGACATCAGGAAATTCTACGCGCGGCTGCTGGCCGCCAATGCCGGCTCGCCCGACCCACGCCTGGAAGCGGCTTTCGCCGAGGTGCCGCGCGAAGCGTTTCTCGGTCCCGGGCCGTGGACGGTCGTCGCCGGCAACGGCAAGGTCACGACGCCGAGCGCCGACCCGGCCCATGTCTACCAGAACGTGCTGGTGACGCTCGACGACGACAAGGGCATCAACAATGGCGAGCCCTTCCTGCATGCCATGTGGATCGGAAAGCTTGCGCCTAAACCTGGTGAGGCCGTCACTCATATCGGCGCCGGCACCGGCTACTACTCCGCCGTGCTGGCCAGGCTGGTTTTACCAGGTGGCACCGTCACCGGCTTCGAACTCGACGAAAAACTAGCCGATCTGGCGCGCAAAAATCTCGAAGCATATGGCAATGCAACGGTCGTCCATGGCGATGCGGTGACGACGCCCCCCTGCCGCCATCCGACATCATCTACGTCAATGCCGGGGTCGCAGCGCCACCAGCAGGGTGGCTGAAGGCGCTGCGGCCTGGCGGCCGCATGATCTTCCCCTGGCGCCCGGCCGAGCGCGTCCCACTGGCGGTGATGGTGATCCGCACGCAAAAAGGCTTCGCCTGCGATCCGTTCATGCGATCGTGGTTCATTCCCTGTGTCGGCGCCTCGCTCGCAGACTCAGCGTCGAGGCCCCCCACCCGCGAGCAGGCCGCGCGCAGCCGCTCGATCTGGCTGGTGCAGGATAAGGCGCCGGACGACACGGCCACCGCCATATCGGGCGATGTCTGGTTCTCGTCGGAAAATCTCGAAGCCGGACCTCGCAAATGACGGCGGTTTGCCAAAATTTCATATGTCCTGTCGGACCGGTGGCTCGTCGCCCGTCCTTGGGCTGAAGTCCGGCCACGACGGCGTGGATCGAAGAACGGGAGCATTGGAATGAGAAAGATCATCTCTGCGACATTCGTCAGCCTTGACGGCGTCATGCAGGCACCCGGCGGCCCGGAAGAGGATCCGGCCGGCGGCTTCAAGTTCGGCGGCTGGACCTTCCATTACTTTGACGAGGCGGGGGCCGCGGCGATGGATGAACTGTTCTCCAAGCCTTTCGCCCTGCTGCTCGGCCGCAGAACCTACGACATCTTCGCCGCCTACTGGCCGTATCAGAAAGATCCGATCGCCGATGCCTTCAACCCCGCGACCAAATATGTGGCGACGCATCGGCCTGACACCCTCACCTGGCAGAACACGCAAGCGCTCGGACCCGATATCATCGCGACGTTGCGCCGCCTCAAGCAGGAGGATGGGCCGGACCTGCTCATCCAGGGATCTGGCGATCTGATCCAGACCTTGCTCGCCAACGGGCTGATCGACGAAATTCGGCTGATGATCTTCCCGCTATTGCTGGGCAAGGGCAAGCGGCTGTTCGGCGACAGCGCGATGCCGGCCGCCTTCAAGCTCATCAAGTCGCAGGCAACCAGCACCGGCGTCATCATGGCGACCTACGAACGATCAGGCGAGATCAAGGTTGGGTCGTTTGTCACAGGGGAGCCGTCCGACGCCGAGCTCGAACGGCGCAAGAACTGGAAGTAGCAGGACGGCCTTTGCACCCTTTCCTCTCCCCCGATCGACGGGGTAGAGGAACCCAAGTTCTGAGAAGTCTCTCAAGCCGCCACCGGCCGTCGTGCCAGCCCATCGCGGATATGGCGTGCGAATTCCTGCGCCGCCGGCCCTACCCCATGCCTCGGCAGATGCAGGTTGATGGCAAAATTCGGCAGTGGCGGCAGGCCGGACTCCGGTGGCAATATGTCGAGATCCGCCGGAACCGTGGAGGCTAGCCAGGCGGTGACGGCGAGGTCGGAGCGCACCGTCGCCGTCGTCGCGTCGATGTTGCCGTTTTCGAACACGGTGCGCCACTCCAGCCCATGCTCACCGAGCGCCGCCAGCACCGCCGGGCGGAAGGCGCAGGTGTCGGCGACGATCGACACCGGCAGCGGCCGCTTGGCGCGGGCAACGCCGCCCTTGGCGCCGACCCAGACCAGCCGGTCGATGGCAAGGCACTCGCCCGCCGACGGGCCGACGCGTTCCTCGATCACCGCAAGGTCGATGGTCCCGGCCGCAAGGGCAGCAGCCAATTCCGGCGACGAGGCGCAGACCAGCGATATCTCAACCTGCGGATAGGTCTCGGCATAGGTCTTCAGCACCGGCGCCAGCAAGGTGCCGACAAGGTCGTAGGGCACGCCGAGCCGCACCTGGCCGGCCACCGGTGTCCCAGCCATCTCCGCCCAGATCTCGTCATTCAAGGCCAGCAACCGCTTGCCCCTGCCGAACAGCTGTTCACCGGCGCGCGTCAGCCGCAAGCCGCGCCGGTCGCGCTCGAAGAGGCTGGAGCCGAGCGCCTCCTCCAGCCGCTTGACCTGCTGGCTGACAGCACCTTGCGTCAGGTGCAGCGCATTGGCCGCCGCCGTCATGCTGGCCTTGTCGGCGACGGTGATGAAGGTGCGGATCAGCGCCATGTCGAGATTTCGGATCATGGCTGGCATTATCCATCCTAATGCCGACCATGGCAAACATTGCATTTACTGAAGTTCGCGCGCAGCTACGATCGCAGCCCTGACAGAGGACGCCGCATGCTCGAGCCCATTCTCCCGCTCATCCTGTTTGCCATCGTCGCCACCACCACGCCCGGCATCGCCACAACCCTGTCTACGGCGTCCGGCGCCCAGTTCGGGTTTCGCCGTTCCGTGCCTCTGCTGGTCGGCAGCGCCGCCGGCCTCGCCACGGTGACGGGTGCCGCCGC
Source organism: Mesorhizobium sp. M0491 (assembly GCF_040321265.1). Classification (NCBI taxonomy): domain Bacteria; kingdom Pseudomonadati; phylum Pseudomonadota; class Alphaproteobacteria; order Hyphomicrobiales; family Phyllobacteriaceae; genus Mesorhizobium; species Mesorhizobium sp. M0491. The sequence continues at coordinate 53,226 of NZ_JAMYRE010000035.1, forward strand.
CGCCGGGCTCGCCGGTCTGCTGCTTGCCATGCCTTCGCTGCAACTGGCCATGAAGGTCATCGGCTCGCTCTATCTCCTCTGGCTGGCGATCAAGATCGGCCGCAGCGGACCGCCCAATCTGGATGTGAGCATGGCCAGGCCGAACAGCTTTCTCGGCGGCGCCGGCATTCAATGGATGAACCCGAAGGGCTGGGCGATGGGGCTGGGCGCCGCGGCCTCGTTCGCGGCGCTGGCCAGCGGGCCGATGCAGCTCGCGCTGCTGCTCGGCGCCACTTTCGGCCTCGCGGCGGCCGCCTCGCTGTCGCTGTGGTGCGTGGCCGGAATGGTGCTGGCGCGGCTGCTCAAGACCGAATGGCAATGGCGCGCGCTCAACATCGTGCTGGCGCTGGTGCTGGCCGCCTCGATCATTCCGATGTGGCGGACGGCGTAAAGCGCGGCCTTGCAGAACCTGGGTTCCTCGCCCTCGCAACGCGGGGGAGAGGTGGCCGCGAAGCGGTCGGAGAGGGGGCTTCGTAGGGCGGATACTTCTTGAAACTTGATCTCCGTCGAGCCAGTCCCCCTCTCCGTCTCGGCTTCGCCGAGCCACCTTGTATCTACACGAGAGAGATTTCGTGGGATTAGAGCGATTGAGCCAAGGTCCGGGCGG
>NZ_JAMYRE010000036.1:0-45472 GCF_040321265.1 Mesorhizobium sp. M0491
CCCTGCGGCAGCAGAGCCTCCACAAAACTGAACTGACCGCTCGGCTTCGTCGTCATCGCAAGATCCCTGGTTCAAAAACAGGGAACCACATCCACACAATTTTGCAACAGGCCCGCAAGGGGGGAGATCAGATGTCCGTCGGCCTTCGCTAGTCTCCAGCGTTGGAAGGAAGGCGCCGCCAGCGGAACCGCCAATCTCCCCCCTTGCGGGGGAGATGTCCGGCAGGACAGAGGGGGGTGTGAAGGAACGCGGCGGCAGGTGTTGGGCGGCTTCGCTCAGTCCCACTATAAGGAAGGCGCCTACGCCGCCTTCTTCCACCCATTTTTGATATGCTTATACCCTTCCCGATAGACCGCTTCCGGTGTCTCGGAAAAATCGCGCCACACCTTGGTCGCCGCCGCCAAATCTTTCAGCGAACGGCCGAACGCTTCGATCGTCAGCCAGTCGTTATAGCCGCTCTTGCGGATGGCCGAGAATGTTTCCTTCCACGGAATGTTGCCGCGCCCCGGCACGCCGCGATCGTTTTCCGAGATGTGGATATGAACGACATTCCTGCGGTGTTTTGTGTAGGCATCGATCGGGTCGGCCTCCTCGATATTGGCGTGGAAAGTATCGTACATCGCCTTGATGTGCGGCCGGTCGATGGCGTCGATATGCTCCGACAGGTCCGCCATCGTGTTGAGGAGATAGCATTCGAAGCGGTTCAGCGCCTCGAGCCCGATGGTGACGCCCTTGTTGCCGGCATGGTCGCCGATCGCCCGCTGCGAGGCGACGGAGCGCTTTTTCTCGGCAGCGGTCGGTCCGGAGCCGGAAAAGGCGCCGAGCGTCGAATGCAGCGGGCCACTCAGCGTGTTTGCGGCAAGTGCCTGCGCGCAGTCGATCGCCCATTTCATGTAGTCGACACCGGCCTTGCGCGTCGCCGCGTCGGCCGAGATCAAATTCATCCGGGGATCGCCCATGGCCGAAACCGCGGTCCGCTCCAGCCCGATGCGGTCGAGCAGATCGCCGAGCTTTTTATAATCGTCCGGCGCGCCGGCGAAGATCGGTATCTCGACGCCATCAAAGCCGGTTGCCTTGATATCGCGCAGCAGTGGTTCGTGTGCCTTCGACACGGCCGTCGTCCATAAGAACATGCACATGCCGATTTTCATCGACGCCCCCCTCCCCTTGGATCCCCCGGACCGCCTCTATTTCAGAGCTTCGTCCACGCCCCATTCTTCTTCGACGACTTCACGCAGGCCTCGATGAAGGCCATGCCCTCGACGCCGTCCTGGATGGTCGGGAAGACGACGTCCTTGGCCGGCTTGCCGCCCTTGCGGCGTGCCGCGCGGATGGCGCGCGCGGCCTCCTGGTAGATGTTGGCGAAACCTTCGAGATAGCCTTCCGGATGACCTGACGGCACGCGGCTGACACGGCCCGCCACCGGCAGCGCGCCGGCGCCGTTGCGGGTGATCAGTTGCTTCGGCTGGCCGAACGGCGTGTACCAGAGATAGTTCGGGTCGGCCTGCACCCATTCCAGCCCACCCTTCGAACCGTAGATGCGCAGTTTCAGCCCGTTCTCATGGCCGGGCGCCACCTGGCTTGCCCAGATCATGCCCTTGGCCGGATGCGTCTTGCCGACCGGCTTGAAGCGCAGCATGACGTTGACGTTGTCATCGAGTAGCCGGCCCGGCACGAAGGCGTCGAGATCGGCCGACAGGGAGTCCAGTTCCAGCCCCGAGACGAAGCGGGCGAGGTTGTAGGCATGCGTGCCGATATCGCCCAGCGCACCGCCGGCGCCTGCCTGCTTGGGGTCGGAGCGCCACGCCGCCTGCTTCTGGCCTGTCGCGGCCAAATCCTCGGTCAGCCAGTCCTGCGGATATTCGGACTGCACGATGCGGATGTCCCCGAGCACACCCTTGGCGACCATTTCGCGTGCTTGCCGGATCATCGGATAGGCGGTGTAGTTGTGCGTCAGCACGAACACCTTGCCGGTCTTCTCGACTATCACCGCAAGCTTTTTTGCTTCGGCGAGCGTCGTCGCCAGCGGCTTGTCGCAGATGACGTGGATGCCGGCCTCGAGGAAGGCTTTTGCCGCCGGCACATGGACATTGTTGGGCGTGACGATGGCCACTGCCTCGATGCCGTCGGGGCGCTTCGCCTCCGCCTTGGCCATCTCGGCATAGGATGCATAGCTGCGTGCGGGATCAAGCCCCAGTTCGGCCGCTGATGCCTTGGCACGGGCCGGGTCGGCTGACAAAGCGCCGGCAACCAGCACGAAGTCGTTGTCCAGCCGCGCCGCGATCCGATGCACCGCGCCGATGAAGGCACCTTGCCCGCCGCCGACCATGCCGTAGCGGATCGGGCCGCCTCCCGTTTCCGACTTTGATGCGCCGACCATGTCTTTCTCCCTCGTTGTCTCACCTCCCTTGAGGGGAGGTCGATCCGTGCAGCGGATCGGGTGGGGTTGCCGGACGTAGAGCTCGGCATGAACCGACCCCTCCCGGCCCTTCGGGCCACCCTCCCCTCGAGGGGGAGGGGAAACCGCGTCAGATTCCCATCATGGCGCGCAGCAACTTCTTGTCGGTGGTGCCACCGGCGAAATCGTCGAATGCCTTTTCGGTCACTCGGATGATGTGATGCTCGATGAAAGGCGCGCCCTCGGCCGCGCCGTCCTCCGGATGCTTCAGGCAGCACTCCCACTCCAGCACCGCCCAGGAATCATAATTATACTGTGTCAGCTTGGAGAAGATGCCGCCGAAATCCACCTGTCCGTCGCCCAGCGAACGGAAGCGGCCGGCACGGTTGGTCCAGCTCTGATAGCCGGAATAGACGCCTTGCCGGCCGGTCGGGTTGAACTCTGCGTCCTTGACGTGAAACGCCTTGATGCGCTCGTGATAGATGTCGATGAATTCGAGATAGTCGAGCTGCTGCAGCAGGAAATGCGACGGATCGTAATTGATGTTGCAGCGCTTGTGGCCGCCGACCGCATCGAGGAACATCTCGAAGGTGGCGCCGTCGAACACGTCTTCCCCGGGATGAATCTCGTAGCCTATATCGACGCCATTATCCTCATAGACATCGAGGATCGGCTTCCAGCGCTTGCCGAGCTCAGCGAACGCTTCCTCGATCAGCCCGGCCGGCCGCTGCGGCCAGGGGTAGAGGTAGGGAAAGGCCAGCGCTCCCGAGAAGCTGACCGAGGCCTTGAGGCCAAGGTTCTTCGAGGCCTTGGCCCCGAACTCCATCTGTTCGACCGCCCATTTTTGCCGTGCCTTGGGATTGTTGTGCACTGAAGCCGGCGCAAAGCCGTCGAACTGCGCGTCATAGGCAGGATGCACCGCCACCAGTTGCCCCTGCAGATGCGTCGACAGTTCGGTGATCTCGACGCCGGCATCCGCGCAGATGCCCTTCACCTCATCGCAATAGGCCTTGGAGGAAGCCGCCTTCTTGAGGTCGAACAGCCGCGCGTCCCAGGTCGGGATCTGCACGCCCTTGTAGCCGAGACCGGCCGCCCATTTGGTGATCGACGCCAGTGAGTTGAACGGCGCGGCGTCGCCCGCGAACTGCGCCAGAAACAGCCCAGGGCCCTTCATTGTCGTCGGCATCGGCATCCTCCCTCATTTCTCTCGACCGAGCATAGCGCCGATTGGAAACAGGGCCAGCCACTTTGGTCTTTTCTCAACGGGTGCTTGCACGCACCGCCATTCTGGTATTACCAAATGTGGAAATTTGGTCAAGCCATGCAATGCGCCACCAAGACCCCAAAATCACCCGGTGCAGGCCTATATATCTCAATATAATCAAGCAAATAATCCACAGCGAAAGTTGCATCCCAGCGCTTCTTGCCGATTTAGAGAATTTGCTGTAGACCTCGCTTCAGGCCCAATTGGTCGAACCAGTTTGCGAGAAAAGGCTGGGAACGCCTTGGGGAGGAACCTTTGTGTCGCCTTTTGGCGATGCATGTCGCAGGCGAACCATAGAGACGATTTGGGAAGGACAGACCATGCATCTTTCGACGCACAACTGGATGCGCGCGGAACCCTTGGAGACGACGCTCAAGCGCATCAAGAAATTCGGCTATGAGTCGATCGAGATTTCCGGCGAGCCCGAGCAGTACAAGACCAAGGAGACCCGGGCGCTGCTGAAGGAGCATGGTATTCGCTGCTGGGGCGCGGTGACCCTGATGCTGGGCGAGCGCAACCTTGCCGCCAGGAACCAGGGCCAGCGCGAGCGTTCCGTTCAATATGTCAAGGACGTGCTGACCATGGTCAGCGAACTCGATGGCGAGATCATCACGCTGGTTCCGGCGACCGTCGGCAAGGTTGTGCCTGACGGGACCGAAGAAGAGGAATGGAAGTGGGTCGTCGACGCCACCCGTGAATGCTTCACCCACGCCAAGAAGGTCGGCGTCAAGATCGCGGTAGAGCCGCTCAACCGCTTCGAGACCTATCTGTTCAATCGCGGCGCCCAGGCACTCGCTCTGGCCGACGCGGTCAGCCCCGAATGCGGCGTCTGCCTCGATGCCTATCACATCCACATGGAAGAATTTAACGTCTATGACGCGATCCGGCAGGCCGGAAAGCGCCTGTTCGACTTCCATGTCGCCGACAACAACCGGTTTGCCGCCGGCCTCGGCCAGATCGACTGGCCGAAGATCGTCGCCACCTTGCGCGAGATCGGCTACGATGGCGCGCTGACCAATGAGTTCGTCGCGCCCGTCGACCGGACGCCGGCAGCCCCCTATCCCGACATGGTCGAGCGCAATCCGGTCGACATCTCGCCCGAGCAGCTGAAGTTCATCCAGGACCACGGCTCCAGCGTGCTCACCGAGAAATTCTACACCGACCAGATGCGCATCAACGCCGAGACGTTGCTGCCGCTGATCAAGTAGCCGACTGCCTCTGGGAAATTCGCCCTTCCGCCCTGACCGGCGGCGGGGCTGGGGAAGAATATGCGCATCAAGTCCGTCCAAGCCTGGTGGATCCGCGTTCCGATCGAAGCCGCTCGGCAGCACCGCAGCGACTTCGGTCAGGTGACGACCTTCGACGCCGCCATCCTGCGCATCGAGACCGATGACGGGCTGGTCGGCTGGGGCGAAGGCAAGAACGCCGCTGGCAGTGCCGGCAGCTACGGTGCGCTCGTCCACATGCTGAACCATGAGGTCGGGCCGCAACTGGTCGGCCGCGATCCGGCCGACATCGGCGTCATATGGGAGATGCTCTACAATGGCGTGCGCCACGACAGCGCCGCGCGTGGCGGCCACGCCATGCCGCAACTGGCGCGGCGCGGCATGAGCATCGCCGCCATCAGCGCCGTCGACATCGCGCTGTGGGACATTCTTGGCAAATCGCTTGGCGTTCCGGTCTGGCGGCTGCTCGGCGGCCGCAAGCTCGATCGCATGCCGGCCTATGCGTCCGGCGGCTGGGCGGCCGCCGACGCCATCGGCGAGCAGTTGAAGTCCTATATCGCCAAGGGCGGTTTCAAGGCACTGAAGATGCGCGTTGGCGCCATGGATGGCGCGGCACACATTTCCGCCACCCGCGTGCGGGCCGCACGGCAGGCGCTCGGCCCCGATGTCGAACTGATGGTCGACGCGCACGGCACCTACACGGTGGCCGAGGCCAAGCGCTTCATCCACCTTGTCAACGATTTGGACCTCGCCTGGTTCGAGGAACCTATTATCGCTGACGACAAGCCCGGCATGGCTGAAGTGCGGGCGTCAGGTGCCGTCCCGATCGCCACCGGCGAAAGCGAGGCGACACGCTATGCCTTCCGCGACCTTGCCGTGCTCAAAGCCGCCGACATCTTCCAGCCTGATCCCGCTTTCTGCGGCGGCATCAGCGAGGCGATGAAGATCGGCACCATCGCCAGCGCCTTCAATTTGCGCTTTGCACCCCATTTGTGGGCCGGCGCGCCCTGTTTTTTCGCAGGCTTGCATGTCTGCGCCGCCTCGCCGTCGAGTTTCACCGTCGAATATTCGCTTGGCGCCAACCCGATGATCCATGATCTGGTCGAAGAGACTGTCGAAGCCAGGGACGGTATGATAGCGATCCCGGAAAAACCGGGTCTGGGATTCACCATTTCGGAGCGGTTCCTGGAGGCGCACGCGCAACGCGGTTGACGATGAAAGAAAAGAACCTCCTCGCAGAACTCGCTGCCTACCTGTTCTCCCATTCGGACAAGGAGAGCGGCCGAACGCCTTCGGAACGCGAACTGGCGGAGCATTTCGCCGTCAGCCGCGGTCAGATCCGCGAGGCGCTGGCCATCCTGGAGGCCATGCGCATCGTCGAGCGCCGGGCCAAGTCCGGTATCTACATCGACACCAAGCAGGCCAGTGTGGAGGCCATGGCGCTTTTTGCCCGCGCAGGCCTGCCGCTCGACCCGATCCAGATCTACGAGACGGTCGAACTGCGCAAGATCCACGAGATCAAGGCGGCCGAACTTGCCTGTTCGCGTGCCACGGAGGAGAATTTCGAGCGGCTGCGCGAAATCCTGAAGGCTTCGGAAGAGCGCATCGCCGCCGGCGAAGGGCTTGCCAGGGAAGACCGCGAATTCCACCTCGAAATCGTGCGCGCCACCAAGAACAGCGTCTTCCACAATGTCTGCAGCGTCTACTACATGATGGGCGAGCAGCGCCTGCCGATCTATTTCAACGACCCCGAGCGCAACCTGCGCTCGCATGCCGAGCATATCCAGATCTATGAGGCGCTGCTGCGCCGCGACGGCAATCTCGCCCAGGCGCTGATGAGCGCCCATCTTCAAGGGGCTGAGAGCTACTGGAAAGGCCTGATCGAGGGCCATGGCGAGGAGCCGCAAAGCCCGGCGCTCGAAAGAGCCTGATCGACATGGCCCGTATCCTCACGACCCACGCCCTGCACCCGCGCGCCTCGGCCATGCTCTCAGGCGCCGGCGAACTCGTCGTCGCCTCCGCCATCGATCCGGCCACGCTGGCCGCCGAGGCTAAAAATGCCGACATCGTCATCGTGCGCGCGTCGCTGCCACCACAGCTTTTCGACGGCGCAAAGCTGCTGCGGGCGGCAATCCGTCATGGCGCCGGGCTCGACATGATCCCCATGGAAGCAGCGACCACCGCCGGCGTGCTGGTGGCGAACGTGCCGGCGGTCAATGCCCGCTCGGTTGCCGAGCACGTCATGTTCGTGGCCCTTGCCTTGCTTCGCAACTTCCGCGTCGTCGACCGCGACCTGCGCACCAAAGGCTGGCTCGCCGGCCGCGAGCATGCCAATGCCAACAGCGAGCTTGCCGGCAAGACGATCGGCATCGTCGGCCTTGGTGCCGTCGGCCAGGCGGTCGGCCATATCGCCGCGCACGGCTTCGACTTGAAGGTGGTGGCAACGACGCGCAGCATGCAGCCGGCGCCGGACAAGGTCGGCTTCCTGTCGATCGACGCGCTGGTCGAGCAGAGCGACATCATCGTGCTGTGCTGTCCGCTGACCCCGGAAACGCGCGGCCTGATCAACCGTGAGCGGATCGCCCGCATGAAGCCGCAGGCGCTGCTGATCAACGTGTCGCGCGGACCGGTCATCGACGACGACGCGCTGATCGAGGCGTTGCAGAAACGCCGTATCGGCGGTGCCGCGCTCGACGTTTTTGCCACGCAGCCGCTGCCGTCGAACCATCCCTATTTCGGCTTCGACAATGTCATCATCACGCCGCACATGGCCGGGATCACCGAAGAATCGATGATGCGCATGGGCGTCGGCGCGGCGGGTGAAGCCTTGCTGGTGCTGGCGGGCAAGCTGCCGGTCAATCTGCGCAATCCGGAAGTGGTCGATCACTACCGGCGGCGGTTTCCGGCGAGCCTGTAACACATCGCGGTTTCGCCCCAATTCTCCGCGACGTTGAGAGCCATGTCCGATCCACGCCTCGCATCCCTGGTAGCCGTCGTGTGTTCGCTCTGCGCCATGCCGTCATTCGCGGCCGAAAGCAGCTATGTCTATTGTGACAACGGGCTGCGCTGCTTCAAGGCGCCCTGCCCATCCAACAGCGCACTCGACCTTGCCACCGGGACGATCATCAAGGGCGTGTCGATCGACCCCAGCGGATTGCCTCGGGCCGACAAGGCGATAACCGATCTTTCCGACGCGCTTTATGCCGGAAAGATCGTCGTCAGGGGCTCGCTCGAGCAACGCACCCAGTCGATCACCGGCAAGGAGTACAATCTGCCCTGGCTGGTCGCGACCAGTATCGTACGCACCGCCAAGGACAGCGAACGCAAGCACTGTTCGTCGCATTAATAGTCGGTTCAGCCCTGGTCACGCGCCAAGCAGCCGCTCCACTTCAGCCGCAATCCGCAGCAGGCGCCGGTCATGCCCGTTGCGCGCCACCAGCATCAATCCGGCGGGCAGCGGAGTGCCCGGCATCGGCAGCGAGATTGCGCAGAGATCGAACTGGTTGGCGACCTGCGTGTTGCGCAGCAGCAGGCCTTCGGTGCGGTCGCGCAACTCGGCATCGTCAGACATCGAAACGATGGTCGGCGCCGTCACCGGCGTGGTCGGCAGAGCCAGCACATCGACCGATGCCAGCCGCTCGTCCATGGCGGCAACGAGCGCTGTGCGGCGGCGCATTGCCCTGATGTAGACAGGCGTCGGCAGCATTGCCGCCCGCGACAAAGGTCCGCTGACATGCGGGTCGACCGGCACCGAAGCCCCAGCCGCCAGCCAGTCGGCATGCACTTCGGCCCCTTCCATGGCAGCAATCGAGCCATGCTTGGTGGCGGCCCGCAAATCGGCAAGCAGATCATCGATCGATAAGCCCGCGATCCGCGCGCCCGTCTGTTCGATCTTGCCAAGGCAGCGGTCGAACGCGGTCGCCACCTCGTCTTCCATCTCTTCGAAAAGAATGCCGCGCGGAATGCCGACGCGAAGCCCTGCAAGGGCAATCGGCGTCAGCGCGGTCGGCACTTCACCGGCCATTACGGCGTCGGCGGCGGCACATTGGGCGACGGTTCGGGCAAGCGGACCGATCGAGTCCAGCGTGGCGGACAGCGGGAACGCGCCGGCAAGAGGCACGCGCCGCGCAGTCGGCTTGAAGCCGACGACACCGTTGAGTGAAGCCGGAATGCGTATCGAACCGCCGGTGTCGGAACCGATCGATATTTCGCTCGTCGCCTCACCGACCGAGACGCCGGCGCCTGAGGATGAACCGCCCGGAATGCGGCTGGTGTCCACGGCATTGCCGGGCGTGCCATAGTGCTGGTTGTCGCCGATCGCGGTGAAGGCGAATTCGGTCATGTTGGTCTTGCCGATAATGACCGCGCCGGCTTGCCGCAGCCGGCTGACGATCACGGCATCGCGCAGCGGAGGTGCTGCGGTCCTAAGCATCAGCGAGCCAGCCGTGGTTGGCTCGCCGGCGACATCGAACAAATCCTTGATCGAGACGATGGTGCCGTCGAGCGGCCCTAGCGTCACACTTGCCCGCTTGCGGGCATCGCTGGCATCAGCCGCGGCCCGTGCGGCTTCGGCATAGAGCTTCGTGAACACGCGCTCTTCGCCGGCACGGGCGGCGAGGCGCGCGAGAATGGTTTCCAGATGATCACGAACGGATTGCATTTTCGGTGTCGGACTCCGAACGCCTTGAACGTCCTTGGGGCATGGCTTGCCGAGACTTAACCCGGCGCAGGCGGTTTTGCACCCTGTCTAATGCGAGGAAAATCCGATGCTCTACAAAGGCAGCTGCCACTGCGGCAAGGTCGCCTTCGAATTCAAGGCCGAACTGACGGGCGCCTTGCGGTGCAATTGCTCGATCTGCTCGCGCAAGGGCGCCCTGTTGTGTGCCATCCCGCACGGGACCTTGCAGGTCCTGGCCTGGGGCGACGATCTCGGCACCTACACATTCGGCAATCATGCCATCGCGCACCGGTTCTGCCGGGCCTGCGGCATCCATCCCTTTGCGGAGGATGTCCGCGAAGGCAGCGAACGCAGTGCCTACATCAACATCAACTGCGTGGCCGATCTCGACCCCTCGACCCTGTCGGTTTTCGATTTCGACGGGCGGTCGGCCTGAGTTTGTTCGCCCCTGCCATCACAACGGCAGCGGCCCGAGAACCGTGACAGTTCTCAGGCCGACGCGCAGTGTCAGGGAAGCCTGATCGCGTCCAGGCTACTCGGCGCGCTTCGGGCCGCGCAGGAACACCACGATGGCCGCCAGCAGTGTCGCCGCGCCGCAATAGGCGAAGGCGCTGGCCACGCCGGTATGGTCGACCAGCAGACCGCCGAAGACTGCGCCGAGCGCAATCGCCACCTGGAACGTCGCCACCATCAGCCCGCCGGCGCTTTCGGCCTGATCGGGCGCGGCCCGCACCAGCCAGCTCTGCAGCCCGACCGGCACCGCGCCGAAAGCAAAGCCCCAGACCGCGACGGCGGCAGCGGCGATCGTCGGCGAAGCCCCGAAACCCAGCATCGAGGCGGCGGCCAGTGCGATCAGCAACGGCGCCAGCGCAACGGCTGCCTTGAGGCTGCGCTCGGCCAGGATACCGCCGGCGACATTGCCGAAGAAACCGCCAATGCCATAGGCCAGCAGCACCAGCGAGATCGTCTCGATGTCGAGCACGGGGACCTTCTCGAGGAAGGGACGGACATAGGTGAAGCCGGCAAAGTGTCCAGAAGCGACCAGCAGCACGACCAGCAGCGCCACCCTGATCGACGGACGCTTCAGCACGTCGAGCAAGGTGCGGAAGCTTGCAACACCCACGGGGGGCAATTTCGGAATGGTGGCCAGCTGCACCAGCAGCGCCAGGGCGGCGACGACGGTCGCAATCATGAATGCCGTGCGCCAGCCCCAGATGTCACCAACGTAAGCGCCGACCGGCGCCGCGCAGACGGTCGCCAGCGAGACGCCGGTCAGGATGATCGACATGGCGCGCGGCATCAATCGCATCGGCACCAGCCGCAGCGCCATCGCTGCCGACATCGCCCAGAAGCCGCCAAGTGCTACGCCGAGCACGACACGGGCAAGCAGAAGCACGGGCAGCGATGAGGCAAAGGTGGCCAGAAGATTGGACAGGATCAGGAATACGGTCAGCATCCACATCACCAGCCTGCGATCCATACGCCTGGTGATGATGGCCATGGTGGGTGCGGCAATGGCTCCGACGATCGCGGTTGCCGTCACCGCCTGTCCGGCCACGCCTTCGCTGACGCCGAGATCACGCGCCATCGGCGTCAGCAGGCTGGCGGGGAGAAATTCAGCGGTGACGAGGCCAAAAACACCAAGTGCCAGCGAAACAACGGCGCCCCAGGCCGGCTCGGTTCGTTCGTCGGAGTCCGCAGGGTTCAAAAGTGTGGCCTCGATGACGCCTGTCGCCTGTTCGGCCATGGTCAGTCTCCGAGTTGTTTTGCAGCGCAGCATTTGGCTGCAACGCAACATAGGGAGTGACCACCTGGAGCTTCCATGCTAGAAACCCCATCATGCTTGACAATTCGTCCAAAATTCCGATCACTGGCGACCCGCTCACCGACATTTTGCGTGGCTTGCGCCTCGATGGCGTCGAATACGGCCGCTTCGAACTGAAGGAACCCTGGGGCATTCAGTTTCCAGCCCAGCCAGCGGCGCGGTTTCATTTCATCGGCCGCAAAGGCTGCTGGCTGAAGCAGCCATCCGGCGAATGGGTGGAACTCAAGGCAGGCGACGCGGTGCTGCTGCCGCGCGGTGCGGCGCACGTGCTGGCCAGCGAGCCCGGCGCCCAGGCTTGGCCGATCCACGGCTACGAAGTCGAGGAGGTCTGCAAGGACGTCTACTGCACGTCGAACGAAGGCATGTCGGAATGCTGCCGGCCGGGAACCCTGTTGTTTTGCGGCAGCATGTACTTCAATCTCGATGGCCTGCACCCCCTGCTCGGCATGATGCCGGATGTGATGCGCACGCATGAGTTGGAAGCCTATGAGCCCGGCATTCCGCATCTGCTGGAATCGATGGAGCGTGAGGTGACGATGGAGCGCGTCGGCTCCGGCGGCATCCTGGCGCGGCTGGCCGACGTACTGGCCGCCACCGTCATCCGCTCATGGGTCGAGCGCGGCTGCGGCGACGCCTCCGGCTGGATCGCCGCCGTCAGGGACCCGGAAATCGGCCGCGTGCTGGCCGCCATCCATCTCGAGCCAAACCATGACTGGACGGTCGAGTCGCTGGCCAGGATGATGGGCGCCTCGCGATCGGGATTTGCCGATCGCTTCGCCACCATCGTCGGCGAAACCCCGGCAAAATATGTCACCCAGGTCAGAATGCATCAGGCACGGCAATGGCTGGTCCGCGACCGGATTAAGATCTCCGTCGTTGCGGCGCGTCTCGGCTATGAATCGGACGCCGCCTTCAGCCGCGCCTTCAAGCGCGTCATCGGCTCGGCGCCCAGCCATCTCCGGGCCGAGGAACAGGCCGATATCCGCCAGGCCAGCTGACGCACAGGGTTCCGAACTCAGCTTGACAAAGGCAGCACCCAGTTCGGCGGTCCCGGCAGTTTTTTTGCCGGCAGCTTTTCGCGATAGGAATTTTTTCTTGACTCGGTGACCTCAGCTATGCTACATTTTTGCCCATGGTGCTGATTTGCGCCAGTGACCCGCCGCACAGGTGGGTTTTGCGTTTGATGCTACGTCAGCCGACGCCCCGGCGGAGGAACCCGTTGGCCCGAGTTTGTTGCCCCTGAGCTGACGCATGGAGGCCGTGACGGACTGGTGATTCCAGGCTAGAGAAATCAGCATGGTTTTCACCTCGCCCAAGACTGCCTTCCCGGCCTCGGACGGTCCGCTAACCGACATCTTGCGCGGATTGCGGCTTGATGGCGTCGACTATGGCCGCTGCGAACTTTCAGACCCATGGGCCGTGTTGTTTCCTGCCCAGAAGGCAGCAAGGTTTCACTTTATCGGCCGCCGCCAATGTTGGCTGTTTTCGCCAGCCGGGGAATGGATTGAGCTGACACCCGGCGATGCATTGCTCTTGCCGCGCGGTGCCGAGCATGTCGTTGCCAGCGCGCCTGGCATTCCGGCCGTGCCGATCGAAAGCTACACTGTCGAGCCTTTGCAGGACAATGTCTTCAATGTCTCCAACGGCGGCCACGGCCCGAAAACCTTGCTGTTTTGCGGCAGCATGCACTTCAACCTGAACGGGTCGCACCCCTTGCTGGCATGATGCCGGACATGATGCGCGCCAAGGAATTGATGGCTGGCGAGCCAGGTATTCCGCATCTGCTGGAAGCCATGGCCGCCGAAATCACCATGAACCGGGCCGGCTCTGGCGGCATGCTGGCGCGACTGGCCGACGTGCTGGCTGCAAGCATCATCCGTTCCTGGGTAGAAAACAGTGGCGGCGACACCAGAGGCTGGATCGCGGCGATCAAGGATCGCGACATCGGCCGCGTACTTGCCGCCATTCATCTGCAACCCGACAGGAACTGGACCGTCGAAGCGCTCGCGCGCGAAATGGGCGCCTCGCGATCGGCCTTCGCCGAACGCTTCACGGCCATCGTCGGCGAAACACCGGCGAGATATGTCGCCCACATACGCATGCACCAGGCGCGGCAATGGCTGATCGACGATCGGATGCGGGTATCAGTGGTCGCCGCCAGACTGGGTTACGATTCCGAAGCGTCGTTCAGCCGGGCGTTCAAGCGCATCATAGGCATCGCGCCCAGCCACCTGCGCACTGTCGACGGCACCTCCGAAAACCGCTGAGGCGATCCCGGATCCGCGGCCGTGGATTGCCGGGTCTGGATGAATTGCCGGGTCTGGATGAATTGCCAAGCCTTCCGGACGCAATGCCATTGCCGGGCCACCCGCATGTAATAGCTTGCCAGAACCAAGCAGCGAGAGGCCGGCGTCCAGTCGGTCCGAAGAGGAGAACCAATGCCAAATTATCCGAAGGTCATCGCACTCGCCGTCATGCTTGCGGTTCCCGGGCGCGCCTTTGCCCTCGAGGACAGCTACCTGCCGGCCGACAAGATCCCCTATGTGGCGGAAGTACCCGACCAGCCGCATCGTCTTGGCCCATTGTGGGGCGAGCGGGCCAAGGGCCCGGCAGGCACGTTGCTGAAGGTTCCCGGCAACTGGCGTGCACCGGTCCATGCGCACACCGCGGATTATCGCGCGGTGGTTATAAAGGGGCTGTGGGCGCACTGGCAGATGGATGGCGGCGAGGCGACCAAGGTCGAACTGCCTCCTGGATCCTATTGGACCCAGAAGGCCGATGAGATGCATGACGACGCCTGCGTCTCCGACACGGAATGCGTGATCCTGCTAATCAACGACACACCCTACGAAACCTACTTCCAGAAATAGGCTGGGATGCAGCCTATGAGGCGTGTCGCAAGCTGACGCCGCTGCCCTTGTCGAACAGCACCACCTTGTCGGGGTTCCAGGCAAAGCGCACCGCCTGCTCGATGGCGACGTCAGTCCTGGCCGGCACGGTGGCACGCAGCGTCGCGTCGCCGACGCGCAGCGTCAGGATCTTTTCGACGCCGTGATTCTCGACGTCGTGGACGCGCGCCTCGACCGGCGCGCCGCTCTCGAGATAGACGTCCTCGGGACGAATGCCGAAGACGAGCGGGCGACCGTCGGTCGCCGCACCCGCCTTTAGCCCCCCAAAAGTCTTGGCGCCCTGCGAAAAAGGCAGTTCGAAGTTCAACGGAGCCATCACCGCGCGGCCGTTCACAAGCTTGCCGTCGATGAGGTTCATCGGCGGCGAGCCGACGAAGCTTGCCACATAGGTGTCGCGCGGGTTGTTGTAGATCTCGTGCGGCGTACCGGTCTGGACGATGCGGCCATGGTTGAGCACGCCCACCTTGTCGCCCATCGACATCGCCTCGATCTGGTCGTGGGTGACGAACAGGAAGGTGGCGCCGAGCTGCATCTGCAGGTTCTTCAGTTCAGTCCGCAGCGCCTCGCGCAGCTTTGCGTCGAGCGCCGACAGCGGCTCGTCCATCAGAAACACACGCGGCTTGCGCACGATGGCGCGGCCGATCGAGACGCGCTGCATCTCGCCGCCGGACAGCCGATCCGTCTTGCGGTCGAGCAGATGCTCGATCCGCAGCGTACGGGCGGCACGGTCGACGCGATCCTTGATCTCGGCGTCGGGCAGCCGGCGGATTTTCGGCTTGAGCGGGAATTCTAGATTTTCGCGCACCGTGTAGCGCGGATAAAGCGAGTATTGCTGCAGCACCAGCGCCACGTCACGCTCGGCCGCACCCCAGTCGGCGACGTCGACGCCGTCGATGAAGACCTGGCCTTCGCTCGGCTTTTCCAGGCCGGCGATAAGCCGCAGCGTCGTCGTCTTGCCGGCGCCCGTCTCGCCCAGCAGCACGAAGAACTCGCCATCGGCAATATCAAGATCGAGCCCGGTGAGCGCAGTGTGGTTGCCGAAGGTCTTCGAGATGTTCTTGAGCTGGATATGGGCCATCAGAGTCTCACCTCAAGCGACTTGCCGCTTGCCTTGTCGAAGAAGTGCGCCTGGGTCGGGTCGATCCTGGCGAAGACCCTTTCACCGGGTCCGGCAACGAAGCCGCTCTTGGTGCGGGCCCGCAGCAACTCGGTTCCCACCTTGAGATCGACGATGTCGAAGGAGCCGAGCGGCTCGACGATATGCGTGTCGACAGGCACGAAGCCCTCGGTTGCCTCGCGCCGAATGAGCACGCCCTCCGGGCGGATGCCCAGCGCGAGCTGCCGCCCGGCATGGCCGTTGAGCTTCGACAGCAATGCCTGCGGAAATTCGAAGCCGGAAGCCGCGCCGCCGACCGTTACCGAGACCGCGGATCCGGTCTCGGCGACTGCGGCATCGGTGACATTCATCACCGGGCTGCCGACGAATTGCGCCACGAACAGATTTGCCGGCTGCGAATAGACCTCGTCCGGCGTGCCGACCTGCTGCAAGACGCCTGCGTGCATGATGACGATGCGGTCGGCCAGGCTCATGGCCTCGATCTGGTCGTGCGTGACATAGATGGTGGTCGAGCCCTGCTTGATGTGCAGCCGCTTGATTTCCGCGCGCATCTCCTCGCGCAGCTTGGCGTCGAGCGCGCCGATCGGCTCGTCCATCAGCATGGCCTTCGGCCGCCGCACCAGCGCCCGGCCGATGGCGACGCGCTGCATGTCGCCACCCGAGAGGGCCGACGGCTTCTTGTCCAGCAGATCGGTGATCTGCAGCGTCTTGGCCACGGAGCGAACCTCGCTGTCGATCTCCGTCTTGCTCTTGCGCGTGGCACGCAAGGGGAAGGCGATGTTCTCGTAGACGCTCATATGCGGATAGAGCGAGAACGACTGGAACACCATGGCGATGTCGCGGTCGGCGGCCTTCAAATGCTGTACCGGCTTGCCGTCGATGAAGATGTCGCCCTCGTCGATGGTTTCCAGCCCGGCGATGGCGCGCAGCGTTGTCGTCTTGCCGCAGCCCGACTGGCCGAGCAGCACGATGAACTCGTTGTCGGCGATCTTGAGGTTAAGGTCCTTGATGACCTGGACGGCGCCGAAGAATTTCTGGACGCCGCGAAGCTCGATCTGGGTCAATGCTGTGCTCCCGGATTGCGCACCTGGCCGGTGCCGGCCTTTTCCTCGGGCGCGATCTTGGAGGTTACGTTGAAGCCGACGAGTCCGATCAGGATGATGGTCAGGCCATAGGTGTGCAGCAGCATGCTCCAGGGCTGGCAGAGCGCGATGATGCCGAGCACCATCAGGATCTGCGATCCGGGCTCGAGGTATTTCTGGTTGATGGCGCGAAAACTCATTTGCGGATCGCTCCGAAGGACATGCCGCGCAACAGATGGTTGCGAAGCAGGAAGGTGAAGATGGCGACCGGCAGCAGGAACAGGAAGGTTCCGGAGGCGATCACCGTCCAGTCCGGCAGGCCCGAACCGACCTGGCTCGGGATGAAAGGAGGCGCGGTCTGGGCGCGGCGGTTGGTCATGATCAGCGCAAAGGCGTATTCGTTCCACGCGGTGATGAAACAGAACACGGCGGTGGCGGCGATGCCCGTGGCGGCCTCCGGCAGCACGATCTTGAAGAACGCCTCCATGCGCGTGTAGCCGTCGACAAGCGCTGCCTCCTCATACTCCTTCGGGATCTCGTCCATGAAACCCTTCATCAGCCAAACGGAGAAGGACAGGTTGAAGGCGGTGTAGAGAATGATCAGGCCCAGATGCGTGTCGTTGAGCCCGACTGCCCGGTACATCAGGAACATCGGAATGGCGACCACCACCGCCGGCAACATGCGCGTCGACAGGATGAAGAAGAGCAGGTCCGCCTCCCCTTTCACCTTGAAACGCGAGAAGCCATAGGCGGTGAATGTCCCCATGCCGACCGCCAACACCGTCGAGGTGATGGCGATGATGAGCGAATTCAGGAAGCGGCTCGGATATCCCGACCATTGCACCTGGCCCTTGCCGTCGCGCACGATCTTCTCGCCGCCGTCGAACACGACGCGCTCCCACCACGGGGCGGCGGCATATTCTTCGGCCGACGGCGGGCTGCGCAACTGTGAGCGCTTTGTGAAAAGTTTGACGAAAGGCGAGATGGTCGGCTCGAACATCACGGTCGGCGGGATCGTCGTGGCCAGGTTGCGTGGCTTGAACGAGGTCGCCACGATCCAGTAGATCGGCGCCAGGAAGATGATCGTCACCAAAAGAACGGCGACAATAGCGACCTTGTTGAGCGCCCGTTCACCCGAAGTCTGGACGGCCGCCATCTCAGCGCTCCTTAACTTTGTTGAGGTATTTCACATAGATGTTGGTGATCGCCAGCACCATGATCAGCACGATATAGGCAAGCGCGCAGGAGCGCCCTGTCTGCCATTCCTGGAAAGCCATCTTGTAGAGACGGATGGAAATCACCTCGGTGCTCGGCTGCGTCGACAGCACATAGGCAAGATCGAAAGTCTTGAAGGCTTCCATGGTGCGGAAGATGACCGCGATCATCAGGATCGGCGCGACCAGCGGCAGCGTGATGCGGAAGAAGGTATAGAACGGCCCGGCGCGGTCGATCGCGGCAGCTTCATAAAGATGCTTCGGCACCGCCGAAAGCCCGGCGAGCGACAACAGCATGACGAAGGGCGACCACATCCAGATGTCTGTGAACGCGACCGCGTAGAGCGCCATCTTCGGATCGCCGAGCCATTGGAATTTGCCGAGGTCGAGCACGTAGTTGATGACACCCCAGGACGGATCGTAGAGCAGTTTCCAGAACAGGCCGACCACCGCCATCGAAAGCATCATCGGCAAGAGCAGCAATGTCGTGATCAGGCCCTTGAGCGGAATGGTACGATTGAGCAGCATCGCCGTTCCAAAGCCGACGACAACCTGACCGACAACCGAGACGATGACGTATTTCGCGGTCACCGCGAAATTGTTCCAGATGTAAGGGTCGCTGAGGAGCTCGCGATAGTTCTTCAGTCCGACGAAATTGGCCGGCGCATTGGTCGATGCGCGGAAGTCGGTGAAGGAATAGCCGAGCGAATAGATCAACGGAAAGATGTTGAAGACGATCAGGAACACGATCGTCGGGATGATGAAGAGGTTGCGTATCGAAATGTCGCTGAGGCCGCGAGAGGCGGCTCTGGAGGAGGTATTCAGCGGTGTGATCATTGTGGTCGCCAAGACCTGCTCCCATTCCTGAAAAAGAAAACGGAGGAGGCACAGGCCTCCTCCGCACTACATGTCGGTTATTGGCCGCGGCCGTATTTCTTGAACGTGGCGTCCCAATCCTTCGCCAGCGCATCCAGCATATCCTTGGCCGTACCATCGCCGTTTACGATGTACGGATAGACACGCTGGTTGAGCTGCTGCAGCAGTTCCGCATATTCCGGCACCGCCCAGAAGTCCTTGACCTTGAACATCGTGTCGTAGAAGGCCTTGTTGTAGGGCGTGGCGTTCTGGAACTCGGCCGATTCCAGCACGGCCTTGTTGCAGGTGTAGCCGCCGAGGGCTGCCCACTTCTTCTGCGTATCGTCCTGGATGAACCACTTCAGGAATTTCATCGCCTCTTCCTTGTTGTTGGAATAGGAGACGACGGAAATGCCCTGGCCGCCGAGCGCGGCGAATTGCTCACCACCTGGACCTGCCGGGTTGGCGAAGAAGCCGGTGTTCTTGGCATGCGGGTTCGACGCCTCGTTGATCAACGAGGGGAAGAAGGCGAAGTAGTTCATGCTCATCGCCGCCAGGCCTTCGGTGATGGCCTGGTTGTTCTCGACGAAAAAGGCGTTGGTCCAGCCCGGAGGCGTGAAGCCGAACAGCTTGCGGTAGTTTTCTGCCGCGGCTACCGCCTTGTCCGAGTTGATGATGCCGTCGACCTTGTAAGTGCCGAAGTCGCCGAGCTCACCGCCATACGAGAACAGCGCGTTCTCGAAGCCCATCGCCAGGCCGTCATACTGGTTCTGGGTGTAGATGGCGATGCCGTAGCGGTTCTGGTCGGGCCTATTGAAGAACTCCGCGATGTCGGTCATTTCCTTGAAGGTCTTGGGAACGGCAAGTTCGTAGCCATACTTGGCCTTGAACGCTTCCATTTCCTTCGGGTCCTCGAACCAGTCCTTGCGGTAGGCCCAGCCCACTGCGTCGCCCTCGGCCGGGATAGACCAGTATTTGCCGCTGTTGCCGGGATATTCGGAGTAGAACTTGACCGTCGCCGGAGCCATCTTGTCGAGAACCTGGTTCTCTTTGACGAAGTCCGTGAGGTCGACATAGTGACCGCCCTCGGAGGCGGCACCAAGCCATTGCGAGTCGCCGACGACCAGGTCATAGGCGCTGCCCTTGGCGTTGAACTCGGTGAAGGCCTTGGTCTGGAAATCGGCCCACGGGGTGGTTTCCACCGTGATCTTGACGCCGGTTTGCTTCTCGTACTCGTTGCCGAGTTCCTGCAGATAGTTTGCGGGATCCCATTCAGCCCAGAAGATGGTGAGTGACTTTTCCTGCGCGTAAACGGACGTTCCGCAGGCAAGCGTTAAGCCGATACCAGCAAGTACGCTGGTCACTAACTTGCGCATAATGATTTCCTCCCTTGTGCGCGTTCTACCTTATCGTGCGAGCCGGCAACGTGGCCGGCCCTGGTAGTTCCTCCCGTGATCGCACCTTTCCGGTTTCGAGCCTCCTCGCCCCGCCGGAAAATGGATCGCAGCCCTCACTTTCGATCCGCATTTCTGATCCAATCTGGTATTACCAATTTTGCATGCACGTCAAGCCCTTTCTTGGCGGCCTCACGTGGCCATTACTATCGGATTCCTACTTTATCTGCCTGTTTTACCAAGATTTTCCTACTCAGTGATATGATCGGGTATTGTCCGATACCCCACCCAACGACTAATATCGGTAGTGTGCATGCCAATCTGGTCGAACCAGTTAGGGCCTATTTCATGGCTGGCCTCGGATCGAGGCTGCCTCCTTCATCGACCGATTCCGCGACTGCCGCACGCACCAGCGCGCCTGCCGCCCACTGTGCGACCGACATCGTCCGGCGGCTGTCCAACCCCCAGATATCCTTGAGCACGATCAGCACCTCGACGCCGAAGATCAGCGACAGCGCCTGCGCCAGCCGCTTGAAGTCGCGCGGCGGCAAACGGCCCTTGAGCGGCGCGATCGCATCTTTCAGCAAGTCGATGCGATGGCCGCGCGTAAAGGCGGGCTCACCGCCCAGCGTGCCGGCCTGACGTCGCGCCCATTGATCGAGCGACAGCTTCAGTGCTGCCTTGAACGTGGCTTCGAAGGCCTCGATGCGCGGCATGGCCGTATCGAACAGATCGGCGACCCGGCGCTCGGCATTGGCGGAGGTCGATTGCCAGGTGAGGATCGGCCCCAGCCCCTCGTCGACCACCGCTTGCACCAGCACCGCCTGGCTCGGGAAGTAACGATAGGCGGTAGCGCGGGAAACCTCGGCGGCCTCGGCGACCTCGCTGACCGAAGGTGTGACGCCCGCCTGCATCAGCCTTGTTGCCGTCTCCAGCATCAGCCGTTTCGTCCGCGCGCGCGGCCCACGTTCGGGCACTGGACCGGTTGCCCGTTCAGCGTCGTCGCTCGCAGCGGATTGTTGACGTGAGACATTCATGCCAATACGATACGCGCGTCTCAAAAATTTGCAATGGCGTCCGCATCGTCGAGCAGCCCGGGCAATGAGCGATGGAGGCGGCATCGCGCCTGCCAGGATTGGGGGAGCGCAATGAAGCGTATCTATGTGGTGGGTACCGCGGACACCAAGGGCGAGGAACTCGACTTCCTGGCCGATGCGATCGCTGCTGCGGGCGCCATCGTTTGTCGTGTCGATGTCGGAACGCGCGATGCAACCATCCCCGTCGATATCAGCGCGAGGGAAATCGCCGACCATCATCCCGGCGGCCGTGACGCCGTGCTCGGCGGCAATGATCGTGGCGCCGCGGTCGCCGCGATGGGCATCGCCTTCGCCCGCTTTGCCCAATCGCACAACGACATCGCAGCCATGATCGGCATCGGCGGCGGTGGCGGCACATCGATCATCACGTCGGGCATGCGCGCCCTGCCGCTCGGCCTGCCCAAGATCATGGTCTCGACGCTCGCTTCCGGCGATACCGCGCCTTACGTCGACGTTTCCGACATCATCATGATGCCTGCTGTGACCGACATGGCCGGACTGAACCGGCTCTCCCGTGTCGTGCTGCACAATGCCGCCCAGGCGATATCGGGCATGGCGGCAAGGCCGGCGCCACCGCCCGACGGCCGGCCGTCGATCGGCCTCACCATGTTCGGCGTCACCACGCCTTGCGTGACCGCCATCGCCGAGCAGCTCCGTTCTAGATATGACTGCATGGTCTTCCACGCCACCGGCACAGGCGGCCGCAGCATGGAAAAGCTGGCCGACAGCGGCTTGCTGTCCGGCGTCGTAGACATCACCACGACCGAAGTCTGCGACCTGCTATTCGGCGGTGTGCTGCCGGCGACTGACGATCGTTTCGGCGCCATCGCTCGCACGGGGCTGCCCTATGTCGGCTCCGTCGGCGCGCTCGACATGGTGAACTTCTGGGCGCCTTCGACCATCCCGGAGCACTATCGCGATCGGCTGTTCTACGAACACAATCCGAATGTCACGCTGATGCGCACCACGGCGGACGAATGCCGTGCGATCGGCGAGTGGATCGGCACCAGGCTCGCCCGCTGCGGGGGGCCGGTGCATTTTCTCATCCCGGAAAAAGGCGTCTCGGCGCTCGACATCGAAGGCGGCGCCTTCTTCGACCCGGAAGCCGACGCCGTTCTGTTCGATGCCATCGAGCGCACCATCAAGCCCAACAGCAAGCGCCGCGTGACGCGCCTGCCGCTGCACATCAACGATCCCGAATTCGCAAAGGCTGCAACATCAGCCTTCCTCGACATCGCCAGACAGTGAGAGATCCAAAAAATGCCCGGCATACCGCGCAAGGACATATTGAAGAAATTCAGGGGAATGATCGACAAGGGCGTGCCGATCGTCGGCGGCGGCGCCGGCACCGGCCTGTCGGCGAAAGCCGAGGAAGCCGGCGGCATCGACCTCATCATCATCTACAATTCCGGCCGCTACCGGATGGCCGGGCGCGGCTCGGCCGCCGGCCTGCTCGCCTATGGCAACGCCAACGAGATCGTCAAGGAAATGGCCTACGAGGTGCTGCCGGTGGTCAGACACACGCCTGTGCTTGCCGGCGTCAACGGCACCGACCCGTTCGTCATCATGCCGCTGCTGTTGGCCGAGCTGAAGACCATGGGCTTTTCCGGCGTGCAGAACTTTCCCACCATCGGTCTGTTCGACGGAAGCATGCGGCAAAGCTTCGAGGAAACCGGCATGGGCTTCGGCCTCGAGGTCGACATGATCGCCTCGGCGCACAAGCTCGATCTCTTGACCACGCCCTATGTCTTCAACCCCGACGAAGCGCGCGCCATGACCAAAGCCGGCGCCGACATCGTCGTCGCTCATATGGGTGTGACGACCGGCGGTTCGATCGGCGCGACGTCGGCCAAGTCGCTCGACGACTGCGTTGTCGAGATCGACGCCATTGCCAACGCGGCCCGCTCGGTGCGCAAGGATGTCATCCTGCTTTGCCATGGCGGCCCGATCTCTATGCCGGACGACGCCCGCTACATTCTCGACCGCTGCAAGGGCCTGCACGGCTTCTATGGCGCAAGCTCGATGGAACGGCTGCCGGCGGAAGCTGCGATCGCCAGACAGACCGCTGATTTCAAATCGGTGACGTTTGGTGGCGAGAAGACCACGAAGAAAAAGAAGGGATGATGAGAGATGACCGACAAAAGCAAAGTGTTCGTGTACCCGGAGGAAGTCAGCGCCTTCGCCTTCGACTGGGGTAGGCTGGCGTTGACGTGGCGCCCGAGGTGAATGGCGCGACCCGCTTTTCCGGCGGCGTCGTCGACCTGCCGTCCGGCAAGGGCCACACACGCCACAATCATCCCGGTGCCGAGGAAATCATCTTCGTCATCTCCGGCAACGGCGAGCAGATGGTCGAGGACGAGCAGGGCAATCCTGTAGTCGCAAAAGTCGGCCCGGGCTGCACCATCTATGTCCCGGAAAGCCGCTTTCATTCGACGCTCAACACCGGCGACGGGCCGATGCAGCTTTTCGTCGTCTATTCGCCGGCAGGGCCCGAACTGGTTTTGCGGGAATTACCGGACTTCAGGCTGCTTCCGGCGGGGCAGTGATCTTTCCTCCGTCCCGCGTTTGCTGGGAGGCCCCCTCATCCGGCCGCTTCGCGGCCACCTTCTCCCCGAGGGGAGAAGAGACGAGCATCATCGCCGGCTCCCTCCTCTCCCTCGGGGAGAGGTCGGATTGCCCCGAATTGCTCTTCGCAATTCGGGGCAATCCGAGTGAGGGGGCAGCGCCCTTCAGTACCAGCTAGGCCGCACCACCCCTGTTCCATCCCCTGCCACGATCACCGAACATCACATAGCCGGTGTCGGTAACCGCCAGCGTGTCCTCCAGCTTGATGAAGCCGCGCGTCGGGTGGAGCATGGTTGTCTCCACCGACAGCACCATGTTCTTCTCCAGCGGCTTGGCCGCATAGGTGCCTTCATAGGTCACCGGGTGGTTGGTCATCAGGAACGGCGCCTCATGTGTGATCAGGCCCATGCCATGGGCGAAGAAATCCGTGTAGGGCGCGACCTTCGAGGCCTTCAGCACGCCCTCGGCATGGGAAATCATGTCGCCGCCCAGCGTGCCCGCTTTGACCTTGGAGAAGGCCGCCTGCTGCACCGTCTCGACCTCGGCCAGCAAATCTCTAAGTTCGGCATCCAGTTCGCCGAGGATGCCCATGCGGCAGAGGTCGCCGATATAGCCGTGATAATTGCCGCCGGAATCGATTGACAGCACCTCGCCTTTTTTCCACGCCTGCGGTGAAGCGGCGCGGTTGTGGCTGGAGCCCAGCGTCAGCAGGCAATATTCGAAATGAATGCCGCGATTGGTTTCCTCGCGCCGCAGTTGTTCGATCATCTCGCCCTTGGTCGTGCCTTCGCGCGCCCAGGCAATGGTCGCCAGCATGGAATCGGTGATCAGTTCGGAGGCCGTGCGCAGCTTCTCCAGTTCCGCATCGGTCTTGATGGCGCGCATGCGCTCCAGCATGTCGGTCGCGTCGATCAGCCTGGCATCCGGCAACGCCTTGCGGATCAGCGTATAGGCGTCCGACGGCAGGAAGCCAGGCTCGATGCCGATGCGGGCGCCGGCCTTGCCGATCTTCTGCAGATGCTCGACCGCAAGGTTGGCGGCGTCGAGCGTGCCCCAGCAGGCGGCGTGCAGCGTCGGCGTCCAGAACGGGTTGTTCTGATGTTCGCCGCCTTCCATGCGGTTGCCGATATAGGCGGCATGGTCCGGCCCACCCTTTTCGTAGACGACGATCGGCAGGTATCGGCTGTGGCCGATCGCATCCATGGCGGCGAAGAAGATGAACTTGTAGCCGCCCAGAAGATATTGCGTGTTGTGCTTGGAGGTGGCGAGCAGCACATCGATGCCGGCCTCCTCCATCAGCCGGTCGACCCTTGCCTGGTCGAACGGAATATTGCCGACGGCATTCTTGCCCGGAGCAATGTTCATCTCTCTCTCCCTGAATAGCCGGATCGCCGCAGTTCCGCTCCCGATCCCTTGGCAGTGGTCAAATCTGCACCATTTTGCCCATTCTGGTCCAGCCAGAAAGAGATGAAATGTCGCCTCTCTACGTCTCTATGTTGTCATTCGTCGCACATTCAATCAATCTGGTCTTACCAGATTGATCGAACTGAGCCACGCCCTCCAAACTGGTCCAGCGGACGAAAATTTCAAAGCCAAGCGAGGATGCGCCAATTCCGTCTCTGGCGAAACCCTCGGCAAAGCTCATAATTGCCGCCGCAAGGGATGCTGGCGGGCTTGCCGGCGTCCGAGGGGTATTGGCGCACCCGACCGGGTCGCGGAGAGGACGGAGTTCGATCATGTCAGGTTTCACGATTTCCAGACGCACGATGCTTGCCGGTTCGGCAATGCTGCTGGCCTCCACCGCAATGCCGGCACCGGGCTGGGCGCAGACGCCAAAGAAGGGCGGGCGGCTGGTGCTTGCCGCCGATTCCGAACCGCGCAACCTCAACCCGGCGATTGTCGCCTCCAACGGCGTGTTCTTCATCTCCAGCAAGATCGTCGAAACGCTGGCCGAAGCCTCCTTCGACGGCAAGGACGGGCTTGCACCACGGCTGGCGCTGAGCTGGGAAGGTGCCGCCGACGGGCTCTCGGCGACGTTCAAACTGCGCGACGGCGTCAAATGGCATGACGGCAAGCCGTTCACTTCGGCCGACGTCGCCTTTTCGGCGCTGCAGATCTGGAAGCCGCTGCAGAATCTCGGCCGCACTGTGTTCAAGGATCTGGCCAGCGTCGACACGCCCGACGATCTCACCGCCATCTTCAAATTCGCCAAGCCGACGCCGTTCCAGCTGATCCGCAACGCGCTGCCGGCGCTGAGCAGCGTGGTGCCGAAGCACATCTACGAGGTCGGCAAGATCGAGGACAACCCGGCCAACAACGCGCCGATCGGTACCGGGCCGTTCAAATTCGGCGAGTACAAGGCCGGCCAATATTACCGGCTGACGAAGAACACGGATTACTGGGGCAAGGACGAGCCCTATCTCGACGAGATCATCTATCAGGTGCTGCCGGATCGCACGTCAGCGGCGAGCGCGCTGGAGGCCGAGGAGATCCAGCTCGCAGCCTTTTCCGCCGTGCCGCTGGCCGACCTCGACCGCATCTCGAAAGTGCCGGGCCTGAAGGTGATCTCCAAGGGTTACGAAGGGCTGACCTATCAGCTTGTCGTCGAGATCAACCATCGCCGCAAGGAACTGGCCGACCTGAAAGTACGCCAGGCGATCGCGCATGCCATCGACAAGGATTTCGTCATCAAGACGGTGTTCCTCGGCTATGCCGCCACGGCCACCGGTCCGGTGCCGAAGAACGATCCGCAATTCTACACCGCCGATGTGCCGACCTATGCCTTCGACGTCGCCAAGGCCAACGCGCTGCTCGACGAGGCCGGCTACAAGAAAGGTCCGGACGGCAAGCGCTTCACGCTAAAACTGCTGCCTGCGCCCTATTTCAACGAGACCAAGCAGTTCGGCGACTATCTGCGCCAGGCGCTCGCCGCCATCGGCATCGACGCAGAGCTCGTCAACAACGACTCGGCCGCGCATATCAAGGCGGTCTACACCGATCACGCCTTCGACCTCGCTGTCGGCCCGCCGGTGTTCCGCGGCGACCCGGCGATTTCCACCACCATCCTGGTGCAGAGCGGCATTCCGGACGGCGTGCCGTTCTCCAACCAGGGCGGCTACAAGAACGACGCGCTCGACGCGCTCATCGCCAAGGCATCGGAGACGCTCGACGCATCAGCCCGCACCGACCTCTACAAGGAATTCCAGAAGGAGGTGGCCACCGACCTGCCGCTGATCAACGTCGCCGAATGGAGTTTTATCAGCGTCGCGCGCGACACTGTCGGCAACATCGCCAACAACCCGCGCTGGGCGGTGTCGAACTGGGCGGACACGTATTTGGAATCGTGACAGAATTGCGCGGATGAGAGTTTGCGAGAAAAGGGGAATTTGGCCGAAGGCCGAGTTCCTTCACACCCCCCTCTGTCCTACCGGACATCTCCCCCGCAAGGGGGGAGATCGGCTATTTGTCCGCCCCGCCAATTATGCAACCTCGGAAATTGGCGAAACCGTCGGTGACATCCAATCTCCCCCCTTGCGGGGGAGATGTCCGGCAGGACAGAGGGGGGTGCCCAGACACCGCACCTCTCACGATCAGGCCGGCGTCCTTTTCCCATGACCCGCCCCCTCACCCTCATCCGCCGTCGCCTCGTCGGCAGCATCTTCGTGCTGCTGATCGTCGTCATCGGCACCTTCCTGCTGCTCGAAGCTGCCCCCGGCGACGCGGTCGACGCCTATATCGTCTCGACCGGCGGCGACGCCGGCATGATCGAGCTGTTGCGCCATCGCTGGGGCCTCGACCAGTCGGAACTGACGCGGCTGGCCAACTATCTCTGGGCGCTGCTGCATCTCGACCTCGGCCAGTCGGTGACCTTCTCCCGGCCGATCCGCGACGTCATCCTCGAGCGCCTGCCCAACACGCTGCTGTTGATGGTCAGCGCCACCGCGCTTTCCTTCGGGCTCGGCTCGGCACTCGGCATCTATGCCGGCGCGCGGCCGGGCAGTTTTCGCGATCGCTTCCTGTCGATCGGTTCGCTGGCGCTTTATGCCGTGCCTGGGTTCTGGCTCGGACTGGTGCTGATCGTCGTCTTTGCCGTCGATCTGCGCTGGCTGCCGATCGGCGGCATCGAGACGTTGGCCTCTGACAAGACCGGCCTTGATCGCGTCGCCGACATCGCTGTCCATCTTATCCTGCCCGTTTCCGCCCTCGGCTTCATCTATCTGGCGCTCTATCTGCGCATGATGCGCGCCGGCATGGCCGAGGTCTGGCGGCAGGATTTCGTCCTGGCCGCACGCGCCAAAGGGTTGTCACGCCGTCGCATCGTGCTCGCCCACGTCGCCCGCAATGCGCTGCTGCCGCTGGTCACCATGCTCGGCCTGCAGTCGGCGCAGATGCTCGGCGGCAGCGTCGTCATCGAGAGCGTCTTTTCCGTGCCCGGCCTCGGCCGGCTGGCGCAGGAGGCGGTCGCCTCCCGCGACACCCCGCTTCTGCTCGGCATTATCCTCACCAGCGCCGTCCTGGTCATCGTTATCAATTTGCTCGTCGACATCGCCTACGCCTTCCTCGATCCGCGCGTCGGCGCGAGCGAGGCCCGCGCATGAGCCCGCTCCGCCGCTTTCTGCGCGTGCCTGAGGCGGTTGCCGGTGCCATCCTCCTCGCGGCGCTGATTGCCATGGCGCTGTCGGCGTCGCTGCTGTTCCCAGGCGATCCCCAAGCCATCGCCGGCCCCGCACTGCTGCCGCCGTTCCAGGACTGGTCGCTGCCGCTCGGCACCGACCGGCTTGGCCGCAACGTGCTGGCCGAGCTTTTTCATGGCGCCCGCACGTCGCTGGCCGTCGGGCTCGCGGCCGCGGCGGCGGCACTTGTCGTCGGCGCGGTGGTCGGCACATTGGCCGGCTTTGCCGGCGGCCTCGTCGACGAGGTGCTGATGCGCGTCACCGACGCCTTTCAGACCGTGCCGAGCTTCCTGTTGGCGCTGGCCTTCGTCAGCGTCGTCGGACCGTCGCTCGGCGTCGTCGTGATTGCCATCG
The DNA here is from genome assembly GCF_040321265.1 of Mesorhizobium sp. M0491. Classification (NCBI taxonomy): domain Bacteria; kingdom Pseudomonadati; phylum Pseudomonadota; class Alphaproteobacteria; order Hyphomicrobiales; family Phyllobacteriaceae; genus Mesorhizobium; species Mesorhizobium sp. M0491. Next base: position 28,652 of record NZ_JAMYRE010000036.1, read on the forward strand.
CTCTCGGCACCTGGACCGGACCGGCTAGAGTAGCCCGCGCTGAAGTCCTCTCCATTCGCGAACGCGATTATGTCGCCGGGGCCAGGGTCATCGGCATGCACCCGCTGGCGATCGCCTTTCGCGAGGTGCTGCCCAACGCCTTGCCACCGGTGCTGGCGATGTCGTCGGTGATCGTCGCCGCCGCGATCCTCACCGAAGCGGCCTTGTCTTTCCTCGGCTTGGGCGACCCCAACCGGGTCACCTGGGGCGGCATGATAGCAGAAGGCCGCGCCGTGCTGCGCACCGCGCCCTTCCTGTCGATCGTCCCGGGCATAGCGTTGGTTCTGACCGTGCTCGGCGTCTATCTCGCTGGTGAAGGCATCGTCGAGACGACGGCAGTCAGGAGAGGCCTTTCGTGACCGCCCTGGCTACGATCCGCGACCTGACGGTGACCTACCGCCGCGACGGCAGCGAGGTGGCGGCACTGAAGAGCGTCAGCCTCGACATCGCCGCTGGCGAACGCCTCGCCATCATCGGCGAAAGCGGCTCGGGCAAGAGCACGCTGGCACTGGCCATTGCCGGGCTGCTGCCGGCTTCTGCCAAGGTTGGAGGTCGCATCGATTGGTTTTTGTCCTCATCGGGCGCCAAGGCACCCCCCTCTGTCCTGCCGGACATCTCCCCCGCAAGGGGGGAGATTACGCTCTCACCTCTGCCTTCGCCAATCACCAATGTCGCGGAAGGGGAGCGGTCGGCGAAGCTGCTGATCTCCCCCCTTGCGGGGGAGATGTCCGGCAGGACAGAGGGGGGTGTGACGGAACGCCAGCCTTTCAAACCCGAACTCAACAAAATCCCCCGCCTCGGCCGCGACATCGGCTTCGTCTTCCAGGACCCGTGCGCCAGCCTCGATCCGGTGATGACCATCGGCAAGCAAATCGCCGAAGTGGCGCGCACGCATCTCGGCCTCACCTGGTCCCAGTCCTATGCCAGGGCCAAAAGCCTGCTCGAGCGCGTCCGCCTGCCAGATCCGGACTCGGCCTTGCGCGCCTTCCCGCATCAGCTCTCCGGCGGCCAGAAGCAGCGTGTGGCGATCGCCGCCGCCATTGCGGCCGGTCCGAAGTTGCTGATCGCCGACGAAGCGACCAGCGCGCTCGATACCATCGTGCAGGCCGAGATCGTCGCCTTGATCAGACGACTGGTGAACGAGGACGGCATGACGCTGCTGTTCATCAGCCATGACATCGCGCTGGCGGCCGAGCTTGCCGAGCGCATCGCCGTTTTCCGTCATGGCCAGTTGGTCGAGCTTGGCATGACGGCGCAGATTGTCGGCGCCCCGGCCCAGCCCTATACGCGTGCATTGCTCGACGCCCATATAGGCCTCGACACCAGGCCGTTGCTGAACCGAGCCAGGCTCCACGCATGAGCCTGCTGGCGGTGTCCAACCTCACCAAGCGCTACCGTCGCGGCGGCAAGACCATCGCTGCCGTCGACGATGTCTCCTTTCACATCGACCCCGGTGAGACGCTGGCGTTGGCCGGACCTTCGGGCAGCGGCAAGTCGACGATCGCGCGGTTGGTGCTGCGATTGATCGAGCCGGACGACGGACGCATCGAATTCGAAAGCGACGATTTCCTGGCCTTGAGCGGCGCCGCGCTGCGAGCACGCCGCGCACGCCTGCAAATGGTGTTCCAGGATCCATTGGCCGCCTTCAACCCTCGCGCCACGGTGGCGCGTGTGCTCGACGATCCCTTGCGCATCCATGGCATCGCCTCCCGCGCCGAGCGCCCGCGCCGCATCGCCGCGTTGCTGGAGCGCGTCGGGCTGACGGCTAATCTCGCGCCGCGCGCCATTCATGAAATCTCCGGCGGCCAGCGGCAGCGTGTCGCCATTGCCCGCGCCATCGTCACGAAGCCGTCGCTGATCGTGCTCGACGAGGCGGTGTCGGCGCTTGACGTCTCCGTGCGCGGGGAGATCCTCGAGCTTTTGCTCGACCTGCAACGCCAGGAAAAGATCGCCTATCTCTTCATTTCACATGATCTCGGCGTCATCAGGTCGGTCGCCCACCGCGTCATCCTTCTCGACGCCGGCCGAATTGCCGAAAACGGCGATGCCCAAACCGTCATCGGCGCGCCGCAATCAGCCATCGGCAAGGCGCTGGTGGCGGCCGCGCCAAGATTGAACCGGGCCGGACCATGATCCCGAAAAGTGAGATCGCAGGCATGACAGCCCAGCATTTGCTTTGCCCAAGGCACCGAGACGGGATGGCGTCGGCACCGATGACCTACCGGGGCGTCGCCGCCCGCGAAATCTTGATGCGGCTGGCGTCGGCCGGCCTCGATTGAGTTCCGGCCGCCACCACCCGTTCGCTCAATAGCCGACGGTGAAGCGCTGCCTGATGTGGGCCGGCTTCTCGATCTCATCGACCATGACGATCGCGTAGTCCTCGAAGGAAATGCTGCTCCCCTTGTCGGAGGCGAGAAGCGTGTCCTTGCCGAGGCGGAATTTGCCGGTGCGCTCGCCCGGCACGAACATCGCGGATGGCGACAGGAACGTCCAATCGAGGTCGCTGACCGTCTTCAATCTGTCGAGAAAGTCGGCGCCCTTCTGCGCTTCTGCCTTGTAGATCGCCGGGAAGTCGGGGCTATCGACCAGCCGCTTGCCCGGTGCGGCTTCGAGACTGCCGGCGCCGCCGACGACGAGATAGCGCTTCACGCCGGAGGCCCGCACAGCGGCAATCAGCGTGTCGGCGTCGCTGTCCAGAAAATGCACCGTGCTGATCACCACATCATGGCCGCGGATCAGATCGGCAAGACCCTGCTCGTCGAAGACGTCGCCCTTCCTGGCCGTCACGCGTGGCAGCGCCGCGATCTTTTCCGGGTTGCGCGCAATGCCGGTGACGGTGTGGCCGCGATCGGAGAGTTCTTTGAGAAGGCGCGAACCAACTGCGCCGGATGCACCAATGAGAGCGACTTTTGCCATGTCTTTCAGTTCCCTTGTTGAAGATTTGCTGGGGATCACGCCGCCGCGATATGGGCGACGAGATTGTCGAAGCTGCCGAACAGTGCGTTCGAACCGATGAGCCGGGGCGCATCGTTGCGGATGACCGCCAGCGAAGGCACGCCATCGGCATGCAGGCGCTGTAACAGCGCGCGGCCGCGGCCGACCATCTCGCGGTAGGCCGTCAGCAATGTTTCGGTCGGCGCCTTGAGCATCTCGGCGGCGTCCGCCATGCCGGCGGCGGCGAGCACCTCGGCCACACCGCCGATCGTCACGACATCGCGTCCATCCACGTAGCGCGCCCGCTGGATCGTCTTCAGCGCGGCAAGCCGGCGGCTGGGATCTTCCAGGCCGGCGGCACTGATACCGAGCGTGGCGGCATGCGAGTCGAGCAGGGTTCCGCGGACGCCAAGGACATTGTGCCGGTAGGCCGGTGTGAACACTTGTCCGGTCAGGCGCTCGATGCGCTGGTCGTTCGCCCAGGCATGGGCGGCAAAACCTTCATCCATCGGACGCGCGCCGGCGCCGGAGAACAGGCCGGTCGGCAGCAGTTCGACGTTCAGGCCGGCGGCCGGCAACCGGTCGAGCATCGGGGTGGCGCCATAGCACCAGCCGCAGAGCGGATCGAAAAGATAGGTCACTTCTGAATTGCTCATAGTCGCTGCCATTCCTGTCCGGCCACCGGACTCATCGAGGCCGTCGCTCGTATGTGGCAGACGGCGGCCTTGCGATAAATGGCGCCCAATTATACAAACTGTCTGATCTGATCATACAAAGGGCAGCCAGCTTGGCCGAACTTCTGAACCTCAATCGGCTGGCTTATTTCACCACGGTGATGGAAACCGGCTCGTTCACTGCCGCGGCCGACCGGCTTGGCGTCGCCAAGGCCGTGGTCAGCCATCAGATCGGCAAGCTCGAAGAGGAGCTGGGCGCAACGCTGCTGCAGCGCACGACCCGGCGTGTCACGCCGACCGAAGAGGGTCGCCTCTTTTATGACCGCGCGATGATCATCCTGCGCGAAGCGGAGGCGGCCTATGGCGAAATCTCGCGCGGAGCCGTCGAACCGAGCGGAACGCTGAGGCTCACGGCGCCACTCGACTACGGCACCAAGATGGTGGCTCCGGTCATGGCGGCCTATCTCAGAACCTATCCGCATATGCGCGTCGAGGCGATCTTCGACGACGCCGTCAGCAATCTGGTGGACGAGCAGATCGATCTCGGCATCCGCGTCGGCTGGCTCACCGATTCCTCGAACCAGGCGCGGCGCCTGGGGACGATCCGGCAGATCGTGGTGGCGAGCCCTGGCTTCGCGGCGAGCCTGCCGCCCGACGTGACGCCGCGCCAGGCAAGATCGCTGGCCTGGGTCGGCAACACCCAGTTGCGCGGCATCGGCCAATGGCTGTTTTCCAGGGACGGCGAAACGGTGCTGACCGAACTCAATCCGGTCGTCATGTGCGACAAGAGCCCCGCCGCCCTGGCTTGTGTGCTCGCCGGCATCGGGCTCGGCGTCTTTCCGGACTACAGCGTCAGCGACGATATCGCCGAGGGGCGACTGGTGCCGGTGTTTGCCGACTGGAGCCTGCCGTCAGGCGGCATCCACGCGGTCTTTCCGCCGGCCAGGTTCCGGCCCGCCAAGGTGCGCACCTTCGTCGATCTGCTCGCGGCGGCCGAGAGACGGCGATCGCGCGGTGTTGCCGCGGCCTGAAGCCGATGGCGGTCAGCGGGCCTCTTGCAGGATCATCTCGGCTGCCTTTTCCGCGATCATGACGACCGGCGAGTTGGTGTTGCCCGAGACGATTGTCGGCATGATCGAGGCATCGACCACGCGCAGCCCGCCAAGCCCGTGAACACGCAGGGCCTCGTCGACCACCGCCATCGTATCCGAACCCATCTTGCAGGTGCCGACGGGGTGGAAAATCGTCGTGCCGATATCGCCGGCCTTGCGGATGAGCTCTTCGTCGCTGTCATACTGCGTGCCGGGCAGCATCTCTTCCGGCGCAAAGCGCGCCACCGCTTTTGCCTTCATCAGACTGCGGACATGGCGCAACGACGCGACGGCCACGCTGCGGTCCCCCTCGGTGGAAAGATAGTTCGGGCGGATCTTCGCCGCCTCCCGCGCATCGGCTGAACCCATGTGCACGCTGCCCCGGCTTTCCGGACGCAGATTGCAGACCGAGACGGTGACCGCGGGAAAACGATGCAGCGGCTCGCCCAGACGGTCGGTGCTCAGCGGCTGCACGTGATATTCGAGATCGGGCGTTGCGAGGCGTGGATCGCTCCTGGCGAAGATGCCGAGCTGGCTCGGCGCCATCGACAGTGGCCCGCTGCGCTTGAGCGCGTATTCCAGCCCCATCGACGCACGGCTGACCAGATTGTGGTAGCGCTGGTTGAGCGTGGCGGTGTTGGCGACCTTGAAGACGGTGCGAATCTGCAAATGGTCCTGCAGGTTTTCTCCAACGCCCGGCAAGGCATGACGAACATCCAGGCCGATGCTCGAAAGCAGGTCGGGGCGGCCCACCCCCGACAGTTCGAGCAGCTTCGGCGAGTTGATGGCACCGGCCGCAAGGATCGTCTGTCCAGCGCGGATCTGGTGTAGGCGGCCGCCTTGGCGGAAAACCAGTCCGGTGACGCGCCGGCCGTCGAATTCGAGCCGTTCGGTCTCCGCGCCGAGCACCACGCGCAGGTTCTTGCGCCCCGCGATGCCGCGCAAAAACGCCTTCGACGTGTTCCAGCGCACGCCCTTCCTTTGGTTGACCTCGAAATAACCCGAGCCTTCATTGGTGCCGGTGTTGAAGTCTTCGGTGCGCGGAATGCCGAGTTCCTCGGCAGCGTCCCGAAAGGCGTCTAGGATCGGCCACGACAGCCGCTGCCGTTCGACCCGCCACTCGCCGCCACCGCCGTGCATGGCACTCTTGCCGCCGTGATAGTCTTCCGATTTGAGGAAATAGGGCAACACGTCGTCCCAGCCCCAGCCGGCATTGCCGGCCTGCCGCCAACCATCATAGTCGGCAGCCTGGCCTCGCATGTAGATCATGCCGTTGATCGATGAACAGCCGCCGAGCACCTTGCCGCGCGGATAGTTGAGGCTGCGTCCATTGAGACCGGCTTCCGGCTCGGTCTTCATCATCCAGTCGGTGCGCGGGTTGCCCATGCAGAAGAGATAGCCGATCGGGATATCGACCCAGTGATAGCGGTCGCTGCCCCCGGCCTCGAGCAGCAGCACATTGTTGCGCGGATCGGCGGAGAGCCGGTTGGCGAGCACGCAGCCGGCGGAGCCGGCCCCGACGATGACGTAGTCGTAACTGCCGAACGGGGACGGTGGAGCTTCGGTCACGTGCGCGCCTGCTGTCCGGCGATGCGCTCCCACATCGGGGTCATCGCCTGGTTGATCTCGCCGTACAGTCGATACCGCCGTGCATACGCGTCGGCAACCGCCTCGTCAGGCACAAAGTGTCGAGCGGCCGCAGTCATGGCGGCGGCACCTGCGCTGTAGTCCGCGAAGATGCCGACCCCGGTGCCCGCCGCGATCGCCGCTCCCAGCGCGCCGGTTTCGCGGCTGCGCGCCACAGTGACGGGCACGCCGAGCACATCGGCGAATATCTGCGGCCAGACGCTGCTGCGCGAGCCGCCGCCAGACAGCACCACCTGGTCGAAATCGGCGCCCGCTTTGTGCAAGGTCTCGACATGGCGCTTGTGCTCGAAGGCGACGCCCTCGAACAGCGCACGAAGCAGATGTGCTCGGCTGTGCCAGCCGGCGATACCGTAGAAGCCGGCGCGCGCATGGCCATTCTGCTGCGAGCCGTAGAGGAAGGGATGATAGATCGGGATGTCACTGTTAGGATCGACTGACGCCACCAGTTCGCTGCACAATTCGAACGGCGACTTGCCGGCTTCGCCGCCATGTTCGAGGAATTCGCGAACGATCCATTCGAGATTGGCGGCCGAGGTGGCACTGGATTCGATCGCCAGATAGCGCTGGCGATCGAAAGTCGACAGCATGAAGATCGAAGGGTCGCGGATCGGTTCGTCGGTGATGACCTGATTGATGCTCCAGGTTCCGGCGATGACCGAGGCGGCACCGGTTCTGGTCACGCCCGAACCGACCGCGCTGGCGACGACATCGAACAGCCCGGCGACGACAGGCGTGCCGGCGCGCAGTCCCGTCAGGGCCGCCACGTCCTCGCTGACATGACCGGCAATGTCGGCCGATTCCAGCACTGGCGGCAGCAGGTCCGCGCAGTCGCCGAGCCCATAGGCGGCAAGCAGGTCCGGCTCGTAACGCCGATCCCGCATCTGCAGCAGGCCGCAGCCCGACATGTCGGAGGTATCGCTGCTGCGCGCACCTGTCAGGCGGTTGACGACGAAATCCTTGCACAGGAAGACGGTGCCGATGCTGGCGAACAAGGCCGGCGAAAAGCGCTTGAGCCAGGCAAGCAGGGTCGGTGTCTGCGCCGCCCACGGCCGTTGCAGGCAATGTGTATAGGTGCGGTCGCCGACATTCTCTTTTGCCCATTCGGCAACGATGCCGACCGCGCGTGTGTCGAGCGACTGGATGCCGATCAATGGCGCACCATCGCGATCGAGCGCGTAGAGCCCGTTGCCATGACCGGCGCAGCCGATGGCAACAATCTCGCCGGCGTCGATACCGGCTTCAGCAATGCATTGACCGATGACCGAAACCGCGTTGCGCCAGAGTTCGTCGAGGTCGCGTTCGACATGTCCGGGCTTTGGCATGGACGAGCGGCCGTCACGGGCGGCGAATGCCAGCTCGCGGCCGGACAAGTCGAAGAGGATGGCCTTGATGACGGTGTTGCCGGCATCGAGGCCGAGGATGTAGCTTGCCATTGGCGCCTCCCGAGGCCGCAGCCTATGCCTGGTTGTACAGATCCCAGGCCACGCCGCCATTGGCATCGTCATGAATGATCGCCATCAGCCCGCGCACGACGGCGCTCGGGTTGGCATGCTGGTAGATGTTGCGGCCATAGACCATGCCAAGCGCACCCTGTGCCATCAAGGCAGCCGACTTGTCGAACACGGCACGCAGATCCTCCTTGCCGCCGCCGCGCACCAGCACCGGGCAGCGCGCCGCCTCGACGACGCGGTGGAAGTCGTTGGGATCGGTGGTCGGATCGGCCTTGACGATATCGGCACCCATCTCGCGGGCAAGCCGGGTCAAGGTGACGATCTTTTCGGCATCGCCGTCGACCATGTAGCCGCCATGCTCTGCGACCGGCAGCATGGCCAGCGGCTCGATCATCAGCGGCAGGCCGTATTTCTCGCAATCGGCGCGCACGCGGGCGATGTTCTGCACGCATTGCCGGAACAGGTCCGGCTCGTCGGGCAGCATGAACAGATTGACCACGACGCAAGCCGCATCCATCTCGATGGCGCCAAGCAAGGGCTCGGCTTCGTTCTGCAGCACCGCCCACATCGCTCGGTGGCGTATCCTGTTGTAGGGATTGCCCATGTCGATGCGCATCACCAGCGCCGGCTTGTCCTTGCCAGGCACGGCCTGCAGCAGGTCGGCCTGGCCGTAGTTCATCTGGATGGCGTCGGGGCCGGCCTTGACCAGTTGGTTGACGACGCTGGCCATGTCTTCCAGCCCGGCAAGGAAACTCGGCTCGTTGCAGACGCCGTGATCGATGGCGACGTCGAGACAGCGGCCGCCGCCGAACAGACGGTTCATGCGGACTTTCTTGTTTACGCGCATAGGGCGCTCCTTTGATGCGTCTGGAGATCGATGCCGTGCCGGTAGGCCAGCAAGGTGAGGAAGGTCGAGCGCTCAATGGCGGCCTCGCTGGCGCTCCAGCCCTTGTGCGCCGCCAGCATGTCGAGAACGGCATTGACGAGGTCGAAGCTGAGACCGCCCGAAATGGCGATGGTGGTGCGGCGCAGGAACAGGTCGGCGAGGCACTCGACCTGCTCGCGCTCGATGATGCGCCCTATCTCGCTTGCCGAATAGTCCGACCGCGGCAGCATCTGTTCGCCCGCCGGGTGCGAAACGAAATCCCTGGCCGACGTGCCATAGCGTTGCAGAAGTGTGTGCGCGCGCTCGACCGGCAGGCCATGCTCGGCAGCGAATGATGCGCACCAGGCGTCCGGATCGGTGGGAAAATCGCGGCCGCCACCGATGGCCATGTCCTGCGTTCCCTGGCTGCGCGCGAGGCCGAGCCGCTTCAGCGCCATGTCGGCGGCCAGCGCTCCAAACGAACGGAAGGTGGTCCACTTGCCGCCGATCATGCACAACGTCGCCGGCAGATGCCCGCTCGCTTCCACGAACTCGCAAAAATGATCGCGCGGTATGCGGCTCGTAAAACTGTCCTCGCTGGCCGGCAAAGGGCGCACGCCGGCGAAGCGGAACACGATCTGGTTTTCGGTAACCTTGATCGAGGGAAAGACGAAAGCGAGCGACTGCAGGATGTAGCGCTGCTCGTCCTCCTCGCAACGGACTAGGTCTGGATCATCGACCCGGATGTCGGTCGAGCCAATCAGCACCTTGCCCAGATAGGGAAACAGGATGCAGATGCGACCGTCCTCGTTTTCGTAATAGACCATGTGGCCGCCGAGCGCGTCGAACAGTTCGCTGTTGTCGACGATCAGATGCGAGCCCTTGGTACCGCCCATCATCGTCTGCGCCGTCGCCCCGATGGCCTTGTTGGTCAGGTCGATCCAGCCACCGGTGGCGTTGATGACCAGTTGCGCCCGCACCGGCAACTTCTCGCCGGTCAACGTGTCGGTAATGGCAAGGCCGTCGCCGGTCGACGACGCCTGAGCGTAGTTCAGGGCGCGCGCGTTCGCCCCGCTCGTCGTGGCGTCCAGCAGCATCTCCAGGCCGAGGCGCTCGGGCCGGCTCACCCAGGCGTCGTAATAGGTCGCCGAATTGCGGATCGCCGGGTTGATCGCCGGCCATGTCTTCAGGGTTTCGGCGCGGCCCCTGAACCGGTGCGTCGGCATCAAACGCCGTGCAGCGGTGAAAAGGTCATACATGGCAAGCCCGGCTTTGATGACCAGCGCCCCGCGCCGGCTGGGCCGCCGCGTCAGCCCCAGGAAACGCACCGCACCGTTGGCGAGACCGGAGAAAATGTCGAAGACCGGCACCGTCGTCGGCAGCGGAGCCACATAGTGCGGCGCATTCCTCAGCAGCCGGTCGCGTTCGAGCAGCGATTCGCGCACCAGTTTGAATTCGCCGTTTTCGAGGTAGCGCAGGCCGCCATGCACCATGCGCGACAGGGCGGCACTGGCACCACTGCAATAGTCGCCCTTTTCCGCCAGCACGACATCGACCCCTTGCAAGGCCAGTTCGCGAAAGACGCTGATGCCGTTGATGCCGCCACCAATGACGAGCACGGTAATGTCCGGCCGGTCGCGCAGACCGGCGATTGTATGACTACGCTTCATCGGGGCTGTTGCCTTTTTCTCAGGCATCCATCGCGGTGAGATGTGCGGCTGCCGCGGCGTCGATTGCCGCAAGCTCGCTTGCGGCAAGCGTGATCTCCCCGGCCCGTGCATTGTCGAGCGCCTGCTCAGGATTGCGTGCGCCGCACAGGGCGAAGGTGATGCCCGGCTGGGCGAGCGTCCAGGCGATGACGATCTGCGCCATCGACGCCTGGTGGCTTTCCGCGATCGGGGCGATTGCCTCTTTCAGCTTTGCGACCTTCTGCCGGTTGGCCGTGGAGAAGCGTGGGTTGTCCTTGCGTTGGTCGTCGCCGCCGAATGTGCGCTCAGGGTCGACCGTGCCGGTAAGTAGCCCCAACCCCAGCGACGAGTAGCTGAGGGTGGCAATGTCATGGCGGCGGGTGATCGGCAGCAGGCTGCTCTCGATGTCGCGGTCGATCATCGAATAGCGCTCCTGGATCGCATCGAGCTGGCCGGCATCGATATACTGGCCAAGATCCTCGGCGCTGATGTTGCTGGCGCCAATGGCGCGGATCTTGCCGGCCGCCTTGAGCTTTTCCAGCGCCGCCATCGTCTCGGCGATCGGGGTCGTCGGATCCTGCCAATGGGTGATGTAGAGGTCGATGTAGTCGGTGCCCAGACGCCGCAGGCTCTGCTCGACCTCATAGGCGATGCCATCGGCGCCGAGATAGCGATGCACAGGCTTGTCGTCCTGATCGAAGAAATGGCCGCCCTTGCCCGAATGCCAGTTCAACCCGCATTTGGTCGCGATCACCACTTTGTCGCGCTTGCCCTTGATGGCGGTGCCGACGATCGCCTCGCTGCGGCCAAGACCGTAGGCCGGCGCTGTGTCGATCAGGCTGAGGCCGGCATCGATCGAGGCTTCGATCGCCTTGACCGACTCCTTCTCGTCGGTGCCGCCCCACATCCACCCGCCAATCGCCCAGGTGCCCAGGCCTACAGCCGACGCCGATATGCCGGACTTGCCGATCTGCCGCTGGATCTGTCGAGAATTCATGCTACCTCCTGTTCGGCCAGCTCGAGGATCTGGAGCCCCGTGGCCTCGTCCGTGACGATGGTGTCGAGATGGTTGCCGCGCAGGGCGGCGAGGATCGGCGCGACCTTGCTGGGGCCGCTTGCAATGCCGATCGAGCGCGGGATGGTCGCGAACTCGTCAAGCGTCAACGAGACCAGCGAACGGTTGAGCGAGTAGTTGCAAAGCTTGCCCTGGCGGTCGATGAGATGAGCGAGCAGCTCGCCTGTCGCCCCGGACTTCTCGATCGCCTGGCGATCGGCATTCGAGGACGGATGCAGGTCGTAGTAGCTGGAATCGTCGGTCAGGATGGAGCCGACACCCACCACCGCGACATCCGCCTCGCGCGCCTTGCGAAACACGTCGGCGACGGAGCTGATGCCCATCAGCATTTCGCGCTGCTGCGCGGTGTCGGCAAACAGCGGCGCATGGATCTGGTAAGCGCGGCCGCCGAGCTTGTCGGCCATCAGCGAGGCGACGTGGTTGACGTCGGTATAGTGCTTGCCCTGCACCAGGCCGGTTGCGGGAATGATCTCGACGTCGTATCGGCGCCCCGGCTTGAGACCGGCGACCAGCGCGCTGACGCCCTTGCCGCCGGTGATCGAGATCGTGTCGCCGTCCTTGATGGTGTCGAGCAGCAGCCCAGCCGCCGCCTCGCCGACCCGCTGCAGGGCCGTGTGCGGATTTTCGGAAACCGACGGCACCACCATCGCCCGCTCGATGCCGCCCAGCGCAACCAGCCGCGCTTCCAGGTCGACCAGATGGTCGATCGGCGACTTGATCTTGATCTCGACGAGGCCGAGCTGGTGGCCGCGCTTGATCAGCCGGTTGACCGTCGCGTGCGAGAGGCCGAGTTCCCCGGCGATCTCGGCCTGGGTCTTGCCTTCGATATAATGCAGGACAAGCGCCTGGTGCATCTGACGAACAGCGGCGATGTCGTCTCGGGTGTTGGGAGGGGCCATGGTCTTGCTTCGCCGCCTTTGAGGTTCAGGACTTCTTGCGGTGCAGGAAGTGATCGATCGACACCGCCGCCAGCAGGATGCATCCCTTGATCATGTCCTGCCAATAGACCGAGACATCGAGCAGGATAAGCGAGCTCGTCACCACCGACAGCAACGCCATGCCGAGGATCGCTCCGAAGATGGTGCCCGAGCCGCCATTCAGCGAGGCGCCGCCGATGACGGCCGCGGCGATGATGTTGAGCTCCATGCCGGCGCCGAAGGTCGGCGTCGCCGCGCCAAAGCGCGCCATGTAGATCACACCGGCCAGGCCGGCGAGGGTCGAGCACAGCACCGTGACCCAGAACTTCACCTGATTCGTCCTGATGCCGGAGAACTGCGCGGCCTTCTCGTTGGAGCCGGTGTAGAAAACCTTGCGGAAGGCGGTGGCGCGGCGCAGCAGGAAGTCGAAGATCGCCACCACGACGATGAAGATCAGGATGACATAGGGGATGTTGTTGAAGCTGCCCTGGCCGATGGCCTTGAAGGCCGGCGGCAGTGTGAACAGCGACAGCGGCGTGCCCTCGGTGACCACCAGGCACATGCCCCGCACGATGACCATGGCCGCCAGCGACGTGATGAAATGATTGAGGCCTATCACGGTCACGAAGAAGCCCATCGCCGCGCCGATCAGCGCGCTGACGCCTATGCCGATCAGGCTTGCCGTCCAGGGGTCGAGGCCGGCGAGGAACAGCGCACCCGAGACCACCATCGAGAAACATACGACCGAGCCGACGGAAAGGTCGATGCCGCCGACGATGAGCAGGATCGTCATGCCGACGACGACGATCCCTTCGATGGAGAAGCTCATCAGCATGGCGCGGAAATTGCCCCATGTCAGGAAGTGCGGCGAGGCGAAGCTCATGGCGATGCACAGCGCCAGGATGATGACGATCAGCCCGGCCTCGCGCATCGAGGCGAGCTGAGCGAAATTGATGCGCCGCCCGGCGGCCTTGATCTCGGCGTGCACGAGCGCTTCTCCTGATTCCCTAGGCGACATTCTGGGCCTGCCTTTGATTTGAACTATCCTGAACGCCAGAGGCGAGCATGATGATGGCTTCCTCGCCGAGCTCGTCGGCGGTGAGTTCGCCGGCGATCCTGCCTTCGCGCACCACGAGAACGCGGTCGCACAAGCCAATCAGCTCCGGCAGTTCCGACGAGATGACGATGACGCCGACACCACTGCCGGCAAGCTGGCGCAGCAGCCGGTGGATCTCGACCTTGGCGCCGACATCGATCCCGCGCGTCGGCTCGTCCATGATGATGACCTTGGGACTGACGGACAACTGCCTGGCGATGGCGACCTTCTGCTGGTTGCCACCGCTCAGCGTCGAGACAGCGGCCTCGATGCCGGCCATGCGCACGCCGAGCCTGCCGGTCAGTTCCCGCGCCTGACGATCCTCGGCCTTGCGGTCGAGCAGGCCGAGGCGCCCGGTGAGCCGGCCAAGGTCGAGCGCGGAGATGTTCGCCGCGATCGGCAGGTCGAGGAATACGCCGGAGCCTTTGCGATCCTCAGAGAGATAGACCAGTCCCGCCTTGACCGCATCGCCATAGCCGCGTAGCCGGAGCTGTTTTCCGTCGAGCGCGACGGTTCCAGAGGTGATTGGCCTGAGGCCGCAGACCGTCTGTGCGATCTCGCTGCGACCGGCGCCGATCAGGCCGCCAATGCCCAGGATTTCGCCGGCGCGAAGCTGAAGATCGACGTCGGCGAAGCGGCGACCATCGGAAAGCCCCTCGACCGAGAGGAGCAGGCGCCCAGGCTCCTGCAGCGCCAGCTTGTCGGGATAGAGCTGGGTGATTTCGCGGCCGACCATCTTGCGCACGACATCGTCAGGTGAAACGGCGGCGACCTGATCGGTCGCCACGTAGCGGCCGTCTCGGAAGACGGTGACGCGGTCGCACAGCGAGAAGATCTCGGCCATGCGGTGGCTGATATAGACCACCGAAATGCCACGCTCCTTGAGCCCGCGCACGATCGAGAACAGGCGCTGCGCTTCGCTTTCGGTCAGCGCCGCGGTCGGCTCATCAAGCATCAGCACCTTGCAGTCGAGCGTCAGCGCCTTGGCGATCTCGACAAGCTGCTGGTTGGAAATGGAGAGATCGGCAACCCTGGTGCGCACCGGAATGGGCGCGAGCAGGTCCATCACCTTCTGGGCGTCGGCGTAGAGCTTTTGGAAATTCATCAGCGGCGCGCGCCGGCTGTTGATCGCGGCCATGTAGATGTTTTCGGCAACCGTCGCGTCCTGACAGAGCGCGATTTCCTGGTGGACAAGCGCAATGCCGAGGCGTTGGGCGGCCGCGGGCGAGTGGATCGAAATGCGCTCACCATCGATCAGGATGTCGCCCTCGTCGGGCTGCAATACACCGGCGATCATGTTCATCAGCGTCGACTTGCCGGCGCCGTTCTCTCCGCACAGTGCATGGATTTCGCCGCGCCGCAGCTCGAACCGTACGTCGCTCAGCGCCTTGACCGGGCCGAACGCCTTGGACAGGCCACGGATTTCAAGAATGGGCGCCTGGGTCACGCCGTGCTCCTGCGATGAACCTGAGGGGGAGGAAGGAGGCCGAAGCCTCCTTCCCGGTTAATCCGGCCATGCCGAGGCCGGGCAGCGGGATCGAGCCTATTCCTCGATGCCCTTGGTGCCGCGACGCTTGAGGTACTTGTCCCAGTAGAAGTCGTCCGCATTGTCCTTGGAGACGAT
This sequence comes from Mesorhizobium sp. M0491, assembly GCF_040321265.1. Classification (NCBI taxonomy): domain Bacteria; kingdom Pseudomonadati; phylum Pseudomonadota; class Alphaproteobacteria; order Hyphomicrobiales; family Phyllobacteriaceae; genus Mesorhizobium; species Mesorhizobium sp. M0491. The sequence goes on from NZ_JAMYRE010000036.1 coordinate 43,753, forward strand.
GGAGAAGCCATTGTCGACGAAGGGCACGCTCATCGGGTTGAAGCCCGAACGCTTGGCGTCGTTCATCGGGTCGATCAGGCCGGGATGCTTGGCCATCCACAACAGCATGAAGCCCATATAGCCCTGCATGCCCTGGTTTGGATTGACCGAGCCGAAGATCTCGCCGGCCTTGATCATGTCGAGGATCTTGGCATTAACGTCGGCGAGCATGACGCGGATCTTGCCACCGCCTTCCTTGGCGGCCTGGGCAGCGCCGATGGCCGAGTTGGCCTCCGGCATGAACACGGCGCCAAGGTCAGGATGCGCCTGCGCCAGGCTCAGAACCGCCTGATAGGCCTTGGTCGGATCCTGGTTCGAAGCAGCGCGGCCGACGAGCTTCATGTCAGGCCATTTGGCTTCCATGCGGGCAACGAACGCGTTGACGCGCTTGTCGTGGTTGTCCTGGCCGGGATTCTCCAGCACCGCATATTCGCCCTTGCCGTCCATCGCCTTGGCAACGGCGTCGGCGGCATAGGTGCCTTCGGCATTGTTGTCGGAGGTGATGTAGGAGACGCGCTTGGAATTCGGCGAGTCGGCGGCGAAGGTCACCACCGCGGTGCCCTGTTCGATGGCGCGATTGATCGGCTCGATGAACGGATCGGAATTCATCGGGTGTACCAGTATGCCGGCAGGCTTCTGCGCCAGCGCCTGGTCGAAGGTCGCGATCTGCTTGTTGACGTCGTATTCCGGCGTACCCGTATAGGCGGTCTCGCAGCCGAACTGCTGGCCGGCCTGCTTGAACATTTCATAGACCGGGAACCAGTATTCGACGCCCGAGACCATGACGTTCATGACGTATTTTTCACCCGGCTCGCATTTGAACGGGTTGGGGGTTTCGGCGCGTACCTGCATCGACCCAAAGCAGGTCGATGCAGCCGCCGCGATTGCGAGCGTGCTCAGAAATTTGCGCAAGTTTCCTCCCTTGGCCGAAGCCATCCTCAATGACCGTCGCAGACGCTCAGCGAGCGCTGCCGTATGGATTTGATGATGCCGACCTTCCTCCGAAAGCCGACGATCGGGACATTACAGCCTCGGCGCATGTTGTCAATATAATTCACATATTGAAATATATTTCACGACCTCCTTCGGGGCTCCGATCGACGAAGCTGGTCGCGGGCCGCCAAGGTGCCGTACGGGCTAGGCAGGGCCTTTCCGGCCTTTGGCCGCGAACCGCGGAGAGTGTGGTTAGAGTATCGGCACCCAGGAGCTCGCGTGGTGCCCTCCCGCCGGCCGCGTCTTTATCGCGTGAAGCCACGATCTTGTCTTTGATAGCATCTATTCCGGGCGCGGCGTGACGCTCTCCATGTCGCTTAGCCAAGAAGTCTGCTGCTGCGTCGGCTTACGGCAGCCTTCGGACCATCCGGCGTATTCCGAGAAGCTTCGGCAGTCCCCCGAATGCGAACGGCCCGCTGGCTGGTGCCTGGGGGACTGTTGTTTGGTGCAGATTGGTTTGCGGGGGACGGGATTGGGTTTTTTGTCCCGCAGCTTGGGCTTCGCCTTGTTGCGGGCGCCTGATCCGGGGCAATCGATGGCCAGCCCAGCCGAACATCAAAACGGCCCGCGGGCTTTGTTCTTTGTGCCAGGCGGGCCGTTTGATTACCGCAGATTGGTTGCGGGGACAGGATTGAGTTTTCTGTCCGGCGGCGTCGGCTCCGCTTGCTTGCGGGCGCCTGATGACAGG
>NZ_JAMYRE010000037.1:0-42674 GCF_040321265.1 Mesorhizobium sp. M0491
CCGCCCGGACCTTGGCTCAATCGCTCTAATCCCACGAAATCTCTCTCGTGTAGATACAAGGTGGCTCGGCGAAGCCGAGACGGAGTGGGGGTCGATCTTGCTCGGACGTCGAAAGTCGCGCCATCCGGCTCAGTCTGGCGAATTTTTGCTCGAACTCTGCGTCGCGCTGCTCAATCAGTCGCGGGTGAGGGCGCCGCGGAAGGCTACGGCGGCGAGGATCAGGCTGGCGATTGCGTTCCAGCCGGCCAGCGACAGGCCGAGGATGCGCAAGGCGGCCTTGTCACAGGACGGCGGCACGAATTTGTCGAGCGCGTCGAGCACGCCCTTGCCGCCGGTGTCGACCGGCCCGGCGCCTGCGGTACAATCGGTCGGGCCGGCCCACCACTGCCATTCGACGCCGGAGTGGTAGACGCCGAGATAGAGGCCGTAGAGCATCAGGATGCCGCCGGCGGCCAGCAGGCCGCGCGTCAGCCAGCTGGGTGCGTGCAGCATCGATGCAATCACCGCCAGCACCATCAGCGGCACGCCGATATAATAGGGCGTGCGCTGTTCGAGGCAGAGGTGGCAGGGGATGTAGCCGCCGAGATACTGGAAGCCGAGCGCCGAGCCGACGGTTGCGGCCATGGCGACGGCGAGGAACAAGGCGGTTAGCGTGCGCTGGCGTCCGGTGTCGGCATTCATGGTCGCTGTCATTTCAATCGGTCCGTCCGGCTCGCAATGGTTCTGTTCAGAACGCGTATTTGACCAGGATATAGAGCAAAATCAGGGCAGCCGCGCCGGCGCCGGCGATGAGGCCGAGGCGCTTTTCGATGAATTCGCGGATCGGTTCGCCATAATGGCGCAGCAGCCAGGCGAGCAGCAGGAAACGGCCACCGCGGGCCACGATCGCCAGCACCACGAACAACAGCAAATTGACGCCGATGACGCCGGACAGGATCGTCACCACCTTGATCGGCGGCAGGTGGGCAGCGCCCGACGTGATCAGCATCAGGACGATGAAGCCGACGCCTGCCCCCGCGCGCAGCGCTTCGAACTCGTCGTACTTGCCGTAGAATTCGAGGATCGGCCTCGCCACCGCGTCATAGGCGTAGTGGCCGATGAACCAGCCGGCGATGCCGCCCAGCACCGAGGCGACGGTGGCGATCAGCGCATAGCGGTAGGCGCGATCCGGCCGCGACAGCGCCATCGGCAGATAGAGCACGTCGGCCGGCACCAGGAACACCGAGCTCTCGACGAAAGCGATGAAGGCCAGCCACCATTCGGCGGATTTGCGGGCCGCCAGCGACAAGGTCCAGTCGTAAAGTCCGCGAAGCATCGGCACTCCTAATGCGTGTCGTTCAATTGCGCAGGCAGGTTGGGGTGTAACGGGATGCACAGAACAAAGACCCAGCGCACGCCATCCGTCCCCGCAGACGTGCCGCGCTTTGATGCGCCGCCTGTCTAGAAAGATTTTCCGCGCTGCACAATGGCAGCCCCGTCACGAAATCGAAAGGCGCAGATTGGTCGCATCTTGAGGGCACCGGAGAATTGGCCAGTTGACGAACAGCCCTCCGACCGTATAGTCCCGCGCCATCCAGGCCGCCCGGCCTGAGCCCCTATGGCGGAATTGGTAGACGCGCTCGACTCAAAATCGAGTTCCGCAAGGAGTGCTGGTTCGATTCCGGCTAGGGGCACCAACCTTCACTCTTCGAGCTTTGGGTGGCAAATCCCAACGCGATCAAGACGCCTTGCGCGTCGCGGTGGGATCGCCGTCATTGGCCGCGCCAAGCTCGCCAGCCGCCAGCAATTCGTCGAATGTCCGTTCGAGATCGGCATTGTCATCCGCTGCCGGTCCGCTGGGCGGATCCTGGCGTCTCAGCGTTTCCAGCCTGTGGTGAAGCTGGCGGTTCTCATCGCGGCAACGGGCATGCGCGAGCTCGTCGGTCATGTCGCGCAAGCGGAGATCGGCGAGTTGAACCTTCACCGCGCCATAGTCTCGGCGCGCCGCGTCGCGCTCCTGGCGCAACGTCGCAATCTCGGTTTCCGGGGTTTGGCGCCGATGCTCGGCCACGTCCTCGGCGCGCTGCCCCACGCTTGGCGTTGCGCGGACCACGCTTTGATCGGCGGCGCTGCGCTGGAGCGAGCGCAACCTCTTTTCAAGTTCGGCGGCCCGTACCTGCGCGGTGGCGGCGCAATCGCCGAGAACGCCGCGCTGATGCTCGACCGTGGACAGCCGCACCTGCAGGTCCTGCTGCACCAGCATCTGCGCAGACAGTTTGCCGGTCAGTCTTTCGTTGTGGAGCTGGTAATCCGCGACTTTGGAACGAAGCAGCATGGCGGCCTGTTGCAAGCTGGCGAGCCGCGATGCAACGTCCTCACGCGCCTGCTCGGCGGCTTGCCTGGCGATGATCTCGTCGCGAAGTTGCCCCGACACGCGCGCCAGGTTCCGGCCCAGACGCTCAACCTCGACATTCGCTTCGAGGAACCGCGTTGCCCGCTGGCCGGCATGCCTGTCCGCTTGCGCAATGGTCTGCCGTGCCTTGTTGAGTTGGACCTCCAGGTCGGCGATTGTCTTACTCGCGATCGATAGCTCGCGCGATTTTCGCCCAAGCTCTTTCGAGGTGCGATCCTGCAAGCGCTGCAGCTTCGCCACCTCTTCCTGCAATTCCCATTTGTCGGTATCGGGAGCGTCGGCATCGTGGTCAACCAAAGACCACGCCAAGTCGTCATCGGCACGTGGATCCAGCCTGTCGTTGGAAAAGAGCGAGGAGCCGCGCATGGCGCGGGCCTGGCTCGAGCCCGTCCGGGCCGAAGTCGAGCCGAGGGAGGCGGCCAGCGTGTCTGACTGGGCCAATCCGGTCACGGGCTCCTCTTCGAAGAGAGGCAAAGCTTGATGCGTTGCGGCTCGAATGCTTCGAATCAGTTCTTCGAAGTCTTCGTCGGCCCTTCGGACAACGGCGCTGTCCTCCGCACTGATGTGCCGGGCGCCGTTGGCCTCATGATTCAGCGACATTTCTCTCTCATCGCTACCGAATCACTAGATTATCGTGAATTAAGAACAAGAATGCGAGTAGATCTTATCGGCTTTCACCGAAAATTTCTGCGAGAAATCTCGTTTTTTTATAAGCAGAGATCAATATTCGCGTTTTCCTGCTGGCAACCGAAGTAAATTCCCGGTCACCCACCCCTCAAATATTGCAGCGAAGATGTGCCATTCTCTAGAACCGCACCCTGCCTTTTCTCAGCGCCGCCCCAGCAAGCTCTTCATGCGGTTGCGCAGCAGGCGGGCCATGTTGCGGGTTTCGCGGTAGAGGTGCAGTTGCGAGGCGGCCTGGCGGGTGAGGCGGTCGGCGTCCGGCGCCAGGCCGATCACCAGGGTGCCCATCGGCTTGCGCTCGGCCCATAGCCGGCTCATCACCGGATGGTCGGGCACCGCGCAGGAATCGGTCATCATGATGTTGGGATCGTCGAGATGCTGCCTGGTCACCTCGATCATCAGTAGCGTGCCGGGCGAATAGCTGGCCAGCGTCTCGTCATAGGCCGTCTTCCAGGTGTAGGCGATGCCGGCTTCGACGAAGACGATCAGGCAGGCGATGGTGCGGCCGTCGAGCGTCAGCGAATGGATGCGGCACATGTCCTGCTCGGCCAGCCGGTGCACGGCTTCGCGGGCGAAGGCGGCGCGGAACCGGTCGATCGCCATGGCGGTGCGTTCGCGGCCTTTCCAGCCGGCCGCTTCCAGCGACAGGAAGCCTTCGATGGCATGGCGGATGTCTTCGGGGCCGCGCGCCACGACATGCTCAAGCTTGCCAAGGTCGCCAAGGCGCCGCTTCAGGCGGCGGAACTCGCGATAATGGTGCGAGCGCAGCGAGGCCTTCAGATAATCGTCTCCATCGAGCTCGCTCTCCAGCGCCGGGCGCTGGCTCTGGCCGGTGGTGACCAGCGTCAGGCCGCGCGCCTCGGCCACGGTGGCAAGCAGGCTCGCCACCGGGCCATCGAGCCGGATGTCGGGCAGGACGAACACTTTCGGCAGCTTGAGATGCGGGCGCGACAGCATCGCGAAGAAGTCCGCGACGACGCCGACCGGGTAGTCGCGGTCGACCAGCGGCGTGCCGAGCGGACCGAACGGGCTCGACCATGTGCGCATGACCGGCACGCCGAGCGGCACCACCGGCCGCTCAACCGAGAACGGCACCAGAAGGCGCAGCCGGTTGCGGTATTCGTCGCCGTCGCGGATGACCGCCAGCCGCACCTCGCGATCCTCCAGCCGCGGCATGGCGGGCGCCAGGAAGCGCGGGTTGAAGAACACGTTGGGCTCGACCGTGCGGGCGCAGAGATAATCCAGCTCCTCCACGAGGTCGAACCCGGCCGATGCCGGGTAGATGGCGAGCTTGCGCTCGGGCCGGTTGTTGGCGAGGATCTCGATATGGGCGGGGTCGGCGTCGCGGGTCAGCCCGGCAAGGCCCGACACCATGGCTCCTGCGGTGCCGCCGCTGGTTTCCTCAAGCAACGGGATGGCAGCCATCACGCGGCTCCTTTCGCAGGCACGAAGATGAGCATGGCGATGCCGAGCTTGCGCCACACCGTGAAGGAGAGCGCGCCGGCTTCGAAGATCATGGCAAAGGCGGTGGCCATTGCCGCGCCCCACAGGCCGAACATCGGGATGAGCACCACATTGAGGGCGATGTTGAAGGCCAGCGTCATGGCATAGACGGCGGCGCAGATGTTCTGGTTGCCGCTCATCGTCAGCAGGCTTTCGCAGGGGCCGACGGCGGCCCGCGCCACGACGCCGAAGACGAGCAGGAACAGCAGCGGATAGCCTGATGTGAATTCAGGGCCGAACAGCACCAGCATCGGCTCGCCGAGCGCCAGCACCAGCAGCGCCATCAAGAGCGATGGCCAGAACGTCCACGACACCGTCTCGCGGGCAAAGGCGGCAAGCCTTTGCGGGTCGCCATGGGTGAACTGGGCGTAGCGCTGGGCAACGCCGGCCTTGACGGCGAAGTAGACGAAATGCACCAGCGCCAGCGTCTTCACGGTGGCGAAATAGATGGCGACGTCGTTGGGGTCCATATAGGCGCCGACCATCAGCACATCGGCATTGGTCAGCAGGAAGAAGAAGCTCTCGACCAGGAAGATCGGCAGCGAGACGATGAACCATTGCGCGAAATGCACCTTCATCGGCCCTGCCGGGATCTGCCTTTCCATGCGCTGGGTGACACCGATGAGTTGTCCCAGCGTGGTGGCGTAGGTGGCGGCGATCGAGGCGAAGATGGCGGTCCTGGCATCGGGTGCGTAGCCCACGAACAGCATCAGCGCCATGAACAGCAGGATAAGCACGGGCCGCACCAGATAGGTCGGCGACAGGGCAAACAACGCCCAGCTGTTGGCGCGTGCCAGGCCCGACAAAAGGTCGGACATGGCGATCATCGGCAGGCAGATGACGCCGAGGATGAACGGGATCACATAGTAGTTCTCGATCCAGGGTGCCGCCAGCCAGACGCCGAGCGCGCCGAGCCCGGCAATCAGCGTGGAGGCGATCAGCACGAACAGACGGCTGGCCAGTACGATGCCGCGCAGCTCATCCATCAAGCCGCGCTCGCGATATTCGGGAATGTAGCGGATGACGGAGGTGTGGAAGCCCAGGCAGGCGAGGTTTCCGACGATGACCATCGTCACCCAGACGAGGACGAAGATGCCATATTCGAACGAGCCCATCCAGCGTGCCATCAGCACCTGGCTGACGAAGGCGATGACGGCGCTGACGATGCGGACCGAGAAGGCGATGACAGACATGCGGCTCGCCTCGCCGCGCTCGTCGGCGGTGAACAGCACGGCATCGATGCGGCCAAGCAACGGCCCCATGCGCAGCGCCCAACGCTGCGGCAAGAACCGCCCGGCAGTCGTGGCCGCGGAAAAGCGCACCCCGATTTCCCTCCGTTTTCCGCTTCGTTTCAGGGTTCTGTGTAGCGGAGACACATTAAGAAACGGTTGGGTGGGGGGAGGGCATGCCGGGCGAAAAGCCAACGATTGGGTTTTCGTCCGACGAACAGAAGCGCAGGAGGTAGTGTCTCAGTTTTTGAATTTGGAATATGCGGAAGGTTCTAAGCGCGGAAGCGTGTCGCCAACATGACTCCTAAGCGGCGCACCGAGATCGCGAAGGAGGCTGCAAAGCGGTGCCAAAGCCGGTTGACAAAAACAGGGAATTTTCGTAATTGGTTGCGGGAGGGGAAATGCAACCAAATAGGAAAGATTCGGTCAGTTGGAACAAGCTGAAGCATTTCTTCTCGACCAGGTATCTCTGGTCAATCGCTCCTATATCCCGACAACGCTCAAGGCCGCTTACGAAGCAGCGGCGTTGGTGGTTAAGGATGAGCCAATCTTCAACGTCAACAGCGCTCTCGACAATCGCGGGCGCGTTATTCAATGGAGTATAGACCTCGCATTCGAGCGTTTGGTTCAAACGGGAAAGTGGCCGTTCGAGTACCGCTGGCGGAGCTTTGAGCATCCGACCGGACGCTATTTAGAAATCTTGCCGTCGCACTCAGTCTTGACCATAAGTCAGGTGGCCGACCACAGCGCTCAGCCCCGCGACGTCAGGTTCCGTGCGAACAAACGTGCGAGCGGTCAAGGTTGGTTGTCTGGACTTCCCAAGCTGCCGGAAAAAACGGAAACGTCGGGGCTTCCTCACCTATTGCTTTTGCATGGGCACAAGGAGCCGAATTTCGCTCATTTGGCAATGCCAAGGAGTGAGCACGAGACAGGTTTCTATTGCAAATCGGCAAACCTGATGCTGATGCCACATGCAGTTCAGGATGCCGGCCCGCCCGTCGAGGAAACGGACTTTGAAGCGGTTATGACTCTCAAGGAAGAAATCGATAAGTGGCGTAAGGATCATGCCGGATAACAAGGTACTTCAGTTTCCATCAGCCGTCCGCGCCAGTGGTGCAGGGCGGCTTTTGATTCCCTCGAAGCTTAGGGATGCCAGAAAGGTTGCGCGCCTGTCGCAAGGCGACCTTGGGGATCGTGTGGGTATTACTCGGCAGTCAATCTCGGCTTACGAGCGCGGGGATAAATTGCCGGAACCCGCGACGTTCCAGAAGATTGCGGACGTGCTCGGCCAGCCCGTTGCTTACTTTACCAATCCAGATGGACCTCTATTCGGCAATTCAACTACTCGCTTTTATCGCAAATCTGGGCCGGAGACTTTGCGCCGGAACGAAGCTTGCGCCGTTCTGGGGGATTGGTTTGTTCAGACTGCTCGCTATATCGACGACTTCGTGAATTACCCGGCAGTCGTATTGCCTGAGTGTGAACCAGCAAATGCTGGCACATACTCAATGGATGAGATCGACGACATTGCGCTTTCTCTTCGCCGCAGTTGGGGGCTCGGCGCTGGTCCGTTGTCTAATGTTTTGGCCCTGCTTGAGAGTAAGGGCATTGTGATATGTCGGTATGAAATGGAGGGAGAAAACGTCGAGGCGTTTTCATTTTGGAATGGCAATAGGCCCTTCGTTTTCATGGCATCCGAAAAGGAAGCTGGCGTTCGACTCCGCTATGACCTTGCGCATGAGCTTGGGCATCTTGTGCTGCATAGGTGGGTTGAGCAATCCGAGATCGAAGACAAGGCCCGTCTCAAGGTAATTGAGGCAGAGGCCAATCGTTTTGCCGGTGCCTTTCTCCTGCCAAAGACGTCTTTCCCGAACGAAATTTACACAACGCGCCTTGATGCATTCGTGCCGCTGAAAGAGCGATGGAAGGTATCTATCCAGGCGATGGTTTACAGGTGTCACGATCTTGAAATTATCGACAGCGACCAGGCCCTCAACCTCTACAAACAGATCTCATTCCGAAAGTGGCGCAAGAAAGAGCCATTGGATGACCCGCGCCGCATACCCCTTGAACAACCACGGCTTTTACGCCGTGCGGTCGAACTAATTCTTGATAGTAAACGCAAGCGCCAAGACGACATCGTCAACGAACTTCGCCTTAGCCCGGAATGGATTGAAACCTTTTGCAACCTTCCGCGTGGGATGCTGCAAACTGAGATCAGCAGCGAATTTGAACCTACCTTGAAATGATCCTTATGCTGACGCTAAGCGTATGTGTCCGCGCGAGACGGCTTTAGCGGGACAGCACCCCCCTCTGGCCTGCCGGCCATCTCCCCCTCAGGTGGGGAGATTGGCTAATCGCGAAGATTCGCGCCGCCCCTCATCCGCCCTTTGGGCACCTTCTCCCCGTATAGTGACGGGGAGAAGGGAAGCATTCCCTTACGCGAACGCCCCGTGGCAGTGCTTGTACTTCTTGCCGGAGCCACACGGGCAGGCCTCGTTGCGGCCGACCTTGCCCCAGGTAGCCTGGTTGTTGGGATCGCGGTCCTCGGGAGCGACGATGGCGGTTGTCTCCGGGCGGACCAGGAGGGCGGTCTCGCCGCCTTCGAAGTCGTTTTCGCCGGTTGTGCCGTCAATATGCGTGCCGAACATGTCGGGGGCTTCCGGGGGCGGTGCTTCAGCGGCCTGGCGGACCAGTTCGACGCGCATCAGCTGCGCGGTGACGGCCTGGCGCAGATTGCCGAGCATCGCCTGGAACAGCTCGAACGCCTCGCCCTTGTATTCCTGCAGCGGATCGCGCTGGGCGTAGCCGCGGAAGCCGACGACCGAACGCAGATGGTCGAGATTGACGATGTGCTCGCGCCACAGATGGTCGAGCGTCTGCAACACAACCGAGCGCTCGACATAGTTCATCACCTCGGGGCCAAAACGCTCGGCGCGCTCCTTGGCGGCGGCTTCGGCGGCCTGCGCGATGCGCTCGCGGATGTCGTCCTCGGCGATGCCCTCTTCCTTGGCCCAGTCTTCGACCGGCAGGTCGAGGTTCAGGAACTCGGCGATCTCGGCCTTCAGCCCGGCAACGTTCCACTGCTCGGCATAGGCATTTTCGGGAATGGCCTTGGCGACGATCTCGTCGATGACGCCTTCGCGCATCTCGGCGATCGTTTCGGACAGGCCTTCGCCGTCCATCAGTTCGATGCGCTGCTCGAACACCACCTTGCGCTGATCGTTGGAGACGTCGTCATATTTCAAAAGGTTCTTGCGGATGTCGAAGTTGCGCGCCTCGACCTTCTTCTGCGCCTTTTCCAGCGCCTTGTTGATCCACGGATGGATGATCGCCTCGTCTTCCTTGAGGCCGAGCTTCTGCAGCATGCCGTCCATGCGCTCGGAGCCGAAGATGCGCATCAGATCGTCCTGCAGCGACAGGAAGAATTTCGAGCGGCCGGGGTCGCCCTGACGACCGGAGCGGCCGCGCAACTGGTTGTCGATGCGGCGCGATTCGTGGCGTTCGGTAGCCAGCACGTAGAGGCCGCCGGCGGCCAGCGCCTTTTCCTTCAGCCGCTCGATGTCGGCAATGATTTCCTTTTCCCGCGCCTCGCGCTCGGGTCCGGCCGGCATGTCGCCGAGTTCTTCCTCGATGCGCATCTCGGCATTGCCGCCGAGCTTGATGTCGGTGCCGCGGCCGGCCATGTTGGTGGCGATGGTGATGGCGCCGGGCTTGCCGGCCTGGGCGACGATCGCCGCCTCGCGCTCGTGATGGCGGGCGTTCAGCACTTCAAAATCGGTAAAACCTTCCTTGCGCAGGCGCTCGGCCAGCTGCTCGGACTTTTCGATGGAAGTGGTGCCGACCAGCGTCGGCTGGCCCTTGGCGCTGGCTTCGCGGATCTCCCTGACGATCGCCTTGTATTTCTCCTCGACCGTCCGGTAGACCTCGTCGTCCTCGTCGATGCGCACGACCGGCAGATTGGTCGGGATCTCGGTGACTTCGAGACCGTAGATGTTGCCGAATTCCTCGGCCTCGGTCAGCGCCGTGCCGGTCATGCCGGAGAGCTTCTTGTAGAGGCGGAAGTAGTTCTGGAAGGTGACGGAGGCGAGCGTCTGGTTCTCCGGCTGGATCGCCACATGTTCCTTGGCTTCGAGCGCCTGGTGCAGGCCTTCCGAATAGCGGCGGCCCGGCATCATGCGGCCGGTGAACTCGTCGATGATGACGATCTCGCCGTTGCGCACGATATAGTCCTTGTCCTTCTGGAACAGCCGGTGCGCCTTCAGCGCGTTGTTGACGTGGTGGACGATGGCGACGTTCTCGACATCGTAGAGCGACTCGCCCTTGAGCAGGTCGGCGTCGCGCAAAAGGTTCTCGAGCTTCTCGGTGCCTTCCTCGGTGAAGATCGAGGTCTTCTGCTTCTCGTCGATCTCATAATCCTGCGGCTGCAGCTGGATGATGAAGGTGTCGATGGTGTTGTACATTTCCGAACGGTCCTCGAGCGGACCGGAAATGATCAGCGGCGTGCGCGCTTCGTCGACCAGGATGGAATCGACTTCGTCGACGATCGCGTAATTGTGACCGCGCTGCACCATCTGGGCGCGCTCGTATTTCATGTTGTCGCGCAGATAGTCGAAGCCGAGCTCGTTGTTGGTGGCATAGGTGACATCGGCGGCGTAGGCGGCGCTGCGCTCCTCGTCCGACAGGCCATGGACGATGACGCCGACCGAGAGGCCGAGGAACTTGTAGACGCGGCCCATCCATTCGGAGTCGCGGGTGGCCAGATAGTCGTTGACGGTGACGACGTGGACGCCGTTGCCGGCGAGCGCGTTGAGATAGACAGGCAGCGTCGCGACCAGGGTCTTGCCCTCGCCGGTGCGCATCTCGGCAATACCGCCATTGTGAAGCACCATGCCGCCGATCAGCTGGACATCGAAGGGGCGCATGCCGAGCACGCGGCGCGCTGCCTCGCGGGCGGTGGCGAAGGCCGGGATCAACAGGTCGTCGAGCGTGGCGCCGTTGGCGATGTCCTGGCGGAATTTCGCGGTGCGGCCGACCAACTCCTCGTCGGAAAGCGCTCGCATCTCGTTTTCCATGGCGTTGATTGCCTCGACACGCGGCCGGGTCGATTTGACCCGACGGTCGTTGGAGGAACCGAAAACCTTACGGGCGAGACCGCCGAGACTGACCATCCGATGGTCCTTTCGATAGAATTTCTCAATCTTGAGATGAGCGCCGGCCGGCCCCATCAATTCCACGTGAACACTGGCAAACACATTAGTGAACACTGGCAAACACAAAAAGCGCCCGGAAAACGGTTCTGGACGCAAAGTCGTTGGACAGATAAGAGGGGGCTCAACTGATGTCAACGCCGCGCTGGCCCTGCTGGCTGCGCCAAATTCCGCCACAATCTGGCCGATCTGGAAGCCACCCCTCTTTCAATCCCCACCGGAGTTACCCCATGTCCTTGTTGTTCCGCCGCGCGTCGCTCGCCAGCCTTGGCTTGGCAGTCGGCCTGTCGGCCCTTTCGCTCTCGCCGCTGATGGCGCAGCAAACCGCTCCCGCTCCGGCGGATGCAGCAGCGCCGGCCGCGGCACCGGTCGATCCGAACAAGGTTATCGCCACGGTCAACGGCCAGCCCCTGACCGAAGCAGATCTGGTGCTTGCCGAAGGGGAATTGTCGCAGCAGTTCGCGCAATTGCCGCCCGAGCAGCGCCGTGCCGCCGCCCTTTCGGCTGCCATCGAGATCCGCGTCATGGCCGCCGAGGCGGTCACCACAGGGCTCGACAAGGATCCCGACTTCCAGCGCCGCATGGCTTTCCTGCAGGAGCGCGCGCTGCATGGCGAGATGGTCGAGAAGGGCGTCGTCGACAAGGTCACCGACGCCGAGGTCCGCGCCCGTTACGACCAGGAAATCGCCAACACGCCGCCCACCAATGAGCTGCATGCCCGTCACATCCTCGTGAAGACCAAGGAAGAGGCCGAGGCCATCATCAAGCAGCTCGATGGCGGCGCCGACTTCCAGAAGCTCGCCAACGAGCACACCAGCGATCCCTCGGGCAAGACCAGCGGCGGCGATCTCGGCTGGTTCGGACCTGGCCAGATGGTGCCGGAGTTCGACAAGGCGGCCTCCGCGCTCGAGGTCGGCAAATACACCGAGCAGCCGGTGCAAACGCAGTTCGGCTGGCATGTCATCAAGCTCGAGGACAAGCGCACCAAGCAGCCGCCGGCCTTCGAGGACGTCAAGGACCAGGCCAAGCAGGCGGTCATCCGCGACAAGTATTTCGCACTGGTCAAGTCGCTGCGCGCCGGCGCCAAGATCGAGATCCCCGACGCGAACCTGAAGAAGACGGTCGATACGCTGGAAAGCGCTAAGTAAGACTGATAGCTCCTTGAAAAAGGGCGCGGCAGCCAGGGGTTGCCGCGCCCTTTCTCATTGCCATCTTTACGGGGCGGGCGCCGCTATGCCTCGCATCACGTAGTTGACCGCCTTGCCGATGGTCGCTTCGTCCTCGTCGAGCCGGTTGGTCAACAGATGTCTCCAGGCGAAGGAGGCGATCAGGTCGGCGACAACAGCTGAATCGACGCTGGCCGGGATTTCGCCCCTTGCCTTGGCGCGTTCGATGATCTGGCCGGTATGGGATCGTCGGCCCAGTGAGTAGTCGGCAAGGGCCGCGGCAGCGGCCTCGTCCGACTGTGCCTCGGCGATCAGCGACCGGAACACGCTTCCCGACGATGTCTCGCGCCAGTGGGCGAACAGGTTTTTGAGGAAGCCGACGAGATCCTCCTCCAGCCGCCCGGTATCGGGAACATCGACGCGCTTCTGGCGCTGATAGACCTCGAGCAGCAATGCCGCCTTGCTCGGCCACCAGCGATAGATGGTGGGTTTGCCGGCGCGGGCTCGCCGCGCCACCGCCTCGATCGAGAAACCGGCATAACCGGCTTCGACCAGCACGGCCTCGGCGGCTTCGAGAATGGCATCGGCGCTGTCGGGGTTGCGCCGCGCACCGATCGATCTGCGCGCCGGATCGGCGTCCTCGGCCATCTCTGTCTCCTCGCCAACACTATCGCCGGCAATATAGGCGACCCGACGCTCAAACGAAACGGCGCGTTTTCAAGCTTCAGGAACGGATGGTAGCGGCAGGGGTTAAGTTTATTCTCTGGAAGTCTACCGGCGTGTCGGTTGGCGAAGCTCCAAAGGCAAAAACCCGCCGGGCGGCGGGTCACTGGCGCAAATCAGCAGGCAAAAATGTAGCATAGCTGCCCTCACAGAGTCAAGAAAAAATTCCTATCGCTATGAGACGCTGCCGGCTTAAATTGCCCGGCTGGCCGTGGGATCACGCCTACTGCATCGCCTGCGATGTCTCGGATTCGATACGCCAGCCGCCGCCGGCCTTGACCAGCCCAAGCGTGACGCGCGCCTTGCCGGTCAGGCGTGCCGCCGACGTGTCCTTTGGAAGATAGTCGTAGCGCATCGCAAAGACTGCCTCGGCGCGATCTTCGCCCTGCGGAGCGACTTCCAGGCTGCCGGCCTCCATGCTTAGCGACCAGGAGGCCCACTGCGCGAACCAGTCGGCCTTGACCTTGACGATGGCGTCGGCGTCGTAGCGGGTTCCGAAGATGATGGCGGATGGGCCGTAGAGCCGTTTGACGGTCTCGCTCATCGCCCTGGTGTCCGGCGTCAGATAGTCCTGGCGCAGGAATTTCTCGATCGATCCCTTGTCGTCGCCGACAGAGCGTTCAAGTGCGGCGACTTCCGTCGAAGGCGCCGGCGCCGCGGCCGGCCTTTGTGGCTCTGCGGGTTGTCCGTCCGAGACGAATTCGAAGCGTTCGAGCAGCGATCCCTGCTCCCAGGGGCGCTGGGTTTCGCGGGTTTGCGAAACCACGTCGCGGCGCACCGCGATCATCATGTCGTTGATGCTCTGGCCGGGCTCGGCGATGTGGCGCAGCAGGGCGGCGGCGAAGGGCGAGTTGCGTCCGCTGCCGTCCATGGCGACAGCGCCAGGTGCCGTCGAGAAGGCGATGAACGAGCCGCGCGTCGAATCGAATTGCGCCAGCCCGGCCAGCGCCTTCGCCGAGCGCGTGGTGGCGGTGCGGCTGAGACTGCGGGCAAATGGATTGTTGCGGCAGGCATCGAGAAACACCAGGCTGACCTTGGTCTGCTGTTCCATGATGTCGAGGACTTCGTCGATCGGCACGGCCTCGAGCTGCAGCTTGACCGGTACGTCCAGCCTGGCGTCGACCGGCACGATGTAGTTGCGCCCGTCGACCTGCAGGCCGTGGCCGGCATAATAGAAAAGCCCGACGCCGGCGCCCTGGAGCGCATCGGAAAACGCGCCGATGCTGCGTTCGAGTTCACGCTTGCCGAGATCATTGCCCTCGATGACCTCGAAGCCGATCGAGCGCAGCTTGTCGGCGATGTCGAGGGCGTCGTTCACAGGATTGGCCAGCGTGCCGGCTTCGGCGTAAGTGCCGTTGCCGATGACAAGCGCCACGCGCCGTTGCGGCTGCGCATCCGCGCTCAGCAGCAAAAGTCCCAGAAATGCCCATGCAAGGATCGCAAGCCTGCCCATGGGGCAGATCATAACGCCATCGGCCCCGGCGACGCCATCGGATTTGAAATGCAGGCCTAACCACGAGCGGGTTCGAGCTCCCGGGCAAGAGCGACGAAAACGCCTTGCGCCCGCGCGGTCTATCGGGCAAACCGGCCTTCCCCTGCGATTTTTCCCGCCCGAGGCCTCCATGTCCACGACGATTTCGCCGCTCGCGCCGAAGAAATACCCCAAAATGCCGGAAATCGAAGGGGTGCGCATCGCCACCGCCGAGGCAGGGATAAAGTACAAAAACCGCACCGATCTTTTGACCATGGTCTTCGATGAAGGCACCGCGATCGCCGGCGTGTTCACGAAATCGAAATGCCCTTCGGCGCCGGTCGACTTCTGCCGGCAGAATCTCGGCGCAGGCAAGGCCCGGGTGCTGGTCGTCAATTCCGGCAACGCCAACGCCTTCACCGGCAAGAGAGGCCGCGAGTCGACCGCGCTGACCGGCGAGGCGGCCGCGAAGGCGGCCGGCTGCACGGCAGCGGAGGTTTTCCTGGCCTCGACCGGCGTCATCGGCGAGCCGCTCGATACCAGCAAATTCAGCCATCTGCTCGCGGGACTGGTCAGCAACGGCAAGCCCGGGCTGTGGACCGAAGCGGCAAAGGCGATCATGACCACGGATACCTATCCGAAACTGGCGACCGCGACCGTCAAGCTCGGCGACACCGATGTCACCATCAACGGCATTTCCAAGGGCGCCGGCATGATCGCGCCCGACATGGCGACGATGCTCTCCTTCATCGCCACCGACGCGCCGATCGCCGCCCCTGTCCTGCAGGATCTGTTGTCGCGCGGCACGGCCAAGACTTTCAACGCGGTCACCGTCGACAGCGACACCTCGACCAGCGACACGCTGCTGATCTTCGCCACCGGCAAGGCCGCCAAGCGCGGTGCGCCGGAGATAACCGATCCCAGGGATGCCCGTCTCGGCGCGTTCCGCCGGGCGCTCGGCAAGGTGCTGAAATCGCTGGCGCTGCAAGTGGTGCGCGACGGCGAGGGCGCCCGCAAGCAGGTCGAAGTCACCGTCACCGGCGCCAAATCGGCGCGCTCGGCCAAGCGCATCGCGCTGTCGATCGCCAATTCGCCGCTGGTCAAGACGGCGGTCGCCGGCGAGGACGCCAATTGGGGCCGCGTCGTCATGGCCGTCGGCAAGGCCGGCGAACCCGCCGATCGCGACCGGCTGTCGATCTGGTTCGGCGACAACAGGCTGGCGCATGAAGGCGAGCGCGACCCCGGCTACTCCGAGGCCGCGACGTCGGCCTACATGAAGCGCGACGACATCCGCATCCGTGCCGATATCGGCATCGGTCGCGGCAAGGCGACGGTGTGGACCTGCGATCTCACCAAGGAATATGTCGCCATCAATGGCGATTATCGGAGCTGACGGTTTTGAGCTCCAGGCATCCGGCAAGCATGCTCGCGATCGTACGCCGCTACGAGGCGGCCGGCTTTCGCGCCTGGCCGGCAGCCGCCGTCCACTATGACGGCACCTGGGTGGTGCGGCTGACCGCCGGCCATCCGGCCAAGCGGCTGAACTCGGTCAATCCGCTCGATCCCGGCGATATCATGCACATGGCCGACCGTATTGGCCGGGCCAGCCGCCGTTTCGATGCCTATGGAAGGCCGCTGACGTTCCGCATGTCGCCGCTGTCGGGCCCAGATCTTGCCAGCCATCTCGACCGCGAGGGCTGGAGCCGGTTCGACGAGTCGCTGGTCATGCGGCTGCCGCTGGCCGGCGCGCAGCTCGACGCCGCCATGGACCAGATTCCGCTCAAGGACATCAGCCGCTTCATCGGCGCGTTGCTCAAGGTCAGCGGTTCGGATGTTTCGCTGCGGCCCGGCCTGTCGGAGATCATCGGCGCCATCCAGCCCGAAGCCGGGCTGTTCGCGCTCGAAGATGGAGCCGAGGCGCTGGCGACGCTTATCTGCGTGCATGACGGCGATCTCGCCGGCCTGTTCGAGGTCGCCACCGACAAGTCGGCACGCAACAGGGGCCATGGCCGCAACCTGATCCTGTCGGCGCTCAAATGGGCGCGACTGCGGGGCGCGCGGGAAGCCTGGCTGCAGGTCGAGGCCAACAACGTGCCGGCGCTGGCGCTCTACCATTCGCTCGGCTTCGAGGAAGTCTATCGCTACCACTACCGCCGGCCGCCGGGTCATGAATGATGTCGTGACCGCCGGCAAACGCCTGCTCCTGGTCGCCGCCTGCGCGCTGGTCGATGCCGACGGCCGGGTGCTTTTGGCGCAGCGGCCTCAGGGCAAGCAACTTGCCGGGTTGTGGGAATTTCCCGGCGGCAAGGTCGAGCCCGGCGAGACGCCCGAACAATGTATCATTCGCGAACTGCATGAGGAAATCGGCATCGAAACCGACATCCCATGCCTGGCGCCGCTTACTTTCGCCAGCCATTCCTACGACGATTTCCACCTGCTGATGCCGCTGTTCGTCTGCCGCCGCTTTCGCGGCATAGCCCAGCCCAGGGAAGGGCAGACGCTGAAATGGGTGCGGCCGAAGCAGATGCGCGACTATCCGATGCCGCCGGCCGATGCGCCGCTGATCCCGTTCCTCATCGATCTTCTCTGAGGCTCGCGTCCGGTCGGTTCCTGGCCGAGGCGTGTATCAGCCAGCGTTAATGGAAGATTTATCTCGTCGTGAAAAATTGAAGCATGGCCGTTCGCGGCCGAGCCGTCGATTTGCCGGGGAGCGATAGTATGAGCCTAGACAGGGATTGGGACTCGATCCGGCCCGAGCGCGGCTTTCGCGCCGCCGATGCGGGCATGGGCATATTGCGCATCACGCTGCTGTTCGGTTCGGCCGCGGTGGCGCTGGCGCTGATCGCAACCCCTTTCCTCGACAGCCAGACACGCTCGCTCTCGGCCCGTAATGGTTTCGGCGGGCTCGACATGGCGGCCACAGGCTCGATCGGCCATCGCGAAACCTACACGCTGCGCCGCAGCGTGCTGCAGCCGCAGCCGAGCTCGGTCTGCATCATCAGGTCCAATGGCAGGAGCAGCGGCGACTGCTGACATGGTTAAGAGATTTCGGAAAGGCGGCAGCTTCATCGCCTGTTAAGCCTTTGCCGTTAACCTTTCTTAACAGGTCGGCTGTAAGGTCCCGGACAGAGGGGTTAAGGCCATGAAAGCAGTGCTGCTGGGTTTTTTGAACGACGAGACCGGCGCCACGGCCGTCGAATATAGCCTGATCGTCGCCGTGCTGTCATTGGCTATCGTCGGCGGCATCGGTGAGGTCCGTGACGGGATCGTCTGGCTGTTCAGCGACAACAACAGCAAGCTTGCGAACGCTTTCGCACCCACTCCCTGATCCAACTTTTCCGCGCCTGCGGGCAGGATCATTGCCCGTCGGGCGCCTCCAGGATTGTTTTCAGCGAGACCTTGGCCGACCCTGGCTTCAGCGGTTTTTGCTGCGATGCGTCGGGCGCCCAGCCGGACATCCAGACAATCGAGAAACTTGCCCTGACACGGCCATCGGGGTCGGAAAACCGCTCGGCGTAGATTTCCGCCGCGCGGGCAAACAGCTTGCGCGAGCCCGGCCGCCGGCTGCGATCGGTGAGCGCATTGGTTTCGCCCATGGCCCGCAGATCCGCCATCAGGTTGAACAGGCTGGCATAGCGCACGGTCACCGTCTCGACGTCGGCGACCGGCAGAGCGAGACCGGCGCGCTGCAGCAGCGCACCGGCATCGCGCACGTCGGTGAACGGGGCGACACGCGGGCTGGCGCCGCCGTAAAGCTCGGTCTCGGCCGAAAGCAGGCTTTCGCGCAATTCGAAAAGCGTACCGGCGCCGGCAAAGGCGCCGAGGAAAAGCCCATCCGGCCGCAACGCACGGCGGATCTGGATCAGCATGCCGGGGATGTCGTTCATGGCCTGCAGCGACAGAAGCGACACCGCCAGATCGAGGCTTTCCGCTTCGAACGGCACGGTTTCGAGCGGTGCGATCAAGCCGGCGCCGCCACCGCTCAGGAAGGCCGTGTCCGCCTCGACGCGGACAATGTCGGCGACCTTGCTGCTTTCGGCGAGCGTTTCGGCCGCCGCCGGCGTCTGGCAAAACAGCACAGCCGCCTTGCCGAACCTGCGCTCGACGGCGCCCAGCCGGTCGGCAAGGTCCTCGGCCGTGCGGCGCATGAGAAAGTCCGCACCGTCGACCGGATGGGCAAGCGCGCGCCGCTTGTGCGCCAGCCACAGAGAGGTATCCATTATCGGCTGCAACGGGCAGATCCTTTGTTTGTCCACGCTCCGAGATCGTTGATATAGTGGCGTGCAGGAGCAACCACCTGGCCGATCCGATGCCCAAGATCAAGTCCATCGGAATAACGAACCTGGCCCGGTCGGTTGTCGGCTGGCCGGCGCGGATGCTGTTTCCGCCGGTCTGCGCCGGTTGCCGCCGGCATGTCTCGCAGCCAGGCGTGCTGTGCGGCGCCTGCTGGCCGAAGCTCAGGCTGCTGGAGCGGCCATGGTGCCCGGTCATGGGCACGCCGTTCACCCACCATATGGGCGAAGGCTTTCTGTCGGCCGAGGCGATTGCCGATCCGCCGCCTTTCGAGCGGGCGCGGGCGGCGGTCGCCTATTCCGGCGTTGCCCGACAGATGGTGCAGGGGCTGAAATACCAGGATCGCACCGATCTGGCACCATGGATGGCGCGCTGGATGGTTCGCGCCGGTGCCGATCTCATCGCCGACGCGGATGTGGTGGTGCCGGTGCCGCTGCACTGGCGGCGCTTTTTCAGGCGGCGCTTCAACCAATCTGCGGAACTGGCGAGGGCCGTCTCGACGCTCAGTGAATTGCCCTTCGCCCCCTCGGCGGTGCGGCGCGTGAAACTCACCCGCCAGCAGGTCGGGCTGGAGCGCGGGGAACGCGAGGAAAATGTGCGGGCCGCCTTTCGGGTACCCGCCGAGGCGGAAATCGAGATCGCCGGCCGCAGGGTGCTTTTGATCGACGATGTCTACACCACCGGCGCCACGGTGCGCTCCGCCACCAAGGCGCTGAAAAGGGGAGGTGCGGCCGCCGTCGACGTGCTGACCTTTGCCCGTGTGTTGCCGGGGGACTTCCGGGCGGACGAGTCCGCGACTATATAAGTCGGCAACGAACAGCGGAAATTCGTCATGGTCGATGTCACGATCTACACCCGCATGATGTGCGGCTATTGCACGGCAGCCAAGCGGCTGCTCGAGCGCAAGGGCATAGCCTTTACCGAGCACGATGCCTCCTTCTCGCCGGAACTGCGCCAGGAGATGATCTCCCGGGCGCATGGCCGCACGACCTTTCCGCAGATTTTCATCGGCGATACGCATGTCGGCGGCTGTGACGATCTCCACGAGCTGGAGGCCGAAGGCGGGCTCGACAAACTGCTCGCCGACGGCGCGACGAATTGAGGGAATGACGATGGGTGTTTTCAAAGCCGCTGCGATCCAGATGCGTTCAGGCGAGAGCCCCGAGCGCAACGCCGTCGATCTCGAACGGCTGGTGCGCGAAGCAGCTGGCCAAGGTGCCGCCTACATCCAGACGCCGGAAATGACCGGCGCGCTGATTCGCGACAAGGAAGCTCGCGCCACATCGTTCATGTCGCAGGACAAGGACATCGTCGTCGCGACCGCGCACAGGCTGGCCAGGGAGCTCGGCATCTTCCTGCATATCGGCTCGACCGCCATTTTACGCGCCGACGGCAAGCTCGCCAACCGGGCGCTGCTGTTCGGGCCGGACGGCGCCACGCTCGCGACATACGACAAGATCCACATGTTCGACGTCGATCTCGACAATGGCGAGAGCTGGCGCGAATCCGCCGCCTATGAGCCGGGCACCGAGGCCGTCGTCACCGAGATCGAGGGTGCAAAGCTCGGCTTCGCCGTTTGCTACGATCTGCGCTTTCCGCAACTCTTCCGCGCCGAGGCACTGGCCGGCGCCGACCTGCTTTCCGTACCTGCCGCCTTCACCCGCCAGACCGGCGAGGCGCACTGGCACGTGCTGCTCAGGGCCCGCGCCATCGAGAATGGCGCCTATGTCGTCGCCGCCGCGCAGGGTGGCTTGCATGAGGATGGCCGCGAGACCTACGGTCATTCGCTGATCGTCGATCCGTGGGGCCGTATCATCGCGGAAGCCGCGCATGACGAGCCGGCGGTGATCATCGCCGAGATCGACCCGGCGCAGTCGCTTGCCGCGCGTAAGAAGATCCCCAATCTCAGAAATGCGCGGGATTTCGCCGTCAATGCCGGCTTGGGCGAGGCGCCGCGGCTCAGGGGTGCAGCCTCTTGATCCGTTTTGCTCTGATCTGCGAGCACGAGCACGAATTCGAAGGCTGGTTCCGCAGCAACGACGATTTCGACACCCAGAAGAAGCGCGGCTTTGTCGATTGCCCGACCTGCGGTTCGCACAAGGTGCAAAAAGCGCTGATGGCGCCGGCTGTCTCCACGGCGCGCAAGCAGGAAACCATAGCGCTCGCCATGGGGGAGGCGCAGAAGCAGGCTCTGGCGCAGCTGAAGGCGATGGCCGAGAAGGTGCGCGAGAATGCCGACTATGTCGGCGACAAGTTCGCCGAGGAAGCGCGAAAGATCCATTTCGGCGAGAGCGACCCGCGCGGCATCTATGGCGAGGCGACGCTGGACGAGGCCAAGAGCCTAGCCGAGGACGGCGTCGAGTTCATGCCGATCCCGGTATTCCCGGACGATCGCAACTGACCGGCTAGCTGACGCTGCCGATCAATTTCTCAAGCAGCCGAGAGAGCGTTTCGCGTTCCGCCTGCGTCAAGCCCGAAAGCACCGCGTGTTCGTTGGCCACATGGGCGGTAACGGCCTCATCGATCAAGGCCAGGCCTTTTTCGGTCAGCCGCACGACAATGCCGCGCCGATCGTTGGGGTGCGGCCCGCGTAGGATCAATCCGGACATCTCCAGCCGGTCGAGCCTGTTGGTCATGGCGCCCGACGTCACCATCGTCGCTTCATAGAGAGCGGTTGGCGTCAACGCGTAAGGTAAGCCCGAGCGGCGCAGCGTTGCCAGCACGTCGAATTCCCCAGGCTGCAATCCATAGCGGGCAAACAGCGGCGCCAGGCGCTCGCGGGCGATCAGCGAGGAGGCCTCGTTCAGCCGTCCGAGCACGGCCATCGGCGAGACATCCAGATCCGGCCGCTCCCGCTTCCATTGCTCGATCGCTCTTGCTGCCCTGTCCAATTGTCTCACCATTATTTATCTTGACGTTAAGAATCTTGCCATTATCTTATCGTAACATGCAATGCCGGCCAAGAGCCGCGCTACAGGATTCGGTCAATGAAACTTCTCTGGGATTCGGCGCTCGGCCTGCTGGTCGTCACCGGCGGCCTGCTCGGCCTGACGCTGCCCTTCGGCAAGCTCGCCACGGCTGCCGGCGTGCCGGCCATGGTCTGGGCCTTCGTCATCTCGCTCGGCGCCGGCGGGGTCTTGCTGTGCGTGCTCTTGGCTCGCGGCAAGCGGGTCCGGCTCACCGCGCACAAACTGCGCTATTTCTTCGTCACCGCCGCGGTGTCCTATGCTGTCCCCAACCTCCTGATGTTCTCGGCCATCCCGCATCTGGGCGCCGGCTACACCGGCATCATGTTCACCCTGTCGCCTGTCATCACACTGGTGTTCTCGATCCTGTTGCGTGTCCGGCGCCCCAACATGCTGGGCATTGTCGGCATCGCCGTCG
Organism: Mesorhizobium sp. M0491; assembly: GCF_040321265.1. NCBI lineage: Bacteria > Pseudomonadati > Pseudomonadota > Alphaproteobacteria > Hyphomicrobiales > Phyllobacteriaceae > Mesorhizobium > Mesorhizobium sp. M0491. Next base: position 22,056 of record NZ_JAMYRE010000037.1, read on the forward strand.
GCTTCGTCGGCGCTGTCATGGTCGCGGTGACGCGCGGCGAGGCCGGCCAGCCGGCCGATTTGTTCTGGGTGGCGATGGGGTTGCTCATTCCGGTCAGCCTTGCCGTCGGCAACATCTACCGCACGGTCGACTGGCCGGACGGCACAGGCCCGATCGAGCTTGCCGTCGGCAGCCATCTGGCGTCAGCGGCGATGCTGCTTGCCGGCATTCTTCTCCTGTTCGGCGGCGAGGCTTTCGTGCCACTCGGCGGCGTGCCGCTGGTGGTGGTCGCGCAGGTCGCGTCGGCGTCGGCGATGTTTGCCTTCTTCTTCCGGCTGCAGGCGGTTGGCGGTCCGGTCTATCTCAGCCAGATCGGTTATGTGGCGGCCGCCGTCGGCCTGTTTGCCGGAACCATCTTCCTCGGCGAGCACTATCAGCTGCTGACCTGGGCAGGCGCGCTCATCATCACTGCCGGCGTGTTCATCACCACCAGGGCACAAAGCCAGAAGGGTCGAGTTCCTGCAGCCGGAACCGCCTTGCCGATCCGTTAGGCCTGGCTCGCGTCAAAGATTTTCCTGAGAGCCGGCGGGGCAACATTTCGCCATGACATCCGTATTGCGCTGCGAAATGTCTGTTCATCGCATGCGTCAAGAATGATCGACGTCCAGCCCTTTCGTCCCCATCCACCAGGCACTGGCTTGAAAACCAGCGGTTCGGCTGCAGTCGTCATCTCTTGCTGGCCGGTGTCGAGCTTTATGACGGCGCGATCGTTTTCGGGCAGCGACATGAAGATGCGATTGCGTACCCGGAAGTCGGCCTTGCCGAAATGCGATTTCTCGGCCGCTTCGGGAAGCTCAAGCGCCAATTGTCGGGCTCTCACACTGTCCACGGCCCGACAAATCTCCAGATCAGCCTTCAGACCGAGCCTTTTTCCGCCAGGACCATGTAGTTGACGTCCATGTCCTTCGACCGCGCCCAGCGGTCGGCCAGCGGGTTGTAGGTGACGCCGGTGCGGTCGATGATGGTCAGGCCAGCGCCGCCAAGCGCCTTCTCGAGCTCTTCCGGGCGCACCAGCTTGCCGAATTGGTGGGTGCCGCGCGGTAGCCAGCGCAGCACATATTCGGCGCCGATGATGGCTAAGCCCAGCGCCTTCAGCGTGCGGTTGATGGTGGCCACGAACATGATGCCGCCGGGCCGCACCATCTCGCCGCATTTGGCGACGAACAGGTCGATGTCGGCGACATGCTCGACCACTTCCATGTTGAGGATGACGTCGAATTTCTCGCCGGCGTCGGCAAGGTCTTCGGCCGTCGTGGCGCGATAGTCGACGCTGACATTGCCCTCGGCAGCGTGCAGCTTGGCCACTTCGATGTTGGTTTCGGAGGCATCCGCGCCCACAACCTCGGCGCCAAGCCGCGCCATCGGCTCGCACAGAAGTCCGCCGCCGCAGCCGATGTCGAGGATGCGCAGGCCCTCGAAAGGTCTTGCAGCGCGCGGGTCACGGCCGAAGCGCGTCGCTATCTGGTCGCGGATATAGGCCAGCCGGACCGGATTGAATTTATGCAGGGGACGGAACTTGCCGTTCGGGTTCCACCATTCGGCGGCAAGGGCGGAAAAGCGTTCCACTTCTCCGGCATCGATCGTCGATCGTCGGGGCTCTGGCATCGATAGGTCTCCTCGACACTACAGCGCCGCGCGTCCTCTTGGACGCGCAAAGGACGCTGTAGCACTTTAGATTCTGCGCATGATCCTTTCCGAAATCGACTTCGATTTCGGGGTCATGCGCTAGGAAGTCGGGCGTGAGACTGCGAATGTCAAGGCAACAATTTTCCTCTGCCGGCAGGGAGCCGGATTCTGTCAGGGCATGTCAGCTGACGAACGCCGCGGTGAAACACGGTTGGCTTGGCGGGCGAAGGACAAGGCATCGTTTCGAATTCTAGGGAGGTGACGATGACAACAATGACGGCTTCGATCCTTTGGCGTCGGCTGGACGTGGAGGGCCATGATGCCTGCCTGCTTTCACAGACCAATATCGGGCACAGTCTCGAGGGACAGGCCATCTTCATCCAGGACGGCAAGCCGTGCTGCCTTGGCTATGAGGTGATCTGCGGTGTCGGCTGGCGCACGCGTTCAGCGCGGATCGACGGCTTTCTCGGCACCCGCAAGCTGCATTATGCGATCGAACGCGATTCGGACGGCCAGTGGACGCTGAATGGCGAAGTCCAGCAGGGCGTCGACGGCCTTGTCGATGTCGATCTTGGCTTCACACCGGCATCGAACCTGCTGGCGATCCGCCGGTATGGCCTCGGCATCGGCGAGGCGACGCCTGCTCCGGCCGCCTACCTGACTTTCCCTGAACTGAGCCTGGTGCGCCTCGATCAGACCTATCGGCGTCTCGACACGGTTCGCTACGCCTATGCCGCGCCGGTGTTCGGCTATGACGAGACCCTCAACATCTCGCCGCACGGCTTCGTTGTCGACTATCCTGGCCTGGAGAAGCGCGGCTGCGTCAGACTGAAGCGATTGTAATCAATCCGCTGCGCCCTGCGTCGTGCCGAGCACGTCACGCAGTTTCGCCGCCAGTTGCTCGATGGTGAAGGGCTTGGCGAGGAAATGCACGTCGTGGTCGAGCACGCCGTTGTGGACCACCGCGTTCCTGGTGAAGCCGGTGGTGAAGATCACCTTCAGCTGCGGCATGCGGGCAACGGCCTCTTCCGCCAGCTTGCGGCCGTTCATGACGGGCATGACGATGTCGGTGAACAGAAGGCCGACGTTCGGGCGCTCCGCCAGTTTCTGCAACGCTTCCTCGCCGCTCGCGGCATGAATGACGGTGTATCCGAGTTCGCGTATGGCCTCGGTGGTGGAGACCCTCACGCGGGCATCATCCTCGACGACAAGGATCGTTTCGGTGACCGGTGCGGCGGGGTTGTCGCCTCGCCCGGTGGGCACGGCCGGCTCATCGGCGCCGAAATACCGCGGCAAGTAGATCTTGATCGTCGTGCCTTCGCCGGGTTCGGAATAGATATTGACGTGGCCGCCCGACTGTTTGACGAAGCCGAACACCTGGCTCAATCCCAGGCCGGTGCCCTTGTTGACCGGCTTGGTGGTGAAGAAGGGTTCAAAGGCCTTGGCGATGACATCGGGGGTCATGCCCGAACCGGTGTCGCTGACGGCGATCATCACATACTGGCCGGCCGCGACTTCGGCATGGGCGGCGGCGTAGCTCTCATCGAGATGGCTGTTGGCGGTCTCGATGGTCAGCTTGCCATCATCGCCCATGGCGTCGCGCGCGTTGACGGCCAGGTTGAGAACGGCGTTCTCGATCTGGCTCGGGTCGGCATGGGTTTTCCACAAGCCTCCCGCCAGCACCGTTTCGATGCGGATGGTTTCGCCGAGTGCCCGACGGATCAGGTCGGACATGCCGCTCAGCAGACGGTTGGCGTCGACGATCTGCGGCGCCAGCGGCTGCTGGCGCGAGAAGGCGAGCAGCCGGGCCGTCAGATTGGCGGCACGGGTCGCGGCATCGATCGCCGCATCGACGAATTGTGCGATGTCGTGCTCGCCGCGCGCCAGCTTGCGCTGGGCGAGGTTCATGGCGCTGATGATCACCGCCAGCATGTTGTTGAAGTCGTGGGCGATGCCGCCTGTAAGCTGGCCGACAGCCTCCATCTTGTGCATCTGGCGGATCTGGGATTCGGCCTTTTCGCGTGTCTCGATCTCCTTGCCGAGGGCGACGTTCTTGCGCACCAACTCATCTTGGGCAACGGCAACCTCACGGAAGCGGCGGCGCGATTCCCTGATCGCGTAGCCGGCAAGCAGGAAGATCGCCAGCAGCGCCGCCACCGAACCGATGCGTAACCAGGCCTCGACCTGGTCGGTATGCGCATCGCGCGCGGCGACGGCTGCGGCGCTGATGCGTCGGACCGTATCCATGCTGGTCCGGATTTCCTCCATGACGGCCTTGCCCTGGCCGCTGCGAACCAGATCCAGCGCATTCGTCGCATTGCCCTGGTCGTACAGGGCAATCGTCTTGGCCAGTTCAGCCTGCTTTTGCGAAAGCGCGTCCTTCATATGGCTGATCTGCTGGACGAGCTGGTCGTCAGGGGCAGTCAAGCTGTCGATGCGGGCAAGTTGCCCCGGAATGGCGCCGACAGCGCGCTGATAGGGATCGAGATAGGATTCCTCGCCGGTCAGCAGATAGCCGCGTTGGCCGCTCTCTGCATCTTGCGCCAGCGAAAGCAGTCCCGAAAGCAATTGCTGATATTCGATTGCCTCGCGCGCGGCGGCGCGGTTGGCCCGCTGTTCCTCGACCAGCATGGCACGGCTGCCGACAATCAGCGCCAGCACGGCAAAGCCGGCGACAAGCGGGAGCGATTGCCATCGCATGGCGCGTCGAAGACGAGCAATCATCATCTGTTATGCCGAACCAAAAGAATTCCCCGCAGGCAGCATTTCGTAGGCGGCGGCGGGGCGGAAGGCAATATGCCGGCTTCTGGAACCGGCAATCGGCCGCCAGCCTTGCGAAACCTTCATCATTTGGCTAAGGAGGCCGCGCATTCAGCGGCCGGCGTCAGCCGGCCTTCCGCTTTTCGGGATTCCGGCTTTTGGCCGGGTCCGGCTTCAGGCAAAGGCATTTCGCTCCCATGGCGCGCATCGTGATGAAATTCGGCGGAACCTCGGTCGCCGACATCGCCCGCATCCGCAACGTGGCGCGTCACGTCAAACGCGAGGTCGACGCCGGCCACGAGGTGGCGGTGGTCGTTTCGGCGATGGCTGGAAAAACCAATGAACTGGTCGGCTGGACGCGTGAGGCCTCGCCGATGCACGATGCACGCGAATATGACGCGGTCGTCGCTTCCGGCGAACAGGTCACGGCCGGCCTTCTGGCCATCACCTTGCAGAATATGGGCGTGCATGCACGTTCCTGGCAGGGCTGGCAGATCCCGATCAAGACCGACAATGCGCATGGCGCGGCGCGCATCCTCGACATCGACGGCGCGTTCCTGATCAAGCGCTTCGGCGAGGGCCAGGTGGCGGTGATCGCCGGTTTCCAAGGCATCGGCCCGGACAATCGCATCGCCACGCTCGGCCGCGGCGGCTCCGACACTAGTGCTGTCGCCATCGCCGCGGCGGTCAAGGCCGATCGCTGCGACATCTACACCGATGTCGACGGGGTCTACACCACCGATCCGCGCATCGAGCCCAAGGCGCGGCGGCTGGCCAAAATCTCGTTCGAGGAAATGCTTGAAATGGCTTCGCTCGGCGCCAAGGTTCTGCAGGTGCGTTCGGTCGAGCTTGCCATGGTGCACAGGGTGCGTACCTTCGTGCGGTCGTCCTTCGACGATCCCGACGCGCCCGGAATGGGGGATTTGCTCAATCCGCCCGGAACGCTCATTTGCGACGAGGAAGAGATCGTGGAACAGCAGGTCGTCACCGGAATTGCCTACGCCAAGGACGAAGCGCAGATTTCGCTGCGCCGGGTCGGCGACCGGCCGGGCGTTGCCGCCGGCATCTTCGGGCCGCTGGCCGAGGCCAACATCAATGTCGACATGATCGTCCAGAACATTTCCGAGGACGGCAAGTTCACCGACATGACCTTCACCGTGCCGTCGGGCGATGTCGACAAGGCGCTGGCCGTGCTTGAACGCCTCAAGGCCTCGATCGGCTACGATGTCGTGCAGTCGGAAGCCGGCATGTCGAAGGTTTCGGTCATCGGCATCGGCATGAGGAGCCATGCCGGCGTCGCCGCCACCGCTTTCAAGGCGCTGGCCGACAAATCGATCAACATCCGCGCCATCACGACCTCCGAGATCAAGATTTCGATCCTGATCGACGGTCCATATACGGAACTTGCGGTTCGTACTTTGCATTCCGTCTACGGTCTGGATAAGCAGTAGCGAGAACGATTTGAGTTGTTGCGTGTGCGCCGGTCGCGGTGGAAACTGCGGCGGGCAGAATGCCCATTGGAGAACAAGCCGCGATGCGTGATCAGGCCAGTGGCCCGCGCGTTTTGCTCAAACGGCTCCGCGAGCTCATGCAGGAGCCGCTGGAGCCGCAGGAGCGGCTTGACCGGATTGTGCGCGACATCGCCTCCAACATGGTCGCGGAAGTCTGCTCGCTCTATGTGCTGCGCGCCGATTCGGTGCTCGAACTCTACGCCACCGAAGGTCTGAACCCGAACGCCGTCCATTTGGCGCAGTTGCGGCTGGGCCAAGGTCTGGTCGGCACGATCGCAGCCAGCGCGCGGCCGCTCAACCTGTCCAATGCGCAGGAACACCCTGCCTTCGCCTATCTGCCGGAGACCGGGGAAGAGATCTACAACTCGTTCCTCGGCGTGCCGGTGCTGCGGGCAGGGCGCACGCTGGGCGTGCTGGTGGTGCAAAACAAGACCATGCGCCACTACCGCGACGACGAGGTCGAGGCGCTGGAAACCACCGCGATGGTGATCGCCGAGATGATCGCCACCGGCGATCTGGCGCGGCTGACCCGGCCCGGCCTCGAACTCGATCTGCGCCGTCCTGTCAGCTTTACCGGCCTGTCCTTCAATGAAGGCGTCGGGCTCGGCCATGTCGTGCTGCACGAGCCGCGCATCGTCGTCACCAATCTGTTCAACGAAGACAGCGAGGAAGAGGTCCGCCGGCTCGAGACCTCACTCAGCTCGCTCAGGCTGTCCATCGACGACATGCTGGAACGCCGCGACGTCGCCTTCGAAGGCGAGCATCGCCAGGTGCTGGAAGCCTATCGCATGTTCGCCAACGATCGCGGCTGGGTGCGGCGGCTGGAAGAGGCCATCCGCAACGGCCTGACGGCCGAAGCGGCGGTGGAAAAGGTGCAGAGCGACATGCGCGCCCGCATGCTGCACATGACCGATCCCTATCTGCGCGAGCGGATGAGCGATTTCGACGACCTCGCCAACCGCCTGCTGCGCCAGCTGATGGGGCGCGGGCCGGAAGATGTCGCCGCATCGCTGCCGAAGGATGCCATCATCGTTGCCCGTTCGATGGGGGCCGCCGAGCTGCTCGATTATCCCCGCGACAAGATGCGCGGGCTGGTGCTCGAGGATGGTGCCGCGACCAGTCACGTCGTCATCGTCGCGCGTGCCATGGGCATCCCCGTCGCCGGCCAAATGAAGGGCGCCGTTTCCATGGCGGAAAACGGCGATGCCATCATCGTCGACGGCGAAGAGGGCGTGATCCATTTGCGGCCGCAGCCAGATCTCGAGGCCGCCTACGCCGAAAAGGTGCGTTTCAGGGCGCGCCGGCAAGAGGTCTACCGCGAGCTGCGCAAGAAGCCGTCGACGACCAGAGATGGTGTCCAGGTCGATTTGCTGATGAATGCCGGTCTTGCCGTCGACCTGCCGCAGCTTGCCGAAGCGGGTGCGGCCGGCATCGGCCTGTTCCGCACCGAACTTCAGTTCATGGTCGCCTCGACATTTCCCCGGGCCGAAGCCCAGGAAAAGCTCTACCGCGACGTGCTCGAGGCGGCGCGCGGCAAGCCGGTCACCTTCCGCACCATCGATATTGGCGGCGACAAGGTGCTGCCCTATTTCAAGGGTGCGATCCAGGAAGAGAACCCGGCGCTTGGCTGGCGGGCGATCCGCCTGACGCTCGACCGGCCAGGGTTGCTGCGCACCCAGATCCGCGCTTTGCTCAAGGCCAGCGGCGGCCGCGAATTGAAGCTGATGCTGCCGATGGTGACCGAGCTGGGCGAGATCGCCCAGGCACGCGAGATCATCGACCGCGAGGTGCGGCATTTGTCGCGCTTTGCCCATCATTTGCCGACCAGCCTGAAGCTGGGGGCGATGTTGGAAGTGCCGTCGCTATTGTTCCAGCTTGATGAATTGATGAAGGCGGTCGATTTCGTCTCGGTCGGTTCTAACGACCTGTTCCAGTTCGTCATGGCCGTCGACCGCGGCAACACGCAATTGGCCAACCGCTTCGACACGCTGTCGGCGCCGTTCCTGCGGGTGCTCAAGCAGATCGCCGATGCCGGCGTCCGCAACCATACGCCGGTGACGCTGTGCGGTGAACTGGCAGGCAAGCCGATCTCGGCGATGGCGCTGATCGGACTCGGTTTCCGCTCGATCTCGATGTCGCCGGCCTCGATCGGTCCGGTCAAGGCGATGCTGACGGAACTGCCGCTGGACGAGTTGAAGGCGTTTTTCGACGACAATCTGATGGCTCCGGCACAGGGCTTGCCGATGCGGGCGCTGCTGCAGGCCTTTGCCGACGACCGTTCGATCCCGTTATAGCAGCCTCATCATGGTCAATTTGCCCCGCGATCGTATGGATCAAGTCGTCAAGCGTTTCGAGATGCTCGAAGCGCAGATGTCGGCCGGCCCGGCGCCGGAAGCCTATGTGCGGATGGCGTCCGAATATGCCGAAATCCAGGACATGGTGGCCAAGGTCAGGGCGCTGCGCCTGGCCGAGCATGAGCAGGCCGACCTCGAAGCCATGCTTGCCGACAAGGGCACCGATGCCGAGATGCGGGCGCTCGCCGAGGCCGAGCTGCCGGAAGTCGAGGACCGTATCGAGGCGCTGCAGAAGGACATCCAGATCCTGCTGTTGCCCAGGGATGCCGCCGACGACAAGAACGCCATTCTCGAAATCCGCGCCGGCACCGGCGGTGACGAGGCCGCGCTGTTCGCCGGTGACCTGTTTCGCATGTATGAGCGCTACGCCGCCGAACGCGGCTGGCGTTTCGAGACCGCCTCGGCCAGCGATGGCGATGCCGGCGGCTACAAGGAAATCATCGCCACCGTGTCCGGCAAGGGCGTCTTTGCGCATCTGAAGTTCGAATCCGGCGTGCACCGGGTGCAGCGCGTGCCGGCGACCGAGGCGAGCGGGCGCATCCACACCTCGGCGGCAACCGTCGCGGTGCTGCCCGAAGCCGAAGAGGTCGACATCGACATCAGGGCCGAAGACATCCGCATCGACACGATGCGTGCATCGGGTTCGGGCGGCCAGCACGTCAACACCACCGATTCGGCCGTCCGCATCACCCATCTGCCGACCGGCATCATGGTCGTGCAGGCGGAGAAATCGCAGCATCAGAACCGCGCCAAGGCCATGCAGATCCTGCGGGCCCGGCTCTATGATCTGGAGCGCGGAAAGGCCGACGAGGAGCGTTCCGAATCGCGCAAGTCACAGGTCGGTTCCGGTGACCGCTCGGAACGCATCCGCACCTATAATTTCCCGCAAGGCCGCGTCACCGACCACCGCATCAATTTGACGCTCTACAAGCTCGACCGGGTAATGATGGGCGAACTCGACGAGATCATCAACGCGCTGATCGCCGATCACCAGTCGAAATTGCTCGCCGACATCGGCATCGATGACTGACCTGCCCGATGCACTCGGGCCGCTGCTGCGGGAAGCGCAGGCTCGGCTTGCCGCTGCCGCTATCGATGATCCGGCGCTCGATGCGCGGCTGATCGTCGAGCATTTTTCGGGCACGACGCGCACGCAAGCCATTGCGGACCCCGAACGCAGGCTCGGCGCCGGCGTTGTTGCCGAAATCGATGCCGCCTTGAGACGCCGCGCTAGCAGCGAACCGGTGCATCGCATCCTCGGCTATCGTGAATTCTACGGTTTGCGCCTGTCGCTGTCGCCGGAAACGCTGGAGCCGCGGCCGGATACCGAAACGCTGGTCGAGGCAATATTGCCCTTCGTCAAGGCAGTTGCGGCGCGGGAAGGCGAGTGCCGCATCCTCGATCTTGGCACCGGCACCGGCGCCATTGCGCTGGCGCTGCTCAGTGTCGTGCCGACGGCTAACGCCACGGGCGTCGATCTGTCCGCGGGTGCGCTGGCGACGGCGGCGCGCAATGCCGGGCAACTGGGTCTTGCAGGCCGGTTCACGGCGCTGCAGTCGGACTGGTTCGAAAAAGTTTCCGGCCGGTACCATGTAATTGTCGCAAACCCTCCCTATATAACCACGGAAGACATTGGAAATCTGCAGGACGAAGTCCGCAATTTCGACCCGCGCCTGGCCCTGGATGGCGGTGCGGACGGTCTGAACCCCTACAGAACCATCGCAGCGGAAGCGGCAAGGTTTTTGGAAACTGAAGGCAGGATTGCGGTCGAGATCGGCCATACGCAACGCAACGAGGTCTGCGAGATATTCGCTGCAGCCGGCTACGTGTCGGGCGGTGCTTTTCGTGACCTCGGTGGAAACGACAGGGTTGTTGTCTTTGAAAGGATAAAGCCTTGACGCAGTGCAAAAAAGCGCTTGGCAATGCCGGGGAATGCGGCTAGGGTCGCCTTAACCGGATGAGACGAAGCAGGCAGTGCTCTTAGCGATTCGGTTTTCCTTGGAAATAGCTGCCTTCTTGCGCAAACGATGCCCAAGCTTCGTGCGGGAATCGTCCGGCAAGTGATGTAACCGGAACAGGATGGCACGTGGCGCCAACGCAATCGATGCGGGCGAACGCCGGTGAAGAGACGAAACGGCTGGCTGCATGAGCGCCTCCGTTCGTGAAGAGTTTTTCGAAAATTTCAAAATGAAGAGAGTTTGATGAGGCCACAACAGCAGAACAGGCGCATGCGCGGTCGCAACAATAGTGGCGGCGGCGGTGGTAACAACAACAACAACAATAACAACAACAACCGCAAGGGGCCTAATCCCCTGACGCGCAACTACGAGAGCAATGGCCCGGATGTGAAGATCCGCGGTTCGGCTCAGCAGATCGCCGAAAAATACGCCACCCTTGCCCGCGATTCTCACAGCTCCGGCGACCGGGTCATGGCGGAGAACTATCTCCAGCACGCCGAGCACTACAATCGCATCATCGCGGCCGCACAGGCGCAGATGCCGATCCAGAACGCGCAGCAGAATCGCGACGATTTCGACGATGACGGCGACGAGGATCGCGACGATTTCGACAATGGCGGCAACAACAACAGCAACACTGTTTCCGACGTCCAGATCCCGGTGATCAACCATGGCGCCGGCCCGCAGCCGGTCATCGAAGGGACGCCTGCCGAGGTTGCGCTCAACCGGGAAGGTGGCCGCGAGGCCCGTGATAACAATGGCGGGCGCAACAATGGTGGCCGCGACAACAATGGCGGGCGCCATCGCGATCGTCGCCCCAATGGCGGTTATGGCCAGAACGGCCAGCGCGACTTTGGTTCACCCGTGGAACAAGGTGGTCAGCCTCAGGGCAACGAGACCCCGGTTCAGGGCGAAGCCGTTTCGCCGACCGAATCTGTAGCGCCGGCCGAACCGGCTCCGTCGTTCGAGAATCTTTCCCCAGCAGGTCTTGCCGCCCAGGCCGAACTCAACGAGGCGGCCGCCGAAAGCGGGGCTGCCCGTCGTCCGCGTCGTCCGCGCCGCCCGCGCGTCAACGCCGATCAGGTTGATGGCGGTAGTGACAATGCCAATTCCGTGGCCGATGCCGGCGAGGCGGCTGCGGCCCCGGTCGACAGCGGCAACGCCCAACCGGTCAACGTCGATACCGACAGCTGATCGAACGGCATTTCAAGGCATTGAACGGCGGAGAGAAATCTCCGCCGTTTTCGTTTGGGCGGCGGTGCAATATTATGAAGTTGCCGATATCGAGACGTCTTGAGGGTTCGGGACCTGTGCACCATATCAGCCTCAACTGGACCCGGCTCGAATGGGCGGGTCCGTCACCGCAATCGGATCCGGTGCCGCAAAGCGGGCCGGTGATGGAAGGAGACAGATATGAACCTCGAGAAATACTCAGAGCGTGTGCGCGGCTTTATCCAGTCCGCGCAGACTATGGCACTTTCCCGCAACCACCAGCAATTCACCCCTGAACATATCCTGAAAGTGCTCGTCGACGACGATGAGGGCCTGGCGGCGTCGCTGATCGAACGCGCCGGCGGCAACGTCCGCGACGTCAAGCTTGGCGTCGAGACGGCGCTCGAAGCGATGCCCAAGGTCGAGGGCGGCAATGGCCAGCTCTATCTGGCGCAGCCGCTGGCAAAAGTGTTTTCGACCGCCGAGGAACTGGCCAAGAAAGCCGGCGACAGCTTTGTCACGGTGGAGCGGCTCTTGCAGGCGCTCGCCATGGAGAAATCGGCCAAGACCGCCGACATACTGGCCAAGGCCGGCGTCACCGCGCAGGCGCTCAACCAGGTCATCAACGATGTCCGCAAGGGCCGCACCGCCGATTCGGCGAGTGCCGAACAGGGCTACGACGCGCTGAAGAAATACGCGCGCGACCTGACCGCGGATGCCCGTGCCGGCAAGCTGGACCCCGTGATCGGCCGTGACGACGAGATCCGCCGCACCATCCAGGTGCTGTCGCGCCGCACCAAGAACAATCCGGTGCTGATCGGCGAACCGGGCGTCGGCAAGACGGCGATCGCCGAGGGCCTGGCGCTGCGCATCGTCAATGGCGACGTACCGGAATCGCTGAAGGACAAGCAACTGATGGCGCTCGACATGGGCGCGCTGATTGCCGGCGCCAAATATCGCGGCGAGTTTGAGGAGCGGCTGAAGGCCGTGCTCTCCGAAGTCACCTCGGCCAACGGCAACATCATCCTGTTCATCGACGAGATGCACACGCTGGTCGGCGCCGGCAAGGCGGATGGCGCCATGGATGCGTCGAACCTGTTGAAGCCGGCTTTGGCGCGCGGCGAGCTGCACTGCGTCGGCGCCACCACGCTCGATGAGTATCGCAAGCATGTCGAGAAGGATGCAGCGCTTGCCCGCCGCTTCCAGCCGGTGTTCGTCGACGAGCCGACGGTGGAGGACACCGTTTCGATCCTGCGCGGCCTGAAGGAAAAATACGAGCAGCACCACAAGGTGCGCATTTCGGATTCGGCGCTGGTGGCGGCGGCGACGCTGTCCAACCGCTACATCGCCGATCGCTTCCTGCCGGACAAGGCGATCGACCTGGTCGACGAAGCCGCATCGCGGCTGCGCATGCAGGTCGATTCCAAGCCCGAGGCGCTGGACGAGATCGATCGCCGCATCATGCAGCTCAAGATCGAGCGCGAGGCGCTGAAAGTCGAGACGGACGATGCTTCGAAGGACAGGCTCGCCCGCCTGGAAAAGGAACTCGTCGGCCTTGAGGAGGAATCGACCGAGATCACCGCCAAATGGCAGGCCGAGAAGCAGAAGCTCGGGCTTGCCGCCGATCTGAAGAAGCAGCTCGACGAGGCGCGCAACGACCTTGCCATTGCCCAGCGCAAGGGTGAATTCCAGCGCGCCGGCGAGCTTGCCTATGGCAAGATCCCGGAGCTGGAAAAGAAGCTGAAGGAGGCCGAGGCCCAGGACGGCAAGGTCGGCATGGTCGAAGAGGTGGTCACCCCCGACCACGTCGCCCATATCGTCTCGCGCTGGACCGGCATTCCGGTCGACAAGATGCTGCAGGGCGAGCGCGACAAGCTGCTGCGCATGGAGGACGAGATCGGCAAGCGCGTCGTCGGCCAGGGCGAGGCGGTGCAAGCTGTCTCGAAGGCTGTGCGGCGCGCCCGCGCGGGCTTGCAGGATCCGAACCGGCCGATCGGCTCGTTCATGTTCCTCGGGCCGACGGGTGTCGGCAAGACCGAGTTGACCAAGGCGCTGGCGAGCTTCCTGTTCGACGACGACAGCGCGATGGTGCGCATCGACATGTCGGAGTTCATGGAAAAGCACTCGGTCGCCCGGCTGATCGGCGCACCTCCCGGCTATGTCGGCTATGAGGAAGGCGGCGCGCTGACCGAAGCGGTGCGGCGCCGGCCTTATCAGGTCGTGCTGTTCGACGAGATCGAGAAGGCGCATCCCGATGTGTTCAACGTGCTGTTGCAGGTGCTCGACGATGGCCGCCTGACCGATGGCCAGGGCCGCACGGTCGACTTCCGCAACACGCTGATCATCATAACGTCGAACCTCGGCGCCGAATCTCTCGTCAATCTCGGCGAGGATCAGGACGTCGATCTGGTTCGCGACGAGGTGATGGGTGTCGTCAGGGCGTCGTTCCGGCCGGAGTTCCTCAACCGCGTCGACGAGGTGATCCTGTTCCACCGGCTGCGCCGGCAGGATATGGGCCGCATCGTCGAGATCCAGCTCAAGCGGCTGGAGAGCCTGCTTGTCGATCGCAAGATCACACTTTCGCTGGACCAGGAGGCGATCGATTGGCTGGCGGCCAAGGGCTACGACCCTGCCTATGGCGCGCGACCGCTGAAGCGGGTGATGCAGAAGGAATTGCAGGACCCGCTGGCGGAGAAGATCCTGCTCGGCGACATCCTCGACGGCTCGACCGTCAAGGTGACAGCCGGTTCCGACCGGCTGAACTTCCGCTCGAAACCGACGATTGTGGCGGCGGAAGTGGCAGCCTGATCCAAAGCCGCGCGTCCATCCCGGACGCGCGGCTTTTTAGGTCTTTGTCATATGCATGTCGTTCTCCCAAAATCGGGGCCACTTTTGGGCGACATGCGCAAAAAAGCGGGCGCGGATGACACTGGACGATTACAACAGCTTCTGCGCCTCGCTGCCCGCGACGAGCCATGTCGTCCAGTGGGGCGGCGCCCATGTCTGGAAAATCGGGGCCAAGGTCTTCGCGATCGGCGGCTGGGACCAGGGCCAGCAGCTCTTCGTCACCTTCAAATGCTCCGATATCGCCTATGACGTGCTCAAGGAGCAGCCGGGCCTGCGGCCCGCGCCCTATCTTGCCTCGCGCGGCATGACATGGATCCAGCGTCGGACAAGCCAGAGCATGGATGATGCCGCGCTGAAGGACTATTTGCGCGAGAGCCATCGCCTTGTAGCCCTGAAACTGACCAAGCAGGCGCGCAAGGAATTAGGACTTGCCGCAAGCTAGTCTATATTCCTCGAGGCGCCGGAAAACCGCCATCTTCATGCCCGGTTCATGTTGGAACCATATGGTGGGTAACTGGTTTGCTGGCGAGGGGCTTCGCCAGAGAACAATGCCGGGCGGCGGCAATTACGGACCGGAGAGTTTCGCCACTATGCTGCGTACGATCTTCACCCTTTCGGTACTTGCCGGCGGGCTTTTGTCTGCCAATGCAATCGCTGCCCCAACGCAGGACAGCGCACCACCGATTGTCCGTGCCGCCGATACCGGGGGCATCCTTATCGCCCAGGACGGCAATCTCGACATCTACTACGACGCTAGAGGCAACCGCGTCATCGTCGATGCCGATACCGGCAAGGTCATCGCCATCCAGCCGCCGCAGACCCGGCTCGACCGTCGTGCCCTGCGCCGTGAGACACGACTGCGCGAATTGGGCCGCGCCCCCGACGGCGACGACCGCTACTATCTCGACGATCCGGAAGACATGGCGCGGTTCCGCCGCCAGCAGTTGGAAGAGGAAGGCCGCGTTATCCCGCCGCCGGCGGACGAGTACGATCCCTATGGGGACAATTCCGTCGAAGCCTATCCTCCCCCACCGCAGGACGATGGCAGCTACGACGACAATTATCCCGACGCGCCGCAGCCGGCGAAGCCGGGCACCATCAAGCGCCAGCCGCTGAACGAGGCCTCGATAGACCCTGCCCAGCCGGCGATACCCGCCGATCAGGCGGCTCTGCCACCAAAGGCTGGCGACAAAACCACTGTTGCCCCGGCACTTTCGCTGGGAGCGCGCCAGGATGTCGCCGCCCTTCAGGTGCTGCTCGACCGGGGTGGCGCTTCGCCTGGCGTCATCGACGGGCGTTTCGGTTCGAATGTCGACAAGGCGCTCGCTGCCTACAACCAGATCACCGGCGCCAATCTGCGATCGACCGACGCGGTCGCCATCCAGGCGGCACTTGCGCAATCCGGCGGCGATGCCTTCGCCAACTACACGATCACAGCGGAGGATGCGGCCGGTCCCTATGTCGCGTCGATCCCGGAAGACTACAGCCAGAAGGCGCAACTCGACCGCATGGGTTACACGTCGGTGACCGAGGCGCTCGCGGAGCGCTTCCACATGGACGAGAATTATCTCAAAGCGCTCAACCCGGACGTCGATTTCAATCGTCCCGGCGCGACCATCAAGGTCGCCAATTTTGGAAAACTGGTTTCGACGCCGGTGGCCCGCATCGTCGCGGACAAGGACAAGAAAGAGGTTTTCGCCTATGATGCCGGCGGCAGACTGGTCGCGGCCTATCCCGCAACCATCGGCTCATCGGACACGCCGTCACCGTCCGGCATTCACACGGTGTCGCGCGTCGCGCTCGATCCGAACTACACCTACAATCCCAGCATCAATTTCAAGCAGGGCCAGAACGACAAGGTCCTGACCATTCCGCCGGGCCCGAACGGTCCCGTCGGCTCGGTCTGGATCGCCCTGGACAAGCCGACCTACGGCATCCATGGCACGCCGGATCCGTCGAAGATCGGCAAGACCGAAAGCCATGGCTGCGTGCGCCTGACCAACTGGGATGCGCGTGAACTGGCCAAGCTGGTGTCGCCGGGTGTGACGGTGGAGTTTGTCGGCGGACCTTCAGCCGATGATTTTGCGCAGCAGTGAACTGTGAAGTGCGGCGGCATAGACCAGATGCACGATCAGAATGAAACCGAGCTTTCAAGTGGTCGCCTCACCGAAATCCCCGCCGGCTGCGTGTAACGGCGCCAGCATGACTGTGCCATTTGCGCCCTGACAGAGTGCGACCTGGCCAAACGGCTGGTTTCAGCGACAGCAAGCCACTGGCTGGTTGTTGCCGGTGCGCTAGGGGTTTAAGCAAGATTTCATGCATTCACCGAGTAAAGCTGCCGCCGTCCCGCTGACCAGCCCGGTCAGGAATGGGACGTTCTGTCCGCAGTCGCAGCGGCGATTTGTGCTGATCGCGGCAATTCTGGCCTCGGCGCTTGGCTTCATAGACGGCTCGATCCTGGCCATCGCCACACCGGCGATCCGCGTCAACCTCGGCGCCAGCCTTGCCGAGGCGCAGTGGATTTCCAATGCCTATGCGTTGACGCTGTCGGCGCTGATCCTGGCCGGGGGTGCCGCCGGCGACCGATTCGGCCTACGCCGCGCCTTCGTGGCCGGCATTGCGCTGTTCATCGTCGCTTCGCTTGCCTGTGCGCTGGCGCCGAATGCCATTGTGCTGATCGCATTTCGTGCCGTCCAGGGCATTGGCGCAGCGATCATGGTGCCCGGCAGCCTCGCCATCATCGCCAAGGCCTACCCGAAGAAAGAACGCGGCCGCGCTATCGGCATCTGGGCGGCGGCTTCAGCGCTGACCACGGCACTTGGCCCGGTGTTCGGCGGTTTCGTGCTGTCGGCCTTCGGCGACGGCATCTGGCGGGCGATCTTCGCCATCAACCTGCCGCTCGGGCTTATTTCGATCTGGCTTCTGCTGGCCAAGGTTCCAGCCGATACGCCGACGGAGAAACGCAGCCTGGATCTCGGCGGTGCAGCGCTCGCGACATTGGCCTTCGGCGCGCTTGCCTATGGGCTGACCTCGATGAGCGCCAGCGGCGAGGGCCTCATGGCAGGGCCGAGCATTGCCGCAGGCGTCGTATTGCTGGCTGTCTTCATCTTCTTCGAGCTTCGGCAGCGTGAGCCGATGATCGACCTCAGCCTGTTTCGTGTCGGTGCTTTCGCCGGTGCCAATGTGGCGACGTTCTTCCTCTATTTCGCGCTATCGGCCAACCTTTTCTATCTGCCGATGCTGCTGATCGCCGGCTGGGGGCTGAGCACG
The DNA here is from genome assembly GCF_040321265.1 of Mesorhizobium sp. M0491. Taxonomy (NCBI): domain Bacteria; kingdom Pseudomonadati; phylum Pseudomonadota; class Alphaproteobacteria; order Hyphomicrobiales; family Phyllobacteriaceae; genus Mesorhizobium; species Mesorhizobium sp. M0491. The sequence continues at coordinate 39,633 of NZ_JAMYRE010000037.1, forward strand.
GCCGAGGTCGGCTTCATCTTCCTGCCTTTGTCGGCAGCGATCGCGCTTTTGTCGGGACCTGTCGGCAAGCTGTCGGACCGGATCGGACCGCGTTTTCCGATCGCCTGCGGCAGCCTGGTAGTGGCTTTCGCGTTTGCCGGGCTGGCCTTGCTCACCTACGCCGGTATCCATAATTTCTGGACCGGAACATTCCCGCTGATGGGGCTGATGGGGCTCGGCATGGCTCTGGTCGTATCGCCTTTGTCGACCGCGATCATGACGGCGGTGGAAGACAAGGACACGGGGGCGGCCTCCGGCATCAACAATGCCGTCTCACGCATCGGCGGTTTGATCGCGGTGGCGGCGATGGGCTCGCTTGCCGCATGGGTTTACGCGAATGCACTGGACGCGAGCGCAACGCCGGGCATCCCAGGATTTGGTGAACCGGCGCCAGCCGGGCTTGCGCCGGCCATCGATGCGGCGAGGCTCGCCGCCAGCGACGCCGCTTTTGCCGCGGTCTCTTCGGTGACCGCGCTGCTTTGCCTGCTTGCGGCTGTCATCGCCTGGACGACCATTCCCGGTGAGCGATTGCCATGGCCGCGACAGGCCGAAGATACGCCAGGCTGAAGCGGGTCAACCGTCGATCTTGGCGCTCGCAACCTTCAGCGAATCGCTGTCTTCCTGCTTCAGCAGTTCGTCGATGCGCTCGCGCTCGCGCTTGAAGGCAACGAGGTCATCGCCCTTCAGCACCTTGCCGACCGGCAGGCGGACACGCATCGGATCAACCTTGGTGCCGTTGACGATCAGCTCGTAGTGAAGATGCGGGCCGGTGGCGAGGCCGGTCTGGCCGAGAAAGCCGATGGTCTGGCCCTGGCGGACGTGCACGCCCGGTTCGATGCCTTTGGCAAAGGCGCTCTGGTGATTGTAGGACGTTTCGTAGCCATTGGCGTGGCGGATGATGATCTGCTTGCCGTAACCGCCCGCCCAGCCGACCTTCTCGACCGTGCCGTTGCCGGCGGCGATGATCGGCGTGCCGATGGGGGCTGCCCAGTCGACGCCGGTGTGCATGCGGACATAGCCGAGGATGGGATGCCTGCGGGCGCCGAAACCGGAGCGGAATTTCCCGGCGGGCAGGGGATTGCGCAACAGGAACTGCTCGGCGCTCGAACCGTCCTCATCGAAATAGTCGGTGCCGCCGTCCTGCATCTGGAACCGGTAGAAGTTGCGGGTCTGGCCGCCGAACGTCGCCGAGACGTAAAGAAGCTCGGAGTTGTCCGAGGTCTGGTCGTCGCCGTCGGGCTGCGAGAACAGGACTTCGATGCGGTCGGCGGGGCTGAGGCGGGACTGGAAGTCGACGTCGGACGCCAGCAGCTTGATCAACCGCTGCGTCATCGCCTTGGACATGCCGTAGGAATAGGCAGCGCGGTAGATGCCGTCATAGACGTTGGGCAGGTTGCCGCGCACCACGACCGGCGCCGACGAATCATCGAAGGCTGTCAGCAATTCGGGGTTCGGATCCGGTTCCTGCGCCGGCACATACTGGCCGCGATCGTTGAGCGCGATGGTGACGATGTGCTGGGTCCGGTCATAGACGCTGGTGCGCACGACCTTGGCGGCATCGCCGTGAACCTCGAGGCCGACACGCAGTACGGTTCCAGCCTTGAGCGCCGTCGCATTGAGCAACTTGGCGATGGCTTCGGCCATTCCGGTGGCATCTTCACCTGTGTAGCCCGAATCGGCAAAAGCCTCGGTGACGTCGAGATCCTTGGTGAAGGGGATGATTTCCTCGGCAAAAGCCGGCGCCTGGTCGTCAACGGTGGCTCGGGGCGCCACCGAGACATTTTCCGGCACGATCTTGACGTCGTAGGAGCCGGCCATGCTCTCGGCAAAAGCTTCGCCGAATCGCTGCGGGTCGACATAGTGGAGCGAAGCGACCTGCACCGCGCCGTCGCTGAGGTCGGTGCCGGCTTCGCGCACCACCTTTTCCACCTCGTCGGCGGAGAGGTCGCTCTTTTCGTCGAAGGAAGCCGTGTCGATCGGAAAATCGACGGTCTTCAGGCTCATCTCGCTTTCGACCTTGGCGCCGTAGATCTGGCCGGAAGCGGCGGAGGCCGTCGCCGGCTGGGCATTGTCGTCGCTGTCGTCGCCGAACACCTGCATCGGGTCGAAGGGTGGGTAGGCGCGGCTGGTGGTGTGGCCGGCGGCAAGGGCCATCTTGATCTGCACGAAAGGCATGGTGTGGATGACATCGCGGTCGCCGACCTTGGTGACCATCGACACTTCCATGCGGCGGCGGTCCTTGGCCTTTGCGATCTGACGCGGCGCCACCAGCCTGGTGGTCTTGGCGACTTCACCGGAATCCCCGTTGCCGGCAAGGCTGATCAACTCGGCGATCTCGGGTGGGGTGGCCAGCTGCTGGCGGCCGTCAAGGGCGGCGAACAGCGCCACGCCCATCAGCACGCTCGAGGTCACGCCAGTGAGAAATGTTCCCGACAGCCAGCGTGCAGAAACCTCGCGCCGGTCGGGCGGGCCGCTGCGGCCATCCGCGATAAGCGGCGGCTCGTTGCCGAGTTCGGCTATGACATCTTCCGTGTCTGGCATCCAGAAAGGCTGCTTCTTCCCCGGGCGGAACGGCTTGTCGCTTTTGTTGTGGCCGTGACATTTGCCTGTCATGGCAGGTGAAGTCAACGAAGCGCCAGGCTCCGAACGAATTGCCCCCAAGCACTTCTCTTATAGAGCGCTCTACCAGGCGGGGCGGTGTACCTTCTCTGCAAGGCCCATCGCACACTCCTATATAGGAGGGCTCATAAGAGAGCCGCTGCTCCGTCGGCGGCGCCCACTTTCGTTGGCTTTGGTGTCGAACGGCAATGCGGCGGCAATAGGGCTCCTTCCTGGCCGTTCAATCGGTATTGCCAGCGTTCCCCTGGGGCAGTCGGCTATCGACAGATCAGGTCCGAAATTTCTGTCGCAAAAACTTCAAAAACATTGTCGATGTGTGTTGACAGTTGTCGAGTGTGGCGACTATATACGCCTCACGAACGAGGGCGGCTCGCCGCTGGCGAC
>NZ_JAMYRE010000038.1:0-41730 GCF_040321265.1 Mesorhizobium sp. M0491
ACCACGAGATCGACTGGCTCACGTGAAAGAACATAGTCAAACTGCTTGCTATCGTGGACTGCGGTTACCTTCAGGGCATGCATCGTGAGATACTCGGCGATGAGGCGCCGCATTGCGGCATCATCGTCAATGACAAGAACATGTTTCAACGGCACACCTTCAATCTTGAATCCCCTTGTCTAAACCTGTTGCCGAGCAACCCTGGGGCACCGACCCAGAACAGCTGCTCCTTGATACCACTCGCCGTTGCGTGCGGCCAATGTGAGGCCGTGCTCGTCCTGTTCTTTTCATCCCCAGCGAATTGACCGCACCAAGGCAGCCCGTGGCCACCAGACAGGTCCAAGCGCCGACATGACCCTGCCGTGTGGTCCTTCGCTTTTTCGCTTCGAGCTCCCCCGTTGGTGCAGGCCTGCCAATATCACTCAAGTTCGACCCCATGGATGCCAAGTTTCCTGCTATGCCCTTGCATCCTGGTCATCCTGGAGTTTGCGGACCTGGATCATCTCGATATCCTCCGGCTCGTGGATCCAGCTCGGACATGGTTGAGCAGCGCGGCGTTTGGCTTGATCGGAGAGGCGGTCGGCGGAAGAAGACCGTGATTCGCTGCAGCGGCCTTGTGCAAAATAGTGTGTCTCCTGCCAAGCCGGCTTCGTCCAAGGTGGCCGGCGGCCTCAAATGCTGTTCGGCGACCGGCAGGTCGCCGGTTGCGGTGAACGTCCGGGCTAACATTTCTCAGTTACTGCAACTCCTCCATCTTGAGCGTGTCACTATGCTTGTCCATTGCGCCGTCGGACTCCGTCAATGACGTGCGGTTATCTGCCGATGGGACTGTGCATGATCCACCCTTTGGCGGCGGCGGCCGAACAGCTGAACGAGGCTCGCACCAGGATGGGCTGCGCCGCCACGTCTTCCCAGTTGACCCTCGCCGCCGCGGATTTGCGCCTTCGAGCCAGCTTCGCGGACGAGCTCGCGTCTCAAGCAATGATCTGAGTGTGCAGGGCCGCGCATGGCTGCTCTTTAAGGACCGGCAGCATACCGGCAAAGTTGGGCCGCTTTATCGCCTTAGTCGATTCCCCACGGTGATCCCGAGCCTGAACAAGCCCGCCAAGCTCCCCATTTTGTCCTTGGCTTGGCGCTGACAGAAGTACCATCCATGACGCCAAAGTCGCGGCCCACACTCCAGGAGCAACGGACGGCCGGGACGAGCAATCCTGTACAGGAGTCATTGTACCAAGATGCTCCGGATGTCGCTGGCTGATCGGGCCCGCGCCACCCACGCATGCGCAAGATGCTCACCCACGCTGATACGAACACGGTCTTTGCTTCAATTGAAACCGAAAAGCTGAACTTGAACATCACACAGTAACAAACCTCCCCGATAAGCGCGTGCCGGACAGGGCCAGAACCCGTCCGGCGGCTTGGAAAGGTAGGTGATAGGGAATGTTTATTGCAGCTTGGCCGCTGGCCATCGTCCTGATGACATCCATGTCACTCCCAGCCGAGCCCGCGCCACTTTCTCCGCGTGAGTTCCGCAGCCTGTCGCGCAAATGCGCCCCCTGGGTTGCGCCGTCCACCCTCGCCGCGATTGCCAAGATTGAAAGTGGCTTTGAAACGCTGGTGGCTCATGACAACACCACAGGTGAGCAGCTTCGCTGGATAGACCACCTGGAAGCCACGCGGGGCATCAAGGAACGCCTCGAAGCACAACATTCTGTCGATGTTGGATTGATGCAGATAAACAGCAAGAACTTTGCCGTGCTCAATCTCACGCCGGAAAGGGCTTTCGAGCCCTGCGCCTCGCTTTCGGCTGCCGCCCACCTGCTTGAAAGCCGGTATGCCGGCGGCACCACTGCTGTGGCACAGCAACTGGCGCTTCGCCGTGCCATCTCGGCCTATAACACGGGCGACGTCACGCATGGCTTCGCCAACGGTTATGTACGCAAGGTCGAGTCGGCCGCAAAGGACATCTCAAGTCTCCTTGAGAGAACGCTGGAGCCGACTGCTCGAGATGTGCCGCACCTTGAGGCACCCGGTCGGAAAGCCGTGCCGCCTCTGCTCCAGCAGAGCCAACAGGCCAATAGAAAGAAGCAGCCCAACCAAGATTCTTGGGACATCTGGGGCTCGTATCAGCCAGACCGCTCCGGGGCCGATCCCTCCGATCCGACAGGCAGCCAGGCTGCGAAAGCACGGGAACCCTCGAACCCGAACAAACTCGTATTCGATTGAAACATGGAGATGCAATGATGACGCCACTCAAGATACTTCGTGCGCTTAAAACGCGTGTTCCTTCGCCTTTTTCCATGCTGCGCATGGCGGCTGAATATGTACCGGCCGCTGCTGCAGGCGCGGCGTGGACGGTCTTCTACAGCGGGCCAGCCGCGGCTCAGGTGACCGGAGGGACGGATCCTGCCAAGATGGTCCAGAATATCTGCACGTTCATACTTGGGCCCTTTGGACAATCACTGGCCGTGCTCGGGCTCGTAGCCATCGGTATCTCTTGGATGTTCGGTCGTGCTTCACTTGGCCTGGTTGCGGGTGTCGTTGGAGGGATCGTCATCATGTTCGGGGCCAGCTTCCTGGGCAAGGCGCTCATAGGCGGTGGCTGATGAGCGACCGGTTGGAAGTGAGCACCCTCTATGTGGCGGCGACGCGCCCCGCACTGTTTCTGGGGGTGCCGCTGACGCTGGCCGGATTGCTCATGATGTTGGCTGGGCTTGTTATCATTATCCTTCAGAACCCGCTCTACGAAATCGTTCTCGCGCCACTCTGGTTCGGAGCACGGCTGGTTGTTGAGCGTGACTATAACGCGGCAAGCGTCGTGCTGCTCTATTTGCAGACGGCCGGCAGAAGCGTGGACGGGCCGGTCTGGGGAGGCGCAAGCGTCAGCGCCAATCCGATCAGAGTGCCGAAACGCGGAAGAGGAATGGTGTAATGTTCGGCGCCAGCGGCCGGACCGAGAGGTCTGGCGAGATCTACCTTCCGTATGTTGGTCACATAAGCGATCAGGTTGTCCTTCTGGAAGACGGATCGATCATGGCCATGGCACATGTGAACGGTGTGCCCTTTGATTTGGAAGACGCTGAGATGCGCAACTCGCGCTGCCGCGCGTTCAACACTCTCTTGCGCAACATCGCCGATGACAATGTCTCGATATACGCTCATCTTGTGAGACACAACGATGTGCCGGCGCCGGCGCCGCGCCGGTTTCAAAGTGCATTCGCTGGCAGTCTGAGCGAGGCCTACGAGCGTCGTGTGCTGTCGGGAAAGCTCTTTCGCAACGATCACTTCCTCACTTTGATCGTGTCCCCCCGCACCGCAATCGGCAAGATCGGCTTGCGGATTGCCAAGTCCCGCAGACGGAATGAGCACGATCTAGCCACCCAAATGCGGAGCCTGGAAGACCTCTGGCACATCATTGCTGGCGCACTCGGCGGTTACGGTCTGCGCCGGTTGGGTATTCGTGAGAAAGGCAACGTGCTCTTCACGGAAATCGGCGAGGCGCTTCGGCTCATGATGACTTGCCGGTTTCTTCCGGTTCCGATGGTTACCGGCTCACTTGGCGCCTCGATCTACACTGACCAGGTCATCTGCGGGAAGCGGGCGCTTGAGATTCGAAGGCCCGGGGATAGCTCCGTCGGATCATTGTTTTCGTTCCGTGAATATCCGGCGACGACGCGGCCGGGCATGCTAAATTCCTTGCTGTCCGCCAACTTCCCGCTTGTCCTGAGCCAGAGCTTTTCCTTCCTCACTCGCCCGCAAGCTCATGCCAAACTAAGCCTTAAGTCCAGCCAGATGACGAGTGCCGGCGACAAGGCTCTCACCCAGATCAATGAACTTGCCGAGGCAGAGGACGCACTGGCAAGCAACGAATTCGTGATGGGTTCGCATCATCTGAGCCTGTGCGTCTATGCCGACAGCCTCAATAGCCTTGCAGATCGCGCAGCAAGTGCCCGCGCACGGCTGGCCGACGCGGGCGCCGTTATCGTCCAAGAGGGCATCGGCATGGAGGCCGCATATTGGTCCCAACTTCCGGGGAACAACAGGTGGCGCACGCGCCCGGGGGCGATCACCTCACACAATTTTGCCGGGCTCGTCTCATTTGAGAACTTCCCAAGCGGTTCCAGTTCCGGCCACTGGGGCAATGCTGTTGCGCGCTTTCGCACAAACGGTGGAACTTCTTTCGACTACATCCCCCATGAGAATGACGTCGGCATGACGGCAATATTCGGGCCCGTTGGCAAAGGCAAGACGACGCTGATGACCTTTGTCCTCGCGATGCTTGAGCAAAGCTTGGTCGATCGCAATGGTGCGATCGTCTTCTTCGACAAGGATCGGGGTGGTGAACTGCTGGTGCGAGCCACGGGAGGGACATATCTTGCGTTGCGCAGAGGCGCTCCGAGCGGCTTGGCCCCTCTGCGTGGACTGGACAACACCTCCGCCTCTCGGGACTTTCTGCGCGAGTGGTTGATGGCCCTGATCGAGAGTGACGGCCGTGGTCCGATCTCGCCGGAGGAAAGCCGTCGGCTGGAACGCGGCATTGTTCGTCAGCTTTCGTTCGAACCCCCTATGCGCTCACTTGCGGGCCTGCGCGAGTTCCTATTGCACAGCCCCTCCGAGGGCGCAGGAGCACGGCTGCAGCGGTGGTGTAGAGGGGGGGCGCTTGGATGGGCCTTTGACGGCGACGTGGACGAAGTAAGGCTGGATGCCTCCATTACGGGCTTCGACATGACGCAGCTCCTGGAATATGAGGAGGTCTGTGCACCGGCCGCCGCATACCTTCTGCATCGAGTGGGCGCTATCGTCGATGGTCGTCGGTTCGTGATGAGCTGCGACGAATTTCGATTCTATCTACTCAACCCCCAATTCTCGGCCGTTATCGACAAGTTCTTGCTCACGGTCCGCAAAAACAACGGCATGTTGATACTCGCAACGCAGCAGCCTGAACACGTTCTGGAATCGCCTCTCGGAGCTAGTCTCGTTGCGCAATGTATGACGAAAATTTTCTACCCATCACCGACGGCGGACCGCTCTGCGTATGTCGATGGCTTGAAGTGCACTGCGCAGGAGTTCGAGGCAATCCGCCAGGGAATGGCAATCGGCAGCCGCAAGTTTTTGCTCAAGCGCGATAGCGGGAGTATTGTTTGCGAATTCGATCTTGGGCAGATGCGCGAGTACGTAGCCGTACTCTCGGGGCGGGCCAACACAGTGCGCTTTGCCGACCAGCTTCGCAACCAGCACGGAGACGCCCCAAGTGGGTGGCTCGACAAGTTCATGGCCCGGTACCATGAAGTTCAAGACTGACGGAGGAATATTCATGAAACTTGCCAAACTTGCAGTAACGACCCTTGCTGCTTCCCTTCTGCTTCACGGACAGGCCCGGTCGCAATGGATCGTCACCGACCCTGTAACAGAAACACAATCGACCTTAACAGCGATTTCCAATGCGGCGATCCTTGAGAGGTCAATCGAGACGCTCGCTACGACGATCGAAATGGTGACAATGCTAACCTCGTCATTCGCTGTCACGGGAGTGCTAAGCTCACTGAACCAAGGAAATCATTACCCGTCGAGCAATAAGCTGGAGGAGCAGATGTTTGATGCTCGGGCGCCAGCTTCGATTATCGCCCGTAACATTGCGGAGGACCCAAATCGGATAGTCACGGGCGACGATTCAGAAGCGAAACTGTTAAAGGGACAAATCGCTGGGGCCGCCAATGCCGCAGCTATTGCAGCCGACACTTTGGGCATGATGGACAAGCGCCTTAAGGATAACGCCGGCACGCTTGGTCAGCTTTCCCGCTCGGGAAATATTATGCAGGCCACCGTGACCAACGGTCTGGTCCTCAAGCAGATTCACGATGCGATGATCCAAAATGCCCAGGCCACGAGTCTGCTGACTATGGCCACTGCACAAGGGAGCCTTCACGCCGCTGAGGAGGCCGCCACGCAGCGTCGCGAACATCGGGACACCGCTCGCATTTTTGACCTCCTCCCGTGAACGCTGAGTTCATCAGGCTCAGCTGCGCTGATCAGGGACACATCAGGCTCACGCCATGAATTTCAAAATTCCCGCGCCATTCACGACTATACACACGATCTTTCATGGGGCCTTCACGTCCGGGCTGCACAAAGTGCTTGAAAACGTCCAAGCGGCGGTCAGTGCGCCTCTGGTTGCGTGTGTCACGCTCTGGATAATAATCCAAGGCTGTCTGGTCATGCGTGGTCAAGTCGATGCGCGCGGGGGTATCTCGCGCGTAATCATGGTGTCGATTGTCGTCGCCCTTATCTTAGGGCAGGCCAACTATCAGCAGTACATTGAAGCGCTTTTCGACGAAACGATTCCGAGGTTGGCTCACGACATCAGTGGCAGCGACTTGCCCTTCATCGGAATCCCCCAGAAGCTCGATCTCATGTTTGCTTCAAGCCAGTATGTCTTTCAGCTGATTGCTTCCGAAATTGGGCCTATGAACGGCCAGGACATACTTGCTTTCGAGGGAGCGCAATGGATTTTCTACGGCGCGCTGTGGACAGCGTTCGAGATCTACGATGCCGTTGGAATTCTGACGAAGGTGCTCTTGACGATCGGCCCCCTGGTCCTTGTAGGCTACCTTTTTGATCACACTCGAGACATAGCCACCAGATGGATCGGCCAACTGCTCTCGTACGGGCTGCTGCTTCTCCTCCTCAACATCGTTGCAACGATAGTAATCGCTGCCGAAGCAGTCTCGCTGGCAGCCATGCTTTTGATGATCAAATTCTCGGGCACGACAGCAGCCAAGATCATCGGGCTTTACGAGCTCGACATGCTTTTCCTAGCTGGTGACGCTCTGATCGTCGCGCTTCCGACGATCGCCAGCAGCATCGCCGGCGGCTCTTGGGGAGGTGCGAACCGACCTCTTAACAGCCTCAATCGCCACTTTGCCAAAACGGCGGGTGGTTAATCAATCGACAAGCTCGGTGCCAAAAACATGAAATATTGCCTACTTCTGTCAATCCTCGCTTTGGCCGCCTGCAAGACGAGCCATGGGCTTGCGACGTGCGCGGGTGCCCCATTCCAACTGAACGTGGGACAATGGGAAACCACCCCTGAGGATCTTCAGGTCGAATGCGCGGAAGAGCCAAAGTGAAATTTCCTGAACATGCCCTTCTGGTGGAGAGAGAAACGCTAGCCGCCCACTATAAGAAGGTGGAAGCGTTTCAAACGTCACGAGCGAAGTCTGCGCGGCGCCTGTCAAAGGCCCTGATCGCCTTTGCCGCAGCGGCGGTCCTAGGAAATGTTGCCCAGGCATTTACCATCGCTGCCATGGTCCCGTTGGCCAAGCTCGTACCTGTGTTCCTCTGGGTCCGGCCGGATGGGACCGTCGACAGCGAAGTGTCAGTGTCTCGACTGCCGGCAACCCAAGACCGAGCCGTCATAAATGCTTCGCTGTGGGAATATGTACGCCTGCGCGAGGGGTACACAGCAGATACAGCCCAATACGCCTATGACCTCGTATCCAGTTTCAGCGCGCCGGCTGTGCGACAGCAATATCAAGATTTCTTCAACTATCCGAATCCCACCTCGCCGCAAGTCACGGTCGGCAAGCGCGGCAAGCTCGAGGTCGGGCATATTTCTTCAAACGACATCAGTCCGGACGTTCAACAGATCCGTTACAAACGTACGCTTGTTGTCGATGGGCAGATGCCGATAGTGACCACCTGGACAGCTACCATCCGCTACGAGCGCTTGACGGGTCTGCCTGGGCAATCGAGGCTCACCAATCCGGGAGGTCTACTCATCACTTCCTATCAAAGCTCGGAAGATAGCGTATCGAACCTGGGCTATGTGCAGCCATGACAAAAAGAGCGTTTCTCGCGCTGGTCTGTTCACTCTTCTTAACGATGGAAGCGTCCGCGGAAGACACACCACTTGCCGGCAAGCATGATGCGCGCATGCGCTACCTGGCTTACCGTCCTGACGAAGTGGTGCGCCTGTCTACCGCAGTGGGGGCAACGCTGGTTGTCACATTCGCGGCAAACGAGACAGTCGCAGCCGTGGCCGTTTCCAATAGCAAAGACCTGGCTGCGCTCCCGCGCGCCAACTATCTCTTTTTTAAGGCTAGCCGGATGCTCCCGCCGCAGCCGGTCATCGTGCTGGCCGAGAGTGAGTCCGGCACACGGAGATACGTCTTCAGTATTTCAACGAGAGCGATGCCAAAACTCGATGAGCAGCAACCTGACCTATACTACAGTGTGCAGTTCACCTATCCTGCTGATGAGGCTGCTGCTCAGAGAAAGGACGCAGAAAGGCGCTCGATTCTTGGTCAGGCCCGGGCGAAAGTGCTGCGCGACGAGAGAGTTCAGGATTTGTTGAATCGGCCCGCCGCAACTACCAGTCCGGACGAAAGCAATTTTCACTACGTCGCAAAGGGCGATCGATCGCTGTCGCCGCTGGAAGTTTTCGATAATGGCTTTACCACCGTATTTGGCTTCGCAAGCAATTCCCGCATACCCTCCCTCTACATTATCAATCCCGACGGCAAGGAAGCCGCTGCCAATTACACGGTCAAAGGGGACTATGTTGAAGTATCCGCAGTCGCCCGGGAATGGCGTCTGAGAGATGGCAATACGGTCTTGTCCATTTTCAACAGGGCTTATGACCCTGTGGGACGAGCGCCAGGGACCGGTACAGTGACACCCGACGTGTGGCGCGTTTTGAAAGGCTCGGCCGATGAATGAAACCGGCCCACAGTCGGGACATGATGTCCATGCCTCCGGATCGATGGTCTCGGAGCCGGCCCGCCGGCATGTTTCGGGATTGCAGAAGTTGGCCGTCGCTGCTCTTGTTCTCATCTCATCTCTATCACTCATCTGGCTCGGAGGTCGTACCAGCACACAAGACGAACCAACTCAGCCAAAACCTCCAATTGTCGCCGACGCCGAACCATTCCGCCCCGTGCCGATTGAGATTGCTCCCGAAGTTCCAGCAGCCGTACAGGCGGCGCAGGCAGGAGATCCTGCGCCATCCACGCCGACTTCAGCTGATCCGCCGCCGGAGGAAACACCAATTTTCGCCTACAGTGGCAGCAGTAAAATGCCCACCGACGGTCAGCGGAGCGAAGACAACCATAGGGATGCTCCCGTGACCTCGGATGAGATTTCAGACGCTGGCGATCTGTCGGCGCGATTGAAGCCAGATATACAGGAGCCAAGCCGGGCCACACTTTTGCCGCACCCTGATCTCGTGATTACTCAAGGAACGATCATCCCCTGCATTTTGCAAACGGCAGTCGACACAAATTTACCGGGTTATGTGAAGTGCGTCTTACCTAAAGACGTCCGCGGCGCCACCAACAACGTGGTGCTTTTGGATCGCGGGACGACCGTGATTGGCGAGATCCAGCGTGGTCTCCAACAGGGGGATGCGCGTGTCTTCGTGCTGTGGACGCGCATCGAAACGCCTGACCATGCCCTCGTTTCGCTAGCATCGCCGGGCGCTGACGAGCTCGGCCGCTCCGGAATGCCTGGCACGGTGGATAATCACTTCTGGCAGCGCTTTGGCGGAGCAATGCTCATGAGCGTCATTCAAGGCGCGTTTCAGGCCGCCGGTCAATACGCTGGCAGCTCAGGTGGAGGAAGCGGTATCAACAGCTTCCAGAGCAACGCCGGACAAGCCGTTGAGACGACCCTTAGAGCAACGATCAACGTTCCGCCAACTCTGAAGAAAAACCAGGGAGATGCTGTATCCATCTTTGTGGCTCGGGACCTCGATTTCTCAGATGTATACGATCTTAGAGCGACCGCCGTGGCGCCAGCCCCCCCCCAACATCGCCAACGCCGGAGAGACAACAATGCGACCGGAGGCTGACCCTCAATTGCGTTTGCTTCTCAACCCTGTTCTGAAATGGCTTGAGGAGCCAAGGACCGAAGAGGTCGCTATCAACCGGCCTGGGGAAGCCTTTGTCCGACAGGCCGGCGTTTTCACCAAACATCCGCTACCGCTATCTTATGACGATCTGGAGGACATCGCGATCCTCGCTGGAGCGCTGCGCAAGCAAGATGTCGGACCGCAAAGCCCCCTCTGTGCTACTGAGCTGCCGAACGGAGAGCGGCTGCAGATCTGTTTGCCGCCCGCTGTTCCCTCAGGAACAATAAGCCTGACGATACGGCGTCCCTCAAGTCGTGTGACCGAACTCAAGGAAGTTTCTTCTCGCTACGAATACTCGCGTTGGAATCAATGGCGGTCACGAAAGGAGCGCCAAGAGCGGCAGGACGAAACGATTCTTCAGCACTACGACCATGGTGACTTGGAGCAATTTTTGCGAGCGTGCGTTTGCGGGCGGCTCACGATGCTGCTTTGCGGACCTACTGGTAGCGGCAAAACGACAATGAGCAAGACTTTGATCAACGCTATACCCCCGCAAGAGAGGCTGATAAGTATCGAGGACACGCTCGAACTTGCAATCCCGCACGAGAATCATGTCCGGTTACTCTATCCGAAGGACCGAGCAGGCGTAGGTGCGGTGACAGCCGAGCAACTGTTGCAAGCCAGCTTGCGCATGCGCCCTGATCGAATATTGCTTGGCGAGATGCGCGATGATGCTGCTTGGGCCTACCTTAGCGAAGTCGTCTCCGGCCATGCGGGATCAATATCGACGATTCATGGGGCGGATCCGGTCCAAGGCTTTAAAAAGCTCTTTTCACTCGTCAAGAGCAGCCCGCAAGGAGCTGCTGTGGAAGACCACACGCTTCTTGACCTGCTGTCGGCTGCCGTTGACGTCATTGTGCCGTTTCGTACCCACGGCGACGTGTATGAGGTGGGGGAGGTGTGGCTCGCCGCCGATGCCCGGCGACGCGGAGAGACAGTAGCCGATCTTCTTAATAAGCACTAAGGCTAGGGCACGTCGGGGATCGGTAAGTCGTTTGTGATATGATGGCGCAACTTGTTCAGATTCAACGTCACTTTGATTTGACCGAGGTTGATAATGGGAGGACGACTGGGCGTAGCCCTTCGGTCACAAGCCTGAACTCTTCGGCCGCCCTGTCGGCGCGGCAAGCTGCGGCACGATTCGACTGGGTGTATCGAGCGCGTCCGCTGAATTGCGCGGGCGACGCTCAGCGAGCTGGTGCCGATGCCTGCTTCAAAAGCGGCATCGACACCCGGCAGGTCGTACCCTTGATTTACCTAGCCGCGCTCAAATGAGCGTCTTCAAAGCCGCCGAACGTGGTTCGGAATGACCGGTTGGTAAATCGGGAAGTGCTATACAGGGAATCCTCCCGGTATTGCCTCCAGGGGGTCCTCTCAATGAACAAAGCCGCAACCTGCCCTTGCGACCTCAGCTGGAGTTTGCGACGCAACCCATATAGGAGGATCGATGCGCAGAGAAATCGCAGGCAGAGTCGGTGGCATTGTGGGCTGGCCGACCGACGGTTTCAGCCCGTCAACAGGTCTTCACGTGTTCCATCCCCGACTATTGCAGGCGTGCGGATTGCATTCTCCCGCGATCACCCATCGGAAAGAGCGTTACGAACACTACGAAGAGTTGCGCGACTTCTGCTGTCGCCCCGGTCTTACAGCGGACGGTGACCTGTCCTACCTTGATAGGACGTGAAATGCGAACGCTGCTCATTGATCATCACGTGGATCTTACGCGCGCCGTGCGAGCTGCGCTCGGGGATAGCGGTTTTGCCGTTGATGTAGTTGGCAACCTGGAACAGGCGTCGAGGGCATTCTGTTGCGCAACCTATGAAATTCTCCTGCTGGAGTTGGCTCTGCCAGATGGCGATGGCTTGGGCTGGCTGAGACAGCTAAGGAGCGACGGGCATTCAGTTCCAACCCTCATTATGAGTAGCATCAACGATCTCGAGAAGCGAATTGCAATTTTCAACGGTGGCGCGGACGATTTTCTGCTCAAGCCCGTCTCTTTCGATGAGCTCATCGCCAGAATGAGAGCCATTCTGCGCCGGTCGACACAGGTGACCGACCCCATCGTTGTATTTGGCAATCTCAATTTCGATCCGATCGGCCGACAGGTTTCCGTCTCGGGTCATCCTCTGAAGATCGCACGCCGCGAACTATGTATTTTAGAGCATCTGCTTATCCGTGCAGGCCGCATCGTGCCTCGTGCGCAGTTGGAAGATCACCTCTATTCGTTCAACGACGAGGTATCTGCCAACGCGCTTGAAGTCGGAATCTATCGCTTACGTGGACACCTGAGTAGGTCAGGTGCAACGCCACGGATCACGACCGTGCGCGGCATTGGTTACCTTCTTGAATTGACTGAGGCGGCATCCGCATAGTTGGTCTAAATTGAAAGAACAGACTGCGTATCAAGCGCCGCATTCGATCCATCGGCTTCAAGTCGCAGGCGAGCGCCGTGGTTATCCTCTCCGGCATCGAGATGATCCACATGATTGGCAAGCGACAGGGCGAGGTATGACTACAAGTCTGTCGATCGCTGTTTCGATATCCTCGCTGCCTGACGGACAGGCCGAAATGGCCGTTCACACCCCCATTTCCAGGTTTGCGACAGAGCCTTTTGTCGGCGTTGCCGGCTTCGAAGGGCCGGTGCGCGCCGAGCGCATCAAGATCACCCCCGGCCACCTTGCTGCGGCCACTCGCCGAGTACGAAGCGGTGGTCGGAGGGAGCTGGTGATGACGACGCTAGATCATGACCTGCTGATCGCAATCCTGGATCGGCTGAAGTTGACGGCCATCCGCGACCAGCTCGACACGCTCATGTCGAGCAAGATCGCGCAGTTCCCGTTTGTCCGCGAACTCGACGGCTTCGGCTTCGACGCGCAGCCATCGGTCTGCTTCAGCCAAACGTATTCATAGGTATGGGACAGGCCTTGCTATGTCCGAACGTCACTGCGCGGCAAAAACGTTGGATTTCTCAAGAAATAAAGTATTGGACAGTGCCCAATTTACCGTTGGAAAAGCTGGATATGGCGTTTCAGCGTTTCAGCGAAATAACCGAAATCAATCACTCCTAACAGCAAAGGCAACCGGAACTCGATCGCTTCCGTTGTCCGCGACTTAGCGAAACGCTTGTTCGCGATTTACTAAAACGGCTGTCCCAATTTAGTGAAATCCGCAGACAAGTCGCTGGAGGTTGGCCAAAGGCCACCCACGCCTGCTCCGAGGCCCTCCAGGGCAATGGTCTGAGACCTGGGCTCAAGCAGGATGAGACGCCGCTGGAGCTCAGGTGCAAGCGCTGCCACGCCCGCTCCGAGGCCCCACAAGGCCGAAGCGCAGTCGTCGGCGTCACGAGGCCTCTCGGCCACGACGACGAGCCTGAACCTGGATCCGCCTTTCTTGAGGCGTTGCGACTATCATCGCGGCGACACGCAGCTCTTGATTTGTGTGCGACACCTCAGCAGATCCATCGGGCTGAGCCGCTCAGCAATATCAACGAGAATGTCCAGCGGCAGATCAAGGATACTCAGAGGAGGAAACGCTTGATCTTGAGGCTCAGAGCGCGTCTGCTCCACTATAGAACAGGATGATTCACCGGGTCCTTCAACGCCAGCCGCCGGTCCGATGAGAGAATTGTCTCGGATATCACGCTCGATGGGGTTAAATGCCGAGATGGGCGCCTTGCCACGCTCCTCAATGCCCCTCATGATTCACCGCCTATAGCTACCAACTGAATGAATCATCGTGATTGTCGCGCAGCGGAATCCTCAAGGATCGGGCAGTTCGTAGGGGGCGCCGGTTTGACCAGGTTGAGCCCGCGAATTGCTCGATCGGACAAGATCCTAATTCTGACGAGATCCTCGGGACGCACTCCAAGTTGTCGATCATGTTCGGCACACAAGGAAAGGGCGGCATTGCTGCCGCCCTTTCCGCTGTAGGTTGATAGGGGCTGGATTAGAAATCCATGCCGCCCATGCCGCCCATGCCGCCCATACCGCCGCCGCCCATGCCGCCAGGCATGCCGCCGCCGCCAGCCGACTCCTTCTTCGGAGCCTCCGCGATCATGGCTTCGGTGGTGACCAGCAGGCCGGCGACCGAGGCCGCGTCCTGGAGAGCCGTACGGACAACCTTGACCGGATCGACGATACCCATGGCGATCATGTCGCCATATTCGCCGGTCTGGGCGTTGTAGCCGAAGGTCGCGCCCTTGTTCTCAAGGATCTTGCCGGCAACGATCGATGCTTCCGCACCGGCGTTGGCCGCGATCTGGCGGGCCGGAGCCTGCAGCGCACGACGAACGATGTTGATGCCGGCGGCCTGGTCGGCATTGACGCCGGTGACCTTGATGTCGGCCGAAGCGCGCAGGAGAGCGACGCCGCCGCCTGCAACGATGCCTTCTTCGACGGCCGCGCGGGTCGCGTTGAGGGCGTCATCGACGCGGTCCTTCTTTTCCTTGACTTCGACTTCCGTCGCACCGCCGACGCGGATCACCGCAACGCCGCCGGCGAGCTTCGCCAGACGTTCCTGCAGCTTCTCCTTGTCGTAGTCCGAAGTGGTCTCTTCGATCTGCTGCTTGATCTGGGCAACGCGGCCCTGGATCTCGGCCTTCTTGCCGGCACCGTCGACGATGGTGGTGTTCTCCTTGGAGATCGACACCTTCTTGGCGCGGCCGAGCATGTTGAGGCCGACGTTCTCGAGCTTGATGCCGAGGTCTTCGGAGATGACCTGGCCACCGGTGAGGATGGCGATGTCTTCCAGCATGGCCTTGCGGCGATCACCGAAGCCCGGCGCCTTGACGGCGGCGATCTTCAGGCCGCCACGCAGCTTGTTGACGACCAGCGTGGCCAGGGCCTCGCCTTCGACGTCTTCCGAGATGATGAGCAGCGGCTTCGAGGTCTGCACGACGGCTTCGAGAACCGGCAGCATCGCCTGCAGGTTGGACAGCTTCTTCTCGTGCAGGAGGATGTAGACGTCCTCGAGCTCGGCAACCATCTTGTCGGCGTTGGTGACGAAGTAGGGCGAGAGATAGCCGCGGTCGAACTGCATGCCTTCGACGACCTCGAGTTCAGTCTCGGCGGTCTTGGCTTCCTCAACCGTGATGACGCCTTCGTTGCCGACCTTCTGCATCGCTTCGGCGATCATCTTGCCGACCGACTCGTCGCCATTGCCGGCGATCGTGCCGACCTGGGCAACTTCCTCGGAGGTCTTGATCTTCTTGGCAGCCTTGCCGAGCGCCGCGACGACTTCGGTCACGGCCAGATCGATGCCGCGCTTCAGGTCCATCGGGTTCATGCCGGCGGCAACGGCCTTGTTGCCTTCCTGGACGATCGACTGCGCCAGAACGGTCGCGGTTGTGGTGCCGTCACCGGCGATGTCGTTGGTCTTCGAAGCAACTTCGCGGATCATCTGCGCGCCCATGTTTTCGAACTTGTCGGAAAGTTCGATTTCCTTGGCGACGGTGACCCCGTCCTTGGTGATGCGCGGTGCGCCGAACGACTTGTCGATGACGACGTTGCGGCCCTTGGGGCCGAGGGTGACCTTCACCGCGTCGGCGAGGATGTTGATGCCGTGAAGCATGCGCTCACGGGCATCGCGGGAGAATTTTACGTCTTTGGCAGCCATTTTTTTACTCCTGGGCATCTCGCCCGAAATTCAGATTTGATGGTGCGAAGGAAAGGCCTGATATCAGCCGATGATGCCCATAATGTCGGATTCCTTCATGATCAGAAGGTCTTCGCCATTGAGCTTGACTTCGGTGCCCGACCACTTGCCGAACAGGATGCGGTCGCCGGCCTTGACGTCCAGCGGGACCAGCTTGCCAGCTTCGTCACGAGCGCCGGAGCCGACGGCGATGATCTCGCCTTCCTGCGGCTTTTCCTTCGCCGTATCCGGGATGATGATCCCGCCGGCGGTCTTGGATTCGGATTCGACCCGGCGAACGACCACGCGGTCATGCAGCGGCCGGAAATTCGACTTTGCCATTTTTGGATGTCCTTGGTGCGGATGTTGAACGGTTCTCCGTTGCCGGAGCGTGCTTAGCACTCAGCGGAAGCGAGTGCTAACGCGGCAATGAGATAAGCCGCATGCTCCTGCTAGTCAAGACGAAAGAGCAAAGAGCAAAGAGAAAAGAGCAGACAGCAAAGAGAAGAGAGCAAGGAGCGTGTAAGCATCGAGCCTTTTATGTGAACAATGTCGGGTATCAGACATATATGGGGCGGCTCACCCTTTGTATTTGAGCTTTATTCAGATGGCACGAATGATGCAACAGGTGATGCATTTGATCTCATCCAGAGGCTCGCACGGGGTCGTGCTGCGTCAGCTCGGTCGTGTCGAGCTTCAGAAGGCCATTTTGGCATTGGTTCTGTTGCCCTATTCCCATTCATGACCAGTCCTGCGCGCGTGAGCCGGCCGGCTAGATTCCAACCACGAGAGCGCCGCCGCTGAGACCCGCACCTGCCGCCGACAGAAGGATTTTCTCTCCAGGCTGGAATGGCTCCGTCTGGTTGGCGAGCGAGAGCGACAGCGGGATCGTCGCGGCCGAAGAGTTGCCGTATTCGGCAATCGTCTTGACAATTGCTTGGTCGGCGATGCCGAGGTTCCTCCCGACCGCGTCGAAAATCCGAGTATTGGCCTGATGGGGCACGAACCGGCCGAGATCGTGTGGCCGCACTCCGGCAGCGGCTAGAGCGCTTGTCGAGCAATCGGTCATCATCTCCACGGCCATTGCGAACACTTCGCGGCCGTCCGTCATCCTCATTCGGGTTTGCGCGAGATCGAGGTCACCGTGGAACGGCTTGTTGCTTCCTCCTGCGGGAATCTGGATCAGCCCGTATCGCGAGCCGTCCGAAGCCACCGAGGCACCGAGAATGCCCCGATCAGCATCATCGCACTGACCGATCACCAGGGCGCCGGCGGCATCGGCAAACAGGACCGAGCTTGCGCGCTCGGCTGGATTGATGCGGCGGCTGAGGATATTGGCGGCGATAACAAGGCTCGCTTTGCCGTGCAGGCGGGTAAATCCGTCCGCAAACATCAGCGCATAGATGAAGCCGGCGCAGGCGCCGGTCAGATCCACCGCGCCTGCGCGGCCAAGGCCAAGCTTGTGTGCGACCAGCGGCGCGCTGGGCGGCAGAAGATGGTCGGGCGTCGAGGTGGCAAGCAACAGCAGACCGATGTCGTGGCGCGCAATACCGGCGTTCGCCAGCGCCATGTCGCCGGCCTGCGCAGCAAGACCAGACAGCGTGTCTTCGTCGGTTGCCCAGAAGCGCGACCGTATCCCGGTACGCCTTTCGATCCAGCCTGGATCAAGACCGAGATTGCTCTCGATTTCGGCATTCGCCACCTTTCGCCCAGGCGCATGATGGCCAAACCCGAGAATGCGCGACGACTTGCTCATGGCCTGGACCCGAAGCGTTCGCCCGCCTCCTCAATGGCGTCATAGAGTCGCTCGAGCTCGTCGCCGGTGATGCAATAGGGTGGCAGAAGGTAGAGGACATTGCCGAGCGGGCGCACAAGTAGCCCTCGCTCGAGGAAGAAAGCGCGCAGTTTCGGTCCGATCTCGGCGAGATAACCTGCGGAACCGGTTCGCAGGTCGAGCGCCGCGATCGTGCCGGTCGCCCGGCAGTCGGTGAAGAAGCTGTTGTCGCGAAAGCGTCGAAGCCCGGTGGCCTGCATTGCGCTCAAGGCCGCAATGCGCTCGGCCACCGGCTCGTCCCGCCAGATCTCGACATTGGCAAGTGCTGCCGCGCAGGCAATCGGGTTGGCAGTGTAGGAGCTCGAATGGAAAAACGTCTTCTTCCGGTCCTCGGAATAATGAGCCTGGAAGATGGCATCGGTGGCAAGCGTTACGGCCAGCGGGATGGCGCCGCCGGTCAGGCCTTTCGAGGTGCACAGGATATCTGGAGAGATCGATGCCTGCTCGCAGGCGAACATGGTTCCGGTCCGCCCCCAGCCGGTCATCACTTCGTCGGCGATCAGCAGCGTGCCGGAGGCCTCAGTGATCTTCTTCAATTCGGCCAGAATTGAAGCCGGATACATCAGCATGCCGCCGGCGCCCAGCACCAGCGGCTCGACGATTAAGGCTGCGGCTCGTCGATCGCGGGTCACAGCCTCTAAACGATCCAGCGTCTCCTGCTCGCGCCCCGCTGCCGGAAAGGGGATGGTGGCGACCTCGAACAGCAAGGGTTCGTAGGCGACGTTGAACACGCCACGCGCACCGACGCTCATCGTGCCGATCGTGTCGCCATGATAGCTGTGATGCATGACGACGATGCGCGAGCGTGGGGCGCCGATGTTGCGGAAATAACTGAGTGCCATCTTCAGCGCTACTTCGACCGAGGTCGAGCCACTGTCGGAATAGAACACCCAGTCGAGTCCAGCGGGAGCGAGGCCGACAAGCGCCTTGGCCAAGCGCTCTGCCGGCTCGTGCGTGAAGCCCGCAAAGATAATCTGGTCGAGGCTCGACGCGGTTGTCTCGATTGCCTTCATGATGCGGGGATGGCGGTGGCCATGTGTGACGACCCACCAGGAGGAGATGGCGTCCAGGATGCGGGCGCCGTCGGCCCTGCGGAGATAGGCGCCTTCAGTCCGGACGATTTCTGGGATCGCAGGCTCGAGCGCGTGCTGGGTGAAGGGATGCCACACATGAGACTGCGACATCAGTCACCTCCAGTAATCGAGGCGAAGGCGAAGCCGGCAATCATTGCGTCCCTCAGTGTCTTGCCCGTCAGCAGATCGAGGTGCGGCAGCCTGCCGAGCTGCGGCGCACCGCTGAATTCCACGATGGTCCGTTGCGTATCGGCCATCTCATCGCCGATGAAAGCGATGCCGGCCAACGGGATGGATCGGGCGCGGAGCGCCTCGATCGAGAGCAAGGTGTGGTTGATGGTGCCGAGCGTGGTGCGGGCGCACAGAATGACGGGCAGCCGCCATTCAGCGAAGATGTCGATGAGCCTTGTGCGCCGGTTAAGCGGCACCATCAGGCCGCCGGAGCCTTCGATGACGAGCGGCGTCGGTAGCACGGGAAAAGCAAGATCGGCAGCCTTGATCGCCACGCCGTCGATCTCGGCCGAACGATGCGGCGACAGCGGGCTCCGCAAGCGGTAGGCTTCCGGCAGCACGCGCTCTGAGGGCAAGCCGGCAAGCCGCGCGACCACCTCGCTGTCGGTCTCGCCGTCGAGGCCCGATTGCACCGGTTTCCAGTAAAAGCCGTCGAGCAAACCGGCGAGCCCAGCCGCAAACACGGTCTTGCCAACTCCCGTGTCGGTTCCGGTGATGACGATGCGTTGGGTCATATCGCCTCCGGCAATCTTTGGGCCAACACCTCGACCAGCGCCTCGACCATGGCGGAAATGTCGGCTTCGCCGATATTGAGCGTCAGTGAGATGCGCAGCCGCGACGTGCGCACGGTCGGAGGACGAATACCGCGTATGTCGAAGCCGCGGGCCTGCAGGCGCGCCGCCACTGCCATGGTGCGCCTGACATCGCCGATTACGAGGGGCTGGATCTGCGAGCCGCTGGGTATCACGCCGCAGCGCTCGGCCAGCTGGCGGCCGGCGAAGGCAACGCGTTCATGCAGCTGAACACGCCGCATAGGCTCGTCGGCGAGCATTGCGAGTGCTTCGCGCACTGCCACTGCCATCAGCGGCGATGGCGCGGTGGCGTAGATGAATGGCCGGCAACGGTTGATCAGATACTCGCACAGTGTCCTCGGCCCGGTCACGAGCCCACCAGATGCGCCGAGCGCCTTGCCGCAGGTGTGGAGCGCGACGATGTTGTCGCGGCCCTCGAAAGCGGCGGCAAGCCCCCGGCCGTCCGGTCCCCAGACGCCGGTCGAATGCGCCTCGTCAATGACGATGAATGCGCCGTGCCGATCGGCAAGCGCGACCAGGCTCTCCAAAGGCGCGCAGTCGCCATCCATGCTGTAAAGGCTTTCCACCGCGATCCAGACGCATCCCATGCCGCCTGCGGCGCGCCAACGTGTGATCGCATCCTCGACAGCGGTGGCATCGTTGTGCGCGGCCAGCACGAACTGTGCGCGCCCGGCCTGCGCACCCTCATGCATGCTGGCATGGGCGAGCTCATCGAGAAGCAAAAGATCGCCCTTCTGCGGCAGGGCACTCAGCAGAGCGAAGTTGGCGATGTAGCCGCTGCCGAAGAACAGCGCGCGGTCGGCTCCAAAGAATGCCGCCGCGTCTGCCTCGAGCTGCTCGTGTTCCGGTGCATTGCCGCGCAACAGCCGCGACCCGGTGGCGCCAACCGGCGTGCCCCGCGCAATCGCCGCCACAACAGCATCGCCAAGTCTCCTGGACGAGGCCAGCCCGAGATAGTCGTTCGACGAGAAGTCCAGCCCGGCGCGGGGCGAAAGCGTCCGCAGCCGGTCCTTGCGCGCCAGCCTCTTCAAGGTCGCATCATAACTGGCAAGCGGCGCCCCGTTCATTGCGCTTCGAGTTCCATCGGCTCGATGCCAAGGCGCCGGAACAGCAGGGTATCCTTGTCCTCACCGGGATTGTCCGCCGTCAGCAGCGTGTCGCCGACGAAAATCGAGTTGGCGCCGGCAAAAAAGCACAGCGCCTGCATCTCGTCGGTCATGGCCATACGGCCGGCGGAGAGACGGATATGCGATTTCGGCATCATGATGCGCGCCAGCGCGATCACGCGCACGAATTCGATCGGCTCAATGGGCTTGGCATCGGCAAGCGGCGTGCCGGCGATCGGAATCAGCATGTTGATCGGAACGCTTTGCGGATGTTCCGGCAGATTGGCCAGCGTCACCAACATGTCGATCCGGTCCACCGGCTCCTCGCCCATGCCGATAATGCCGCCGCAGCAGACCTTGATGCCGGATCGACGAACCTGCTCAAGCGTGTCGAGCCGCTCGGCATAGCCGCGCGTGCTGATGATCTCGCTGTAGTAGCGTTCCGACGTATCGATGTTGTGGTTGTAGTAGTCGAGGCCCGCTTGCTTCAGTCGAGCGGCTTGCTCAAGATCGAGCATGCCGAGCGTCATGCAGGTCTCCATGCCCAGCGCCTTGACGCCTTCGACCATCGCCACCACCGCATCCATGTCGCGCGCCTTGGGGTTTCGCCAGGCCGCGCCCATGCAATAACGCGTGGCGCCGGCATCACGCGCCTTGGTCGCCTCGGCGATGACGCGCCGGACCTCCATCAGCTTCGACGCCTTCAGGCCGGTTTCGTGACGCGCCGACTGGCTGCAATAGCCACAATCCTCCGGGCATCCTCCCGTCTTGATGCTGAGCAGCCGGCTGAGCTGGACCTTGTTTGGATCGAAATTCTGGCGGTGCACCGTTTGCGCCAGGAAGAGGAGATTGTTGAAGGGGGCATGGTAAAGTGCCTGAGCCTTCTCCAGGGTCCACGCTCCGGGGTCAGGGGATTGAGTCTGTGGCGATGTCTGCGTTGAACTTGCCGTTTGCATGTCCATGCTGTTCCTCCGGTCTGTCTTGCGGGGTCTTTGCTATCTGACTGTTGACGATCGGAGAGGACAGTTGACCCAATCCTGACTCAGACAATCATGAGCCCCGATGGTCGAGGCCGATATCCAGGATCGGCGCGCTGTGGATGAGTCGTCCGACCGAAATCAGATCAACGCCGGTCGCGGCAACCGCCCGCGCTGTATGGGACGTGATCCCGCCAGAAGCCTCGGTGATAGCGCGGCCACCGACCATTGCGACGGCGCGGCGAAGATCGGGGAGGGACATGTTGTCGAGCAGAACCGCATCGGGAGCGAAGCCAAGTACCTCCTCCAACTGGGCCAGAGTATCGACCTCGACTTCGATCTTGACGAGATGACCGGCCGCTCTTCGTGCTCGCTCGAGCACTGGGCGGACGCCGCCTGCGATGGCGATGTGGTTGTCCTTGATCAAAATTGCATCGTCCAGACCGAAGCGGTGATTGGACCCGCCACCTGCGCGCACGGCATACTTTTCGACTGCCCGCAATCCGGGCGTCGTCTTGCGGGTGCAGACGATCTTCGCGCCATACCCACGAACCGCAGCGACGATCGATGCCGTTGCCGTGGCGATGCCGCTCAGATGGCACAAAAAATTGAGTGCCGTCCTTTCGGCTGTGAGAATGGCCCGGGCCGGGCCAACCACTGATGCAATGATCTCTCCATCCACGACATTGCAGCCGTCTGCGCGCTCCACCGAGATTTCGACAGCAGGATCAATCAAGTGGAAAGCGAGCATCGCCAGATCGAGGCCGGCGACAACTCCGGACTGTCGCGCCACCAACACGGTTCCCGCTTGGTATTCCTTCGGGACGATGGCCTGCGTGGTCAAGTCGCCGGCTCTGCCAAGATCTTCAAGAAGAGCTGCCCGTACAAGCGGCTCAAGCACGACCGTGGGTAGCGGTGAAAGTGTCATCACTTCGGCCCTTCGAGACTTGGCGAGTGTCCGAGTTCGCGCGCAGCGCCCAAGGCGGCTTCGAGCGTGATTTCGGACCGTCGGGCGGCAGTCGCATGATGAGGAAAATCTGTCCGGTAATGAGCGCCGCGGCTTTCTTCGCGCAACAAGGCGGCAACCGCGATCATTAGCCCGACAGCCGCCGGATCCGAGACCGCATCCTTGCTTTCGGCGAGCGGCAATAAGGCACGTGTGGCTGCTTTCAAACCTTCACCATCCCGGACGATGCCGAGTGCGCGCGACAGGAAAACACGCACGGGTATCGGAGCGGGCGGTGGGTAAACGTTGGCAAACGCAGGCCTTGTTCTGCGCGCAGGCGCCCCGGCGACACTTTCAGCGACCCAGCGGGCGCACACGATGGCTTCTGTCAAGGAATTGCTGGCGAGCCTGTTGGCGCCATGCAGTCCTGTCGAAGCGACTTCGCCGCAGGCCCACAGCCCCTTGACGGAGGTTCTGCCGGAGCTGTCCACGGCAACGCCACCCATGTGGTAGTGTTGGGCCGGCCGAATGGGGATGAGATCGCGGGCGGGATTGATGCCCGCTCCACGACAGGCTGATGCGATTGTCGGGAAATGTCGAGCGAATGCCGGGCCAGGCCGTTGTCGGACGTCGAGAAAAACACGGTGGCCGTCCGCAAGATGGTTCCACACGGCCCGGGCCAAGACATCGCGAGGCGCAAGTTCCGCCCCTGGCACGCTCTGGAGAAAAGCCTGGCCGGTTTCATCGATCAGGGCAGCACCTTCGCCTCGGACAGCCTCGCTGACCAGCGCCATAGGGCGTTCCGGGCCGTCAAGCGCGGTCGGGTGGAACTGGATGAATTCGAGGTCGGCTAGGACAGCTCCAGCGCGGGCCGCAAGTGCAAGGCCTTGTCCGCAACTTCCCCAAGGGTTCGTGGTGTCGAGAAACAGTCCCCCGATGCCACCGGTGGCGAGGACGACCCGCCGTGAGCCGAAGAAGAAAGGTCCGATCGAACAGCTCGCCCAGACGCCCCGGATCGCATTCTCTCGCACGGCCAGCCGGCGCGCTTCCACGCCCTCCACGACAACTATCGACGGAGTGGAACGCACAGCCGCGATCAGGGCACGCATGATCTCACGCCCGGTGCCGTCCCCATGCGCATGAACGATGCGACGTCGGCTGTGTGCGGCCTCCAATCCGAGGCACAGTGATCCTTTCGGCGTGCGGTCAAAGGGAACCCCAAAGGCCGCAAGCCCCTCTATCGCCTTGGGCGCGGCTTGGAGGATGCGGCTCGCCACGTCTCTGTCGCAGAGACCATCCCCGGCAGCAAGCGTATCGGCCAGGTGCATTGCCGGATCGTCGTCTTCGCCGAAACTTGCAGCCAGACCCCCCTGTGCCCAGGTGCTCGAATTGTCAGCTCCCAGCAGCGACCTTGACAGAAGAAGCACCGGCTCCGGCGACAGTTGAAGCGCGGTCATCAGTCCGGCGATGCCGCCGCCGATGATGATGGGACGCCCGAAGAAGCTGCGGAGGTCGGCGCTCAAACTGCCAGCATCCGTTCGACCGCAAGCCGCGCGCGCACGGCGATCCCGGGTTCGATGGTTACGACATGTTGGTTCTGCTCGAGCGCCGTGCGGATGTTGGCAAGCGTGATCCGCTTCATGTGCGGGCACAAATTGCAGGGCCGGATGAACTCGACCTCTGGGTGCGCTAACGCGACGTTGTCGCTCATCGAGCATTCCGTCATCAGCACGACACGTGGCGGCCTTTGCCTTTCGACATAGTCGGACATGGCAGCCGTCGAGCCGGAAAAATCTGCTTCAGCCACGACGTCGGGCGGGCATTCGGGATGGGCGAGCACGACCACGCCGGGATGGCTTTCGCGCAACTCGCGGATGTCGGCCGGTGTAAAGCGCTCATGCACCTCGCAATGCCCTTTCCAGGCGATGATCTGTACATCGGTCTGGGCGGCGATATTCTGGGCCAGATATTCGTCCGGCAGCATGATCACCCGGAGAACCCCAAGGGATTCGACGACCGCCTTGGCGTTGCCGGATGTACAGCAGATATCCGACTCGGCTTTCACTTCGGCCGACGTGTTTACATAAGTAATGATCGGAACGCCGGGATAACGCTGGCGCATCAAGCGCACGTCTTCTGCCGTGATTGATTCCGCCAACGAGCAACCGGCGCTGAGATCCGGAATGAGCACGGTCTTGTCCGGATTAAGGAGCTTGGCCGTTTCGGCCATGAAATGGACGCCGGCCAGCACGATGACTTGCGCCTCGATCGTCGCAGCCGTGCGGGCTAATGCCAAGCTGTCGCCGACGATGTCGGCCACGCAATGGAAAATCTCGGGCGTCTGATAGTTGTGCGCCAGGATGATGGCGTTGCGCTCGCGCTTCAGTGCAAGGATCGCCTCGATATCGTCGACGAAAGCCGGCCATTCGATCGGCGGGATCACTCGCCGGACGCGCTCGTAGAGCAACGCGGCCGCAGGCAGCATGGCGCTCATCAACCCTCTCCCGCTTATACTCTAATTGAAAATAACCAGCATATACTTGCTGTGAGTATAAGGGATGTCAACCCCGCGCCAGCGGCAATTTTGTCCCGGCGATGAGCCTATCGTCGAGAACGGCGTGGCGGAAACGGAAAAGCTTCGCTGGCCGGCCGCCGGTCTCAGTAGTGGCCTCTCCGGTCTCCTCGACCAGTTCCTGCTGTTCGATCAGTCGGCGAAAGTTCGGCTTGTGGATGAGCCTGCCGGCGAGCGCCTCCACGGTTCGCTGCAGCTGCAAAAGCGTGAAGACCGTCGGCATCAGCTCAAAGACGACCGGCCGGTATTTGATCTTGGAGCGCAGCCGCGCAATGCCGGTCGCCACGATGCGGCGATGATCGGCGACCATGGACTTGCTGGGCACCAGCGGAGGGGGCGCCCCGTCCCGCCCTCTTACGGCCTCTTGGACCAAGCCTGCTTCGTAAACTAACTCATAGCGTTGCAGCGTGAGTTCCTCGTTCCAAAGGCGGTCGTCGAAGCCAAAGGCTATCGTCGCCCGCTGCCAGCGTTCACGTCGCGTGGCCGCATCGCGGACGCCGTTTGCCCATTCAATCAGGCGTGGTCGCAGAACATCCAGCACGACCGGAGGCGTGCCGGAGCGATGGTCCTCCCATGGAAAATATTCATACCAACTCTGCCATCCGCACTTGGGCGGGCCCGCTGCCTGTTCCTTGCGGGTCAATGCAAGATAGCTGATGGAGATGACGCGCTGCTGGCGCTCGGCGCCGATGCGATCCCGATCAGCGAACGTGTAGAGTTGCTCAATGTACCCCAGCCGATGGCCGGTCTGCTGCTCGACCCACCCCCTCAAGCCGGATTGCAGCGATCGGTGCTCAAGCGCAAAGGGACCGGAGGGCAAGGTGTCCGCCTGGCCGATGGTGAGGACACAGGGTTCACTGTCGTTTACGGCGACCACAAAGGCGATCAGGTCCACTTTGACGTCGTCGGCATTCACGGCGGCTCTGTCTTTCCTGAGTCGTATTGCCTGATCGTCCATGTTCGCGAATTGGTTTGCCAGCTCGGGGGGCACTTAATCGATTTAGTGTAAGCGCGCCTGTCGGCACGTCAACACCCCACAGCTGCACGGCCATTTTTTTGCTCTTCGCACCTGCACAAAAATGTGCGAAAGGCGACACCCGCGGTTGGTAACGTAGGGGAAGGAGGATCCATTGAGCGCGTTTGGTGATACCAAGGCGATCACACCGCCGGATATTCGTTCGCGCAAAGGTGGGACGCCGCTCGTCTGCCTTACCGCCTATACCACCCCAGTCGCGCGGCTTGTCGATCCCCATTGTGATGTGGTGCTCGTCGGCGACAGCGTCGGCATGGTTCTCCACGGTCTGCCCTCGACGCTCGGTGTCACGCTGGAGATGATGATCACGCATGGCCAGGCGGTTCGCCGTGGCATCAAGCAGGCGCTGATGGTCGTCGACCTGCCGTTCGGTTCCTTCGAAGAAAGCCCAGAGCAGGCTTTCCGAAATGCTGCGCGCGTCATGGCGGAGACCGGCTGCACGGCCGTCAAGCTCGAAGGCGGCGAAACGATGGCAGAGACGATCGGCTTCCTCGCCGCACGCGGCGTGCCGGTCATGGCTCATGTCGGCTTGACGCCGCAGGCCATCAACACCATCGGTGGCTACCGCGTGCAGGGCAGGGGCGGGGATGCCGAGCGCATCAGGCGCGACGCACTTGCCGTGAGCGAAGCGGGCGCCTTTGCGATCGTCCTGGAGAAGGTTCCTGAGGCGCTCGCCCGCCGGATCACGGGGGAGGTGGCGGCCCCGACCATTGGCATCGGTGCCTCGGCAGCCTGTGACGGCCAGATTCTCGTCGTCGACGACATGCTGGGCCTCTTCGGCGACTTCCGACCCAAATTCGTCAAGCGCTATGCTGAACTGGGGGAGGCGGCTGCGGCTGCGATCGCTTCCTATGCGCACGAGGTGAAGGAGCGCCAGTTTCCGGCCGCCGAGCACGTGTTTGCCGATGCGCCCACGCCCGCCGACACGCAAGCCACCAAAAGCGGAGAAGCAGCGTGAGCGTGCCGATCGTCAGGAGCGCTGACCAGCTTCGCGAAATCGTCGCCGCATGGCGCCGCGAGGGCGTGAGGATTGCCGTGGTGCCAACGATGGGCGTCCTGCATGAGGGCCATCTCAGCCTGGTGCGCGCTGCACTCGAGAAGGCAGACCGTGTGATCGTGACGCTCTTCGTAAACCCGAAGCAATTCAACAGCCAGGCCGATCTTGCCGCGTATCCGCGCACCGAGGACGAGGATGCCGCCAAACTGGCACCGCTTGGCGCGCACCTGCTTTATGCGCCAGATGCAGAGGAGATGTATCCGGCGGGCTTCGCCACCACCGTTTCGGTGTCCGGTGTCAGCGAGGGCCTGTGCGGTGCCTTCCGGCCGGGACATTTCGATGGCGTGGCGACCGTCGTCACCAAGCTCTTCCTGCAGACCAGCGCTGACTTCGGCTTCTTTGGCGAAAAGGACTTTCAGCAAATTCACCTGGTCAGGCGCATGGCCCGGGATCTGGATATTCCAATCACCATTGTTGCCTGTCCGACAGTCCGTGAAGCCGACGGTCTTGCGCTATCATCGCGCAATGTGCGGCTCTCGCCAGCGCAACGCGCTGTTGCTCCCAAGCTATCATCGGTCCTGCTCAAGACGGCTGAGTGGCTTGGGCGCGGCTCACCCGTCCTGCCAACGCTTGCAGAATCTCGCGCAGCAATTCTGGCTGCAGGCTATCGCGAGGTCGAATACCTGGAACTTCGCGAGGAGGCAGATCTGCACCCGATAACAAGCCTTGATCGACAGCACGGTTGCTTGTCGCGGCCTGGCTCGGCGGCACACGCCTCATAGACAACGTCAGACTATTTCGGATTGGTTCAACAGATTAGCCACGTTCTCGGCACGCGCTGTATCCGTCCGGGATCGTTTAAAACAAGGTCTCTGCCTGGCATTGAGCGAACGGAGGTTACGCACAGGGCAAATGCATCGCGTGTTTGAGAACTTCGTCGAGCAACTGTCTGCAAGTGTTGATGCTGCCGATCTCTGTGAGGCAATGGCCTCCGCTGCAGCCGGCTTCGACTTCCCGCTATTCGCCTATTTCACTTACCCGTCGGCCTCCGGCGACGCCCCCCAATTGATTTCAAACTATCCTTCATCCTGGACATCACGTTATCTGCAACAGCGGTACCATAGTCTCGATCCTGTCATCCTGCGCGGGCTGCAAGGCTGGGATACATTCGATTGGGGTGTGGATCGCGCTCGGCACTGTCTGCCGAATTCGCAGCAACAAATTCTGGAGAGTGCGGCTGAGTTTGGCATCTGCGGCGGCCTGACGATGTCCATGCATGATCATCTCGGCCGGTTTGCTGCCTTGACCTTTGCTTCCGACGAGTCCCGTCCGCTTCTGTTGCGGTCACTGGCACGTTACGAAAAAGCATTGCAGCTGGTGGCCATCAACTTTCATATCCACGTCCGGCGCAGGCTCGCCGATGATCGCGTGGTGGATGGTGTAACGCTCACCCCGCGGGAGTTCGAGTGCCTGAAATGGGCGGCGCGCGGCAAGTCGGCTTGGGATATCAGCCAGCTTCTCGGCGTCTCAAAGCGCACCGTGACTTTTCACTTGGAAAACGCCAAGGCAAAGTTTGGCGTTCGAACGATCAACCAGGCCGTTGCACGCATGGCTGCCTCCGGCCAGACGAGATCCTGATTCTTCAGCCACGATACCTGTAAACCTCTACAGGCTGCATCGCTGTCAGCTTTGCCCTTCGATGGCGGGAACACATCCCACATGGAGGCGACCATGATGCAACTGATAACACCAGACTTTTACAACGAGTTTGCAGGCGAACTCAAAGAGATGCACGGGCTCAGGTTTCGGGTGTTCAAGGAAAGGCTCGATTGGGAAGTTGATACCGAAGACCAGATGGAATCCGATTCGTTTGATGCTCTGAAGCCCGTCTATCTGCTCCTCAAAGGATCCGACTGGCGAATTCGCGGTTGCGTGCGTCTTCTGCCCAGCACCGGACCCACAATGTTGCGCGACACCTTCCCGGTGCTGCTGGGTGCTGACGTCGTGCCCTCGACCACCGACATATGGGAGAGCAGTCGTTTCGCGCTCGATCTTCCTCCGTCGGCGCCCAAGGCTGCGGGCGGGCTGGCCCAGGCGACCTACGAGCTCTTCGCGGGCATGATCGAGTTCGGCTTGGCCAAGGATCTGACCCGGATAGTAACGGTGACGGATACGCGCATGGAGCGGATCCTCCGCCTGGCTACGTGGCCATTGTCGCGCATCGGAGAACCCAAATGCGTCGGCAAAACGGAGGCGGTGGCTGGGTTTCTCGAGATTTCCCACGCGAGCCTTTTGCGCATCCGCAGCAGGGGACGTCTGATTGGACCGGTACTGTGGCAACCGGTTCTAGGCCCGTCGGCATAGCGCTATAGTGGACACCTGAGCCATGAAGGATGCTGGTCTGTCCAAGGAAGCGACGGTCGGCCTTGTATGCTGGCCGGACTGGCGTCGCCACGACGCTTACCACTATGCCAGACGATTGCCACGCACTGGCTGGGCCTGGGAGTTTCTTCGGCGCAATCCACAATTCCAGCGCGACCACGCCAAAATGGCACCGTCCGCCTGCATTGTCGGACCCCAAGGCGACATGCAGATAATCGAGTTGACGACAGGATCAGCTCTCCTAAGACAATGGAGCCTTCTTTTTCGCCGACGCGCCACTTTCGGACGCTACATCGGCGAGGGTCTTTTGGGATCCGCGCGATTGCGCCTGTATTCTACGAGCGGCCGCGGAGCCGCTTGGGCTCGACCACGATTTTGAACCGCTTCACCTTTCTTCGCTCTCATGCTGCAAGGACATCCTGCTGACAGCTGCGGGCGTGCAGCACGTGCTGCTGAGGGAGAACTGCCGGAGTCTGCAGATCGCCGTTTCCGGTGCGTCCGTCCTCCGCCCGTTGCGGCTATATGTCGACGCGATCGTTCAGCCGCAGCACCTCAAGTTCCATGTCGCTGCCCTTCAGTTCTTGAACCACGTCAATGGTTGCGCCCGCCTGTCAGCTGCTTGCTTTCCGCCGGAACACCGCGGAGCGCGTCTGCGTATCGTACTCCAGGCTTTGGATGGCTCGCTTGCCGGAGCATCTCATCAGGAGGTCGCCATTGCGTTGTTCGGGACACGCCGCGTCGAAGAAGATTGGCGTCATCCAGGTGGCCATCTTCGCGATCAGGTACGTCGCGCCATCCAACGTGGCCGCTACCTGATGGGCGGCGGCTACAGACAGTTCCTGAGGTAATTGGGGCGGTTGCGATTGTCTTATTCGAACGCGCAACCTCCATTTCTGAGTGCAATTGTGCGTTGCACAAAACGTGGCAAGCGCCTAGTTCTTCCGCGGCGAAGCACTGGGACCCAACCTTCGTCGATGAGTGCCATTCATGCCTTGAGGATCCCGATGACCGTTATGAACCCCGACAAAGCCGGCGCGGCAAGCCTTGAGACGATCGCGCGAAACGGCAGCATGCTGCGTCGCATAGCCGTACGCATTCCGACCTACCTGTCGGATATTCGCGAGAACCCGGCGTGGCTGCCCATGTTCATGTTGGCGCGCACCATGCCGGCACGGAGAATGCACTGGCGTGGTGCAAAGCCGGTCCGAAGGTCGCAAAGAGCCCAGGACACGATGTTTGCCGGTATCAATTGCCAGGACGTTGTCGACGCGCTGCGGATGGATGGGCTTTTTCCCGGCCTCGTCCTGCCAACAATGGTGGCTGAAGATGTAGCCGCATTCGCCAGGTGCACACCTTGTTTCGGCACGAATTCATGCCGGCGGAGCATGCGGAGGCTGAGGCGCGGTTTGGCCGTCCGTTGCTCAGCGGTCATTCATTATTTCGAGCGCATTCTGGGCTGTAACTCGGCCGTTGCCATCCAAAACGATCCGCTGCTCATGGATATTGCCGCGCACTATCTCGGCGGCCAGGCGACGCTGATCACAACGCGCGTCTGGTGGAGCTTCCCGACCGGCCAGGCGT
The DNA here is from genome assembly GCF_040321265.1 of Mesorhizobium sp. M0491. Classification (NCBI taxonomy): domain Bacteria; kingdom Pseudomonadati; phylum Pseudomonadota; class Alphaproteobacteria; order Hyphomicrobiales; family Phyllobacteriaceae; genus Mesorhizobium; species Mesorhizobium sp. M0491. Next base: position 30,864 of record NZ_JAMYRE010000038.1, read on the forward strand.
CGGACGCCGACAAGAACCTGGCTTCGCTCGGCAAATACCACTTCGATCTGGACGACTGGCGGATGCTGAAGTTCTTTTTCTATCTGGTGCCCGTCGACGAGGGGACCGGCCCGCATGTCTATGTCCGCGGCAGCCATGATCGCCGCGCCCTCAAGCACCAACTTACGCTTGTCGTCGGCCATCCCGCGCAAGAGATTCTGGACGTGTACGGCAAGCAGAGCCCGGTCACGCTGACCGGCGAGGCCGGTTTCGGTTTCGTCGAGGATCCGTTCGGGTTCCATATGGGCACCGTGCCGGCGCACAGGCCACGGCTGATGATGGAAGTTGGCTTCGGGGTTTCTCCTCCATCACGCCGCCGCTTCCATGGCGAGCCTGTGATCCGCTGATTTCGAAAAGTCCCGAAACAGCCTTCCCGGACCACAAGTCTTGTGAGGCAAGATAAGGCTGTGCCGCCAATCGATCTGTTCGGCGCCCAAAGCGGTTGTCCGCACATGCCTTGAACTGGGCTGGTGCAATGAGTCTCGCCATTGCTCCAACCAGCGCATGAATGCCTGCTTAATCGAGGTTAGACGGCAGTGCGCCCCAAGATCCTCCTCGATATCGCCTCAGATGCTCTTCGAAAACCTCCTTTACGGACCGAGTCATCTCGGGTCCCCTTTGCAGTGGCCGGAAGGTGGTGCACAGCCGTATCGTGCTTCGGAATCCTGAATGGATGCGAGGGGCGGTTTCCCTGGGGCGGCGCATGCAGCGGTGCCGGCATGACAGCTTCGTCTTGGATCTGATGCTCGGCAACGTCGGCGGTGAAGGCTCTGTTTAGGCGGCTTACCCGGACATGGCCTCAATGCAGGAGATCGGCCATCTCCCTGTTCGAGCACATCATTGGCGATCAGGCGCCTGCGGCCAAGGCAGTTGGCTGATTAGCCGAGCGTATTCGGCTTCAGCCCTGCCATACGACCCGTCAGCCAGCGCAATCAGACGCGTGCGATCAAGGATAACGACCTCTCCTCGCATCGATCGTATCAGACCTTGCCCCTCTAATATTTGCAGCGCTATGGTGACGCCGGGCCGCCTGACACCGAGCATGACTGATAAGAACTCGTGCGTAATCGCCAAGCGGTTTCCGTCCACGCGATCATCACACATCACCAGCCATCTTGAGAGCCTATCGACGATGTTCATCCGGGCATTGCTGAGCGCGGTGAAGCTTGCCTGGAGGTGAAAGTAGTGAACGTAGCGGAGCAGAAAAGTTCGCAGGGTTGGGCTTGTCAAAAGCGCCTTGGTGAAGAGGCCCGCGTCGATAACAAAGGCGCGGGCTTCTAATTGCACGTAACAATCGTGCGTTGATCGGTCATCGCCCATGATAAGCGCTGAGCCGGTCATGCCCTCACAACCAATGATTCCGATCTCAGCTTCAATACCAGGCCGCAGTTCGCCCACCACTGACCCGAGACCGCTCTCGAAGAAGTACACGGTTCTGATTGGTGACCCCGCCACTTCGAGATGCGTCTTCAGTCCAAGGGAGACGCTTTCCAAGTGAGGTTGCAGCAATGCCAAATCTGCCGAGCACATTCGAAGCAGCAGCGAATTGCGATAGATGGAATTTTGGCGGGTGTCGCGTTGCGCGGCAGTGTGAGTTTGTGAACTGGAGTCTGTCATAGCTCCCTCTCCCTATTGGGGCGGAAGCATGTTGATCGCTCACAGCCGACGGACGCCCTTAGAGTTGCCGTCGATCGCACACTGTATGCCTGCGAACCCCGGATGTCCCATTTTTTTGATTAACTGCGTTGATCGGCGCGAGCCAAGGTTTGGCGCGCCCGCGCTAACACGGCATTCAGATACTCCAGGAATTCGTCATTGCTTTTCGTTGACAAGCCGACTGGTCGAGCGCGAGTCACAATGCGCTCCTGGAGTGAAACCGCTGCCTCATAGTGGTCCACGACCAGCTGATATGAAGCGCCTACCGGGGCGGATTCAAAGGGCTGTGCCATCATCCCAAACGTAGTTCCACAATGATGAGAGTCCATCCCGGCCGCCGCTTCGGTAACAATCCTACAATATGCTCGAGACTGGCCGCGCTCTTTGTTATCCTCCCAGAAATCCAGCAGCCTTGCGCGTCGCAGCTTCGCTTAGCCCAAGGTTTTGACCCGGCCGACCAGTCGAGCTTCAGCCACTCGGCCTTGTCTTCCTTACGTCACTTCGGAACCGGTCCGCCGACCTTGCCCTGCACACGATCCCAGGGCGTTTGCCGCTTGTCGGCCTTGAAGGCTACCATCGCCCGCCCATGATCACCTGCGCAGCTTTGCCGCGTTCGTGTTGCACTCCAATGATGTCCATCTGCTTTTGCCCGAAGCATTTGATTTTGCCCCGGTGCGCACTCCGGCTCGACGACGGCTGTCGAAATCAGACTGCTGTGGATGCACTACCATTGACCGGTACTAGGATTCTCGACCTCGCCGATAAGCTCGTCTGTACAGCAAGCGACCTTCCTTCCTGCCTATCCCAATATCAAAAGTCAAACCCGTCCGCAGATGCATATGCCTGGCAGCATGTGTCGGTCTTTGGCCACGCATCTGCGACACCGAAATCAAGTAGCCCGCCATGGCGCGACCCTCAATCTTCCACTTCACGGAGCCTGCCCTGCCATTCAAGGTCAGTCAGCACTTCGGCCTCCACAGTCATATTTTCCGCGAATTCACTGGCATGTTCGGCGAGAAGCTTTCTCGCCGCGACGACAGCTGAACGCTTTCCTTCGCACTTCTCGTGGAACCTGGCTACGCTCTGGCCTACGTGGTCGCCGTTCCATTTTATTACGCCCACTATGGCATACCAGACGCCTTTCCCGGTCCTGCGACGTCGCAGAATTTCGAGTCGCTGATCTGCCACCTGGGCGATGGCTTGGTAGAGAAGTTCGTGCTCCGGGCGGTCGGCACCTCTCGAACCAGCCTCATGGGCAAAGCCCTTCAGGCTACGCTCCTTAAGTTCAGCTACTGCGTGCGAAATCTTCCACAGATTTGCGGTAGCCTCGTCGAGTGCGAGCCGAGCATCATAGGTAAGCGGCGGTCGCTTCACCGAAACCCCCTGCGCGGATCTCATCTTGTCCGACTTCACCTTCGGCCAGATGTCTGCGGCAATCCTGTCGAGTTCGGCCTTGCCCACTACCCAGCGGTGCTCCTCCTCAGCCCTCTTCTTGGAGAGCTTTGGCTGAAGTGCCACCACCGTTCCCTTGTTGTCGGAATCATTGAAGGTGGCGCTCATAATGTCGCTAGTCGACCGTGTGAGGCCTTTTCGGATATCGCCCGCAGCATCGAAAACCCAATAGGCTCCTTGGGCATCTAGAATCCGATTCGGCGCGGTGCCTTCGTTCTCAACTATCACCGAGACGACCCGCTGGCGTGTGCCGGCGTATTGCGAGAGCGTCCTTTCCGAAGATCATTCCCTCCACAAGCCGCCGCGATAGCCGCAGAGGTTCGCTGTTCTCCGGGAATATGTAGTGACGACTGGACACCCGGCTTCGCTCCTTCGATCGCCGAAACGCGATGGCACATTCATGGTAGGCGGCTGTCTAAAGATTGCAGTATCAAAACTCATTGGCAGCATTTGATCAACTATCGCTCACGCTGCTGGATACGAGCAGCTGTCGCACTTCGCCGGAGAACAAATAAGTCAACCGCGAATTGACTGTGAGAGGGTTGCCCATCACTTCGTCTCTTCCCCGGCGATGCGCTTGACGCAGATCGGGCCGCCCTTCGCCATCGGGGTACATTGCCATTCCGGACCGAAGCCGAAGTTCGTGTTCTTGCCAAGGCCAGGAACGAGCACTGACAAACCGGACCGCAGCGAAGATGGCGCTGGCGGCAACCGGGCTGAAGCCGGGCATGGAGGTGGTCGACCGCCGGCGTGACCAATTGCGAATTCGTCGCCGGCGACGCCTATGAACTCGCTACTCTGGTGTCACGCCCCGCCGACCTCGTCTTCATGGCCAACGCTTTCCATGGCGTCCCGGACCGACCGCGGCTGGCACGTGCCGTGCGCGAGGCGCTCGCCCCCGGCGGGCATTATGCCATCGTCAACTGACACCGGCGCCGCGCGAGACGACGACGGTCCTGGGCGAGCCGCGCGGCCCGCGAAGCGAACTCAGGCTGTCGCCGAGACAGACCATCGCCGATCCCGAAGTCGGCGGCACAATGCTTCTACATGCCGGACTGCCTGACTAGGGCTCGCAGGCCGGTCGTCCGTCCACTGTCCAAGGCCTGCTGGCCTTTCTGAGGCCGTGATCCTGCCGCGGGTGAGTCTGCGATTCTCATAAGCGTCAGGCGCGAATAGAACTTTAGGCCCCCACAGCAGCCGACCTATCCATGGGGTGGATGGTAGTGATCACTACAATCAATTGTACCAATATCATGGAATACTACTACAAGGCCGCCACTTAAAGCGGCCGGATGGGTATCCGTCTCGCGTGGGCTGATGCTGCCTGCAAAAATGCGGAGACGAACATGTGCGGGATTGTTGGCATCGTTGGGCAACAGCCGGTGTCGGATCGGTTGATCGGCGCGTTGAAGGGTTTGGAATATCGCGGCTATGATTCCGCCGGCGTTGCGACGATCATCGACGGTGCCTTGCACCGCCGGCGCGCCGAGGGCAAGCTCGTCAATCTCGAGAGGCGACTGAAGGAAGAGCCGCTGAGCGGCAAAGTCGGCATCGGCCACACGCGTTGGGCAACCCACGGGGCCTCGACGGAACGCAATGCGCACCCGCACTTTACCGACGGTGTCGCCGTCGTCCATAACGGCATCATCGAGAATTTCACCGAGCTGAAGGACGAATTGGCGGCGGATGGCGCCGAGTTCCAGACCGACACCGACACCGAGGTCGTTGGGCATCTCTTGGCAAGATACCGCCGCGAGGGCATGAGGCCGCAAGAGGCCACGCGTGCCATGCTGAAACGCGTCAGGGGCGCCTATGCGCTTGCCATCCTCTTCGAAGATGAACCCTCGACCATCACGGCGGCGCGCAACGGACCACCGCTGGCGATCGGTCACGGCGACGGCGAGATGTTCCTGGGCTCCGACGCGATCGCTCTTGCGCCCTTCACCAATGAAATTACCTATCTCATGGACGGCGACTGGGCCATTGTCGGCAATTCGGGCGCCCATATCTTCGATATCGACGGCCATCCCGTCGAGCGTCCGCGCCATATCTCCACGGCCGCGGCCGATCTGGCCAACAAGGGCAGCCATCGCCATTTCATGGAGAAGGAAATATACGAGCAGCCCAAGGTCGTCGCCCATGCTCTTCGTCGTTACATCAACATCATAGAGGGTCGCGACATGGTTCCTGGCATCGATTTCGCCAAGGTTCCGAGCTTGGCGATCTCTGCCTGCGGGACCGCCTATCTGGCCGGACTGATCGGAAAATACTGGTTCGAGCGCTATGCGCGCCTGACGGTTGAAATCGACGTTGCGTCTGAATTCCGTTACCGCGAGATCCCTTTGCCGCCGCAGTCCGCGGCTCTTTTCATTTCGCAATCCGGCGAAACCGCCGATACGCTTGCATCGTTGAGGTACTGCAAGGAGCGTGGGCTGAAAATTGGCGCTATCGTCAATGCCTGCGAATCGACCATCGCTCGGGAGGCCGATACGGTCTTCCCGATCCTTGCCGGACCGGAGATCGGCGTCGCCTCTACCAAGGCTTTTACCTGCCAGCTTGCCGTTCTAGCCGCACTCGCCATCAGCGCCGCCAGAGCCCGCGGGACCGTCCCCGAAGGCGAGCTGCAGGCACTCGTCAGGAGCCTCGCCGAATTGCCGCGCGTCATGGGCCAGGTACTCAACAGCATCCAGCCGGAGATCGAGTTCTTGTCGCGCGAACTGTCAAAGTGTCGTGACGTCCTGTATCTCGGCCGTGGCACCAGTTTCCCGCTAGCGATGGAAGGAGCGCTGAAGCTCAAGGAGATTTCCTACATCCATGCCGAAGGCTATGCAGCGGGTGAATTGAAGCACGGGCCAATTGCATTGATAGATGAGAACATGCCGGTGATCGTCATCGCGCCCCATGACCGCTTTTTCGACAAGACCGTCTCCAACATGCAGGAAGTGGCTGCCCGTGGAGGGCGGATTATCCTCATCACCGATAAAAATGGGGCAGCCGCATCGAAACTCGACACCATGCACACGCTCGTGCTGCCGGTAGTCGACGAGATTATCGCGCCAATGATCTTCTCGCTGCCGATACAGCTTCTTGCCTACCACACGGCGCTCTTCATGGGGACAGATGTAGACCAGCCGCGCAATCTCGCAAAATCGGTCACGGTCGAATGATTGTGAACCTGTACAGATGGCGAAGCTCTCGATGGAAAGCTACCCTTTGTCTGGATCCGGATGAAAACCAGATGACCAGTGTTTGCTGGAATTTGGAATCCCTTTTTTCGGCCGGTCGATCGGGGCACAGGGCGATCGAGCTTCCTAGAGCCGACGTCAGCACGCAGCCGGGGGCTTTCAAGAGTGGGTCTTTCGCTCCCCCGCCGGTGGAGATTGGCCGAAGGAAGCAGTGTCCGTACCGGGAGTTCGAGTTGGTGTTCAGAGTTCCAGGGCCCCCTCCTGAGATGGCCTGATCGGCTGTAGCGCATCCGACCTGCGATCCTTCGCGAATAACTCTCGCCGTTGGCTTTCTTGATTAGAAGGAGGTGAGCCGCCATATTCCGACCCAGCTCCTAATTCAGGCGGCCCATTCCATGGATGAGGCCGGTCCGGCTGAATGGACGTCCATTTTTTGATTTGCTTGGTCTGCGCCGCCGGGGGGTATCTCCCGAGGGAGCTCCCATGTTCTTGGAGATGTTTATGAACGATTCGCGCATTCCCGAACCAGTCTTGACGGCTATGTCGCAGGGGACCCACATCGTCCGCGCTTATCGTGAGCACCTTGGGTATTCGATCGAGGACCTGACGGTCGCGAGCGGGCTTGCCGCTGAGGAAATTCAAAACATCGAGCGAGGTCTGAGGTACAACAAGGGATATCGGGATCGGATAGCGAGATCGCTTTCCATACCTGTGGGAATCCTTGAGGCAGAGTCGCACATTTCGGACGCCGCCTGATCAGTCGGATGATCCGCAATGGGTGGACTACCGCTCTTGTGATGTGAAGCTTGCGGCTGATTGTAGACGCTGATTCCGTTGGGATGCCTCTGGCGCAGTACCGCCAAGAGAATCTCGTCAACTTTCCGATGCAGGAACCCTTCACATGGGCTCGCGAACAACAACGCGATATAGCCGCCCGGAGTGCTACGAAACGTGCACGAGGGCATCGGCTCGCGACGAAGGATTGTAACGGCGAACTCTTGGTAGTTCGGCGAGGCGATGCTGGCGCTTGAGCATCAACTCGGCCTACGAGAGTGGCTACTCCTAGGCTGAATCGGCCAACATGGCCGGCATCGCGCCGCTCTGAAAATAACATGGCGGGCATCCTGACGTTTCCGGGTTGACTATGGGTGTTCGAACCACGAAAAGGGGCCGCTCTTCGTGAGTGGCGTGCGCCGGCAGTCTAACCCCAAGCCCCCCCGCCCAGGCTGCCGGCGCGCTTCTAGAAAGATCGAGGTAGGCACTCGCTGCGCTCTGCCCGCCGACACCTTGTGCTTCCTCCAGCGAGTCCAGCGGACCACCATGGGTGTTGCAGTTCTGGTGCTTACCCACGTCCATTTGCGATCTCGGGTCATTGAGAGTACCGCAAGACCCTCTCTGCTGGATGGCAACGCGGCTCGCGCCGCCCGTATGCAGCGCAAGCTCCATGCATGAGGTCGTCCCTTCAAAATACTTGATGCAGCTGCGCTTGCGTAGCTCCTTGCATGCGCTCGATGCCAGGAGGAGACCTCTGTCTACGCTCGCATCGATGCAACGCCGTTGATCACCATCATCGCGGCGACCGCTTCGCGGGGGCCGCAGCCGTTTTGGAGCATGACGATCATGCCGGCGCCATCGCAGTGACGCACATGCAAAATTCACAGATGCATTCTCGCCCAATGCTAGGTGCCCAGCATATGTCCGGCATCCCGCAACGCGGCTACGAAGAGACGGGCATTGCCGTTGGCATCCATCTTGGCCTGCATCGACAGGGGCATCCTGTGCCAGCTCTCCAAGGACGCAATGTAATGTGAGAACATACCGTTAACGATGCAATAGTGGGTAACTAGGCCGTGTACATCCAACGCCAGCACGCCGAATTGGCCGCCGTGATATCGGATGGCTGCGACCCGCTGGAGCTGCGCGTCACCGTCGATCCGCACGTCGAAAAGCAGGATTCCGCGGCTCCTGGTGGCTATCTCGGCGGCTTTTTCAGCGAAGCTCAACGAGAGCGAGCGGACGCTTTCGACTGCCATCTGTAAAACCATCAAGTTCAGTTCATCCACTGACATAAGGTACCTGTGCGCAAGACATGGGTGATTGCAATCGACCACACCGCTTGTTCACAGATGTCGGCTCATCACCGGTTATTCAGGGTTTGCCGGTCATCTTTGCGGCAAGCCATCCGGGCTCCTTGTACCCTGCAACCGTTGCAGTGTCGTCCCTCGGCGCTCGGAACCGCCAGGCTCTGCTCGTCGAGAACTTTGTCCGCGAGCAGCGGCCGCTTGAGCATTCCGCTGAAGCGTGACGTCTCATCAGTCCGTGTCCTTGCAGCTCACCGCGAGGGCGTTTTGCGCACCGCACGCAAGCGCACGAAACTGGTCTCCGTTCACTTCACAAAATGGTTTTCCTGAAGTACTGGAGCGCAGAGAAATCTCCGGTCGCAGCCTACCCGGTTAAAACAAGGACCCAACGATGAAGACTCTCGTCGTCTGCTCCGGCGGATTGGATTCCGTTACTCTTGCTCACAAGGTGGCAGCGGAGCACCAGCTTACCGGCCTGCTATCGTTCGATTACGGCCAACGGCATAGGAAGGAATTGGGCTTCGCCACCCTTTGCGCGGAGCGCCTGGGCGTCCCGCAGCGAATCATCGACATCCACGAGATCGGCGGCGGCCTTTCCGGCTCCGCGCTGACCGACAATGTGGACGTGCCCGATGGGCACTATGCCGAAGATACGATGAAGGTAACGGTGGTGCCCAACCGGAACGCCATCATGTTGGCCATTGCCTTCGGCCTCGCCGCAGCGCAAGACGCTGACGCGGTGGCGACGGCCGTGCATGGTGGGGATCATATTGTCTATCCCGATTGCCGTCCGGCCTTCATCGATGCTTTCCAGATGATGCAGGACCACGCGCTCGACGGCTACGCGCAGATTCGCCTTTATGCACCCTATGTGAACCTGACGAAGGCGGACATTGTTAGGGATGGAGCCACATACGGCACGCCCTTTGCGCAGACCTGGTCCTGTTACAAGGGCGCCGAGCGTCATTGCGGGAGGTGCGGGACCTGCGTCGAGCGGCGTGAGGCGTTCCACATCGCTGGGCACCCGGACCCAACCGAGTACGAGGACTCCGACTTCTGGCTCGGAGCGCTGCGAAGGACCACCGCGTAATGTTCCGCATCACCAAGGAATTCCACTTCTCAGCCTCGCATCAGCTCACCTCATTGCCACCCGATCACCAATGCGCGCGCCTGCACGGACATAACTACATCGTCGAAGTGGAGCTTTCAGCGAATGGACTGGACGATCACGGCTTCGTGCGCGACTACCACGATTTGGCGCCATTCAAACGCTACATCGACGAGAGCTTCGACCACCGACATCTCAACGACGTGCTGGGACACGAGCAAGTCACGGCGGAATATCTGGCCAGACATTTCTACGACTGGTGCAAGGCACGCCTGAGCGAAACCGCGGCCGTGCGGGTGAGCGAAACGCCGAAAACCTGGGCGGAATACCGGCCATGACCAATACGCATCCCGCAATCCGCGTTAGCGAGATTTTCGGGCCGACGATCCAGGGCGAGGGCGTGCTCATAGGTTTGCCGACGATCTTCGTCAGAACCGGCGGGTGTGACTTTCGCTGTTCCTGGTGCGACAGCCTGCATGCTGTGGACAATCAATTCCGCCATGAATGGGAGATGATGTCCGTCGGCGCGGTGTGGAAAAATGTGCTTGCGCTTTCCGGTGGCCGCCCGCTTATGGTGTCACTGTCAGGCGGCAATCCGGCCATCCAGCCGCTCGGCGCGCTCATCGACCGAGGCCATGGTGACGGTTACCGTTTTGCGCTGGAAACCCAAGGTTCGCTTGCCAGGGACTGGTTTGCGCACCTTGACGTGCTGATCCTCAGCCCAAAGCCGCCGTCAAGCCAAATGACGACAGATTGGGCCGCTGTCGAGGCGTGCCTCCAGGCGGCACAAGGCAAGCCCCAAATCGTGCTCAAGCTCATTGTTTTCGACGAAAGGGACTACGCCTACGCGAAAGACGCCGCTGCGCAATTTCCGCAACTTCCGATCTATCTGCAACCCGGCAATCACACGCCGCCACACCCGGCAAATGATGACGCGCCCGTCGACCTTGACGGAATATTGAAGCGCATGGAGTGGCTGGTTGACAGCGTGACCCGCGACAAATGGTTCGAAGCCCGCGTGCTACCGCAGCTGCACGTTATGCTCTGGGGTAACAAGAGAGCCGTCTAGGCCAGGCCCTTTCCACCGGAACTGCACCGGCATATTCGGCTGAACGGGTGGTTCAACGTTGACCGCGCTGCCGGGGTGCTTGCGGACTTCTGCCACCGGCCCAAGTGTTGTCAGCCGCTTGCACGGCACCTTGCATTCTCCTTGCAAGGTCGAAGGGAGCTGTCGCCGACAACCATGATCTGACAGGCAGGGGGTAGTGTGCTGAGAGTTCTGCAAATTCGCTGAGAGAGGGCGGTCATGGCAGGCTGGTGATGTTCAACGTCACCGATTCCCGCGA